>NZ_JQNA01000002.1:1252742-1565928 GCF_000745015.1 Burkholderia sp. 9120 | reverse complement strand
AGAGCGGAATCGTGACCTGCACGCCGATCGTGCTGTTCGTGTACGACGAACCCAGATTGCCCAATTCCGCCGCCAGCGCCGGCGTGCCGGCCGTGGGCGTCTCGGCGCCGCTACCGAAGCCGCCGCCGAAATTCCCACCGAAGTTGCCCGCGCCGGCCGCGCCGAGGCTGCTGCGCGAGCGGCTCGCGACCAGATCGACGGTCGGCAGATGGCCGGCCTTGGCTTTGGAAGTTTCACGTTGCGCGGTGGATAGCGCGATCTGCTTGATGACGACCTGGTAGTTGGCGTCGCTGGCGGTATCGGTCCACTGGTTGATGTCGGCGGGCACGGGCGGCGGCAGCGGCGCGCCGGCAACGAGCCCGTCGACCTTCTCGACCGGATGCCCGACGATCTGCTGCAACGCCGCCAGCTTCACCGCGAGATCGTTCTGCGCGGCAATTTCCTGCGAGACGGCCTGATCGTATTTGGCCTGCGCTTCGTTGGTATCGGTGATCGTGGTGTTGCCGACTTCGAACGAGCGCTTGGCCGATTCGAGCTGCTGCGCGATCGACACCTTCTGCGAACGCGCGATCGCGAGGCTATCCTGCGCGGACAGCGCGTCGAAATACGCCTGGCCGAGCCGCACGATCAGATCCTGGCGAGCCTGCGCGAACGAGGCTTGCGCCGACTCCACCGCGAGCTTGCCCTGGGCGTAGCCGTACCAGCTGTCCACATGAATCAGCGGTTGCGTGAGCGAGATCGTGTAGCCGTTGCTATTGCCGTACGAAGACGGGAAGCCGCCGCCGAAGTCGGTGCTCTGACGGTTCGCGGACAGCGACGCCGAGACCTGCGGCAACAGTTTGGCGCGTGCGAGCGGCAACTCTTCGCTGTTGGCAGCGAGGGCAGCGCGTGCGCTTTGCAGTTGCGCGTCGCTGGAGAGCGCTTCGTCGTAGAGTTGGGAAAGGCCGACGGCGTATGCGGTCAGCGTGTGCAGCGTGCCGGCCAGTGCCAGAGCGGCCGCGAAGACCGGCACCCGGAGGCGCATCATCGCGGCAGTGGGCTCAGTAGGTCGGAACCGACGGATCGACCTGACGCGACCACGCGTCGATTCCGCCTTGCAGATTGAACACGTTCTTATGGCCGCGCGATTCGAGGAACATCGCGACCTGGGCACTGCGCGCGCCGTGATGGCAGACGCAGACGATTTGCGCGTCGTCGTCGAGTTCTTCGCTGCGGGCGGGAATCTCACGCATCGGGATCGATACGGCGCCGGCCAGCGAGGCCGTCTGGATTTCCCACGGTTCGCGCACGTCGAGCAGCACGGGCGCGGGGCGCGATGTGTCGGCGAGCCATTCGGCGAGCGCGGGAGCGGTCAGATTTTGCATCAGCGGGACTTCCGGTTCAGAGGACGGCGGCCATGCCGGCCGTCCGTATCAGTGCGCGTGATTCGAGCCTGCCGGCCGACGAGCGGCCAGGCGAGGCGAGACGAATCAGAACTTGAAACGCGGCGGCTGCATAGCGTTGGTCAGCGGCTCGACATACGTTTCGAAGACGTCGGCAATACGGTATTGCTTCTCGTCGATACGCGTGATGACCTGCGCCTTCATGACCGGCGCGGTGCCGACGAACGCCGCGAGACGGCCGCCGATCTTCAGGTGTTCGAGGATTTCCTGCGGCAGCACCGGCAGGCCGCCCGACACGCAGATCACGTCGTACGGCGCGGCGCCGGCCCAGCCGCGCGACGCGTCGCCGGTGGCGACTTCGGCGTTCAGCACGCCGTTGGCGATCAGGTTGGCCTTGGCCAGTTCCGCCAGTTCCGGTTCGATATCCACCGTCAGCACGTGTTGCGCGCGATGCGCGAGCAGCGCCGCCATGTAACCCGAGCCGGCGCCGATTTCGAGCACGCTTTCGTGTTTCTTCACTGCCAGTTCCTGCAGCACGCGCGCTTCGACGCGCGGCGCCAGCATGTGCTGGCCGGCCGGCAGCGGCACTTCGAAGTCGACGAAGGCCAGATCGCGGTACACGGTCGGGACGAAATGTTCACGCTTGACGATCGAGAGCAGATTCAGCACGTCCTGGTCGAGCACTTCCCAGGGGCGGATCTGCTGTTCGATCATGTTGAAACGCGCTTGCTCGATGTTCATGGTGGATTCGGCAGTATGGGTGGGCGAGTTTGGCGGTTTGCCCGCTGACCGGCGGCCTGAAGGCATCGCTCACGATGCGGGCCACGGCAGGGTAGCTGCGGGATTGTACCAAATGGCGGCGTCAAACCGTGCCGCCGCGGACAGGGCGCCGGGCCCGCGCGACAGGCGCGCGCAAGCGCAGCGAGCGCCTCCTGATCACCTGATCGTCACCGCGCCGGAACCGCACCGACAACGCGCGACCCCGTGTTAATCCCTAGCGATCCGAGCTTGCGATTCCGGCCTTCATCGCTCAAAAATGTAATCGATTACATTTTGCAGGCGAGTTCACTTGTCCAAACCGTCGTCCAAAGTGGCCCGTGCCGGGTTATCCGGCGCGCGTTCCGAGCCCAACGCCCAGCCCTTGCGTGGCACGGCCGACGGCCTGTCCATAGCCGGCGTCGCGGAGCAGGCGGGGGTGTCGGTGGCCACGGTGTCGCGCGTGCTGAACGGTCACGAGAACGTGCGGCCCGCGACCCGCGACAAAGTCCTCGCCGCCATCGACGCGAGCGGCTACCGCGTCAACGAACTCGCGCGCAATCTGCGCACCGCCGAAAGCCGCCTGCTGCTGACCATGGTGCCCGACGTCGGCAATCCGTTTTACGCGGAGATCGTGCGCGGCATCGACAGCGTGGCGCGCCAGCACGGCTACTTCATGCTGTTGTGCGACACCGGCGCCGATCCGGGCCGCGAGCGCAGTTACTTCGATCTGCTGCGGCGTCGTCGCGCGGACGGCGCGATCTGCCTCGATCCGGCGACCATCCAGCAGGCGCTCGGCGAGGCGTCCAGCGCGCTGCCGTGGGTCGCGTGCTGCGAGTTCGATCCGGCGATGGGCGTGCCGTACGTGGGCATCGACAATTACCGCGCCGCGGGCGACGCCGTGCGGCATCTGCTGTCGCGCGGCCACCAGCGCATCGGCCTGATCAATTCCGACGTCGACTATCTGTACGCGCGGCAGCGTCAGCAAGGCTATCTCGACGCGTTGACCGAAGCGGGCATCACGCCCGACGAGCGCTGGTGCATGAACCTGAACAGTCTCGACTACGAAGCGGGCGCTTCCGCCGCGGCCACGCTGATGTTGCCGCCGCACGCGCCCAGCGCGATTTTCGCGGTGTCGGATACGCTCGCGATCGGCGTGATCCACGGTTTGCGCAGCGTCGGCAAGCGGGTGCCGGACGATGTTGCCGTGGTCGGCTTCGACGATATTTCGCTGGCCGCGCAGATCGATCCGCCGCTCACCACGATCGCCCAGCCCATGCGCGAGTTGGGCGAAACCGCCGCGCGTCTGTTGCTGCAGCGGCTCGCCAATCCGTTGGCGAACGTGCCCGGCGTGCTGCTGCCGCACCGGCTCGTGGTTCGCGGGAGCACATGACCATGAGCCTCGCGATCCGCTTCGACGACATCCGCAAAGACTTCGGCCCGGTGCGCGTGCTGCACGGCGTGAGTTTCGACCTTGCGCCGGGACGTATCTACGGCCTGCTCGGCGAGAACGGCGCGGGCAAATCCACGCTGATGAAAATCCTCGCGGGTTATGAGACCGCGACGTCGGGCACCTTGCTGGTCGATGGCCACGCACAGCAGTTCATCGGTTCGCGCGATGCGCAAGCGCAGGGCATCGTGCTGATTCACCAGGAGTTCAATCTCGCCGAACATCTGACGATCGCGCAGAACATGTATCTCGGCCACGAGAAGCGGCGTGGCTGGTTCGTCGACGATGCCGCGATGCGTAGCGACGCCGCGCGTTACCTTGCGCAGGTTGGCCTCGCGAAAGCGCCGGACACGAAGGTGCGCGAATTGATCGTCGCGGAAAAGCAGATGGTGGAGATCGCGAAGGCGCTGTCGCGCCGCGCGCGTTTGCTCATCATGGACGAGCCGACCGCCACGCTCACGCCGTCCGAAACCGAGCGGCTGTTCACGCTGATGGCGAAGCTCAAGGCCGACGGCGTGACCATCGTCTATATCTCGCACAAGCTTGATGAGGTCGAACGCATTACCGACGAAGTGATCGTGATGCGCGACGGTCGCTTCGTCGCGCGCGGCGAAACAGCGGGACTCGCGCGTCAGCAGATGGCGAATCTGATGGTGGGCCGCGACGTCTCCGATATGTTCCCCGACAAGCTCACGGTGTCCGCCGGCGCACCGCTCGCCTTGAAAGTAACCGGACTCAGCGTGCCCGACTGGGTCGACGACCTCAGCTTCGACGTGCGCGCCGGCGAAGTGCTCGGCTTCGCGGGACTGGTCGGCGCGGGCCGCACCGAAGCGTTCGAAGCGATCATCGGCTTGCGCAAGCGCACGGCGGGCCGCATCGAAATTGCCGGCCGTCCCGCCGATCTGAAAAGCCCGCGCGACGCGATGCGCCACGGCCTCACGTATCTGAGCGAAGACCGCAAAGGCAAAGGCCTGCACGTGAACCTGAGCCTGCAGGACAACGTCACGCTGATGACGCTCGAACGCTACGCACATCCGTTGCTCGATATGAAAGCGGGCCGCGCGGCGTTGACGAAAGCGGTGAGCGAATTCGGCATCCGCACCGGCGACCTGTCGAGCCGCGCGCGCATGCTGTCGGGCGGCAATCAGCAGAAGCTCGCGCTCGCCAAGTTCCTGCAACCCGACCCGCAGGTGATCGTGCTCGACGAACCGACCCGCGGCGTCGATGTCGGCGCGAAACGCGACATCTATTTTCTGATTCATCGTCTCGCCGCGCAGGGGCGCGCGGTGATCGTCATTTCATCCGAACTGATCGAGCTGATCGGCTTGTGCCATCGCGTCGCCGTGTTGCGCGCGGGACGCCTGGAGGCCACGCTGACGCTCGACCATCTGACCGAAGAGGAATTGATCGCCCATGCGACCGGCACCCACTGAAGCCGTGCAATCCGGCCGCGCGCTGCGCTTCGCGCATCGACTGTATGCGCTCGGGCCGCTCGTCGGGCTGATTCTGCTGTGCATTGTCGGCACGCTGCTCAACCGCGATTTCGCCACGCTCGACAATCTGATGAACGTGCTCACGCGCACGTCGTTCATCGGCATCATCGCGGTCGGCATGACCTTCGTGATCATTTCGGGCGGTATCGATCTGTCGGTCGGGTCGATGGCCGCGCTGATCGCCGGCAGCATGATCTGGCTGATGAACGCGCTCGCGGCGGGCATCGGCGGACATACGCTCGCGCCTTTGCTGATTCTCACGCTCGGGATCGTGTTCGCGCTGGTGCTCGGCGGCCTGTTCGGCTGCGCGCATGGCTTGCTGATTACCAAAGGACGGATCGAACCGTTCATCGTCACGTTGGGCACGTTGGGGATTTTTCGCGCGGTGCTGACGTGGCTCGCCGATGGCGGCGCGTTGACGCTGGATAACTCGTTGTCCGATCTGTATGGCCCGGTTTATTACGCGAGCCTGTTCGGCGTGCCGGTGCCGATCTGGGTTTTCCTCGTGGTGGCTGCCGGCGGCGCGCTGATTCTCAATCGCACCGCGTTCGGCCGTCATGTGCAGGCGATCGGCTCCAACGAACAGGTTGCGCGCTATGCGGCGATTCGCGTCGATACCGTGAAGATCGTCACGTATGTGCTGCTCGGTATCTGCGTGGGCGTGGCGACCGTGCTCTATGTGCCGCGACTCGGGTCGGCCACGCCGACCACCGGCTTGTTGTGGGAGCTCGAAGCGATCGCATCGGTTGTGGTGGGCGGCACTGCGCTCAAAGGCGGCGAAGGACGTGTGGTCGGGACGGTGATCGGCGCGATCCTGCTGTCGGTGATCGCCAATATTCTGAATCTCACCAGCATCATCAGCGTGTATCTGAACGCGGCGGTGCAGGGCGTGGTGATTATCTTCGTCGCGTTCGTGCAGCGCGGACGGAGATAGCTTTAGCGTTTCATTTGGGCACGACGGCAGGTTCGAGAATCGGGGCGCACGAACGCCTCATCGACATTGGAGACACAACCATGAAACAGGTCATTCGAGCGGTCGGCGCCGGCGTGCTGGCGTTGGGGATACTGGGCACGGCGGGCATGGCGCGCGCCGACGACAAAGTCATACTGGGCGTCGCGATTCCGACGGCCGATCACGGCTTCACGGGCGGCATCGTCTGGTGGGCGAACAAGGCCAAGACCGATCTGGAGAAAGCGCATCCCGATCTCAAGATTATCGTGAAGACCGCCGCTGGTTCGCCGGAGCAGGCGAACCAGTTGCAGGATCTGGTGACGGTGAACAAGATCAACGCGCTGGTGATCTTTCCGTTCGAATCGGCGTCGCTCACGCAGCCGGTCGCGCAGGTGAAGAAGAAAGGCGTGTACGTGACGGTGGTGGATCGCGGCCTGACCGACACCAGCGCACAAGATGCGTATGTGGCCGGCGACAACACCGCGTTCGGCAAGATTCCCGCCGAGTATCTGGCGAAAACGCTCGACGGTAAAGGCAACATCGTCGCGCTGCGCGGCATTCCGACGACGCTCGACAACGAGCGCTGGACCGCGTTCACGAACGTGATCAAGAACTATCCGGAGATGAAGATTCTCGACGCGAAGTACGCAAACTGGAACCGCGACGACGCGTTCAAGGTGATGCAGGATTACCTGACGCGCTTCAAGCACATCGACGCCGTCTGGGCCGCCGACGACGACATGGCGGTCGGTGTGCTGAAGGCGATCGAGCAGGCCAAGCGGACCGACATCAAGATCGTGTTCGGCGGCGCGGGTTCGAAGGGCATGGTAAAGAACGTGATGGACGGTGCGCCGATGATCAAGGCCGACGTGTCGTACTCGCCGAAATTCATCTACGACGCGATCAAGCTCACCGCCGAGGCGCGCCTGAAAGGCGAGAAGCTGCCGGCCACGACGATTATTCCGTCGGTGCTGATCACGAAGGAAAACGCGCAGCAGTTCTATTTTCCGGACTCGCCGTTTTGAATCCGTGCCGAGGTTGGCGTGATGGCTGTGTGATGTTGGCCTGAGCATCTGGAGCGCGTTGGCCTGCTTTGCTTTGCTTTCCGTTGCGGCGAAGGCACGGCTAGCGCGCTCCCGTTCAAGGAATCGTACGATGAAAACCATCAAAGGGCCGGCGATCTTTCTCGCCCAGTTCATGGGCGACGAGGTGCCGTTCGACAATCTCGCGCATCTCGCGGAATGGGCGGCGGGTCTCGGCTTCAAAGGTATTCAGGTGCCGTGCGACCCGCGTCTGATCGACCTCGAACAGGCGGCGGCGAGTCAGACCTATTGCGATGCATTGCGCGAGACCGCGGAAAACGCGGGCGTGACGATCACCGAACTGTCGACGCATCTGCAAGGGCAACTGGTGGCGGTGCATCCGGCTTATGACGCGTTGTTCGACGGATTTGCCGCGCCACAAGTGCGAGGCAATCCGGCGGCTCGCACGCAATGGGCGATCGAGCAGTTGAAACTGGCCGCGAAGGCTTCACAGCGTTTGGGCTTGAGCACGCATGTGTCGTTTTCCGGTGCGCTGGCGTGGCCTTATCTGTATCCGTGGCCGCAGCGTCCGGCGGGTCTGGTCGAAGCCGCGTTCGATGAACTCGCGCGCCGCTGGACGCCGATTCTCGATGCGTTCGACGCCGCCGGTGTCGACGTCTGCTACGAACTCCATCCGGGCGAAGATCTGCACGACGGTGTGAGCTTCGAGCGTTTTCTCGATGCGGTGAAACAGCACGCGCGGGCCAATATTCTTTACGACCCGAGCCATTTCGTTTTGCAGCAGCTCGACTATCTGGCGTTTATCGACATCTATCACGAGCGGATCAAAGCGTTCCATGTGAAGGACGCGGAGTTTCGACCGAACGGTAAACAGGGCGTATACGGCGGGTATAGCGGCTGGGTCGAACGCGCGGGGCGCTTCAGGTCGCTCGGCGATGGGCAGATCGATTTCGGCGCGATCTTCTCGAAGATGGCGCAGTACGATTTTTCCGGCTGGGCGGTGTTGGAATGGGAATGCGCATTGAAGCATCCGCATGATGGCGCGCGTGAAGGCGCGGAGTTTATCCGGCGGCACATCATTCGTGTGGCGGAGCATGCGTTTGACGATTTCGCGGAGAGTGGCGTGGATGCGGCGCAGTTGAAGCGCGTGCTGGGTATCTGACAGGGGTCAAATCAATGGCGCAAAGAAGGCTCAGGTTGGGCATGGTCGGCGGCGGGCAGGGCGCGTTTATCGGCGCGGTACATCGGATCGCGGCGCGGCTCGACGATCGCTTCGAACTGGTGGCGGGCGCGTTGTCGTCCGATCCGCAGCGTGCGCAGGCCAGCGCCGCCGAGGCGGGCATCGCGCGTAGTTACGCCGACTGGCGCGAGATGGCGCGCGCCGAAGCCACCCGCGACGACGGCATCGACGCGGTGGCGATCGTCACGCCGAATCATCTGCATGCGCCGGTTGCGACGGCGTTTCTCGAAGCGGGTATCCATGTGGTGTGCGACAAACCGCTAGCGATTTCGCTCGCGGAAGGCGAGGCGCTCGCGAAACTCGCACGCGAGAAGAACAAGCTCTTTGCGTTGACGCATACGTATTCCGGTTATCCGATGGTGCGTTACGCGCGCGAACTGATCGATTCGGGTGGACTCGGCGAATTGCGCGTGGTGCAAGTCGAATACGCGCAAGACTGGCTGGCGGAACCGATCGAAACGAGCGGCACGAATAAACAAGCCGGCTGGCGCACGGACCCTGCGTTGGCGGGCCCGGCAGGCTGTCTCGGCGATATCGGCACGCACGCGTATCACCTGGCCGCTTTCGTCACGGCGATGACGCCGTCGTCGCTCGCGGCGGAGGTGCATACCTTCGTGCCGGGACGTCGCATCGACGATCATGTGCAGGCCATGCTGCGCTATGCGAACGGCGCGCGCGGCATGTTATGGGCGAGTCAGGTGGCGAGCGGCGCGGAGAACGCGTTGCGTTTGCGGGTGTATGGAACGAAGGCGAATCTTGCTTTCGATCAGGAACAGCCGAACGACTTGTGGTTCACGCCGCTGGGTGGTTCGGCTGAACGGTTGACGCGAGGGCGGGTAAAAAGCGCGATCGCGGCGCATGCGACGCGTGTGCCGGCGGGACATCCTGAAGGCTATCTGGAAGCGTTCGCGCAGTTGTATAAAGACGCGGCGTTGCAGATCGAAGCGTTGGACGCGGGTCGCGCGCTGCCGGCGGAAAGCCTGTTGCTGACGACGGTGGAAGACGGTGTGGCAGGTCTGCGGTTTATCGATGCGATGCTGGCGAGCAGCGCAGCGGATGGGCAGTGGCGGGAGATTGGGGGCGCTTGAAGGAGCTGAAAAGAGCCTGAAGCAGGGTGAAAGCGAGCCCCCTCGGCTCAACTGCCCTTGCTTTTCTTGATCTGCTCTTCAAACGCGATATCCAGCTTGCTCGCTTTACGCGGTTTCGGCGGGCCGTACGCGTCGACGAATTTGACGAAGTCGTCGAGCGTGAGCGGGTCGGAGACTTTTTTATCCGATCCGCTCGATTTGTCGACGAGGTAGAACAAGCCGCCAGACAGGCTGATCGCGGCGAACTGCGGATTGCCGCTGCGCGTTTTCAGCCGCTCGACAGCGTGGATGGCTCGGGTGGTACGCATGGTGGAGGACTGCTGGTGGGGGAAAGACCGCTACTGTAGCAACAAACCCGCAGATCAGGTCGTGGACAACTGCTCCGCAAATCGAGTGATCACGTGGGCGAAGTCCTCGAATTGACCGGCGCTGTTTCGCGCATGATGGATCGCACGGATCGCCTCCCACTCGGCATGGGTTGCGGGTTTGAGGAACGCGTCGTCGAACATGCCTTCGAGCGCAGCCTGCCGGCGGTCGCGCAAGGACGCAATGCCGAGCTTCAGGAGACCGATCATGTAGTCCGCTTTTTTATCCGCGGAATCGGTGGCCATGATTGCGCCGTCTAAAGCATATTTGAAGCGCTCTTCGCAGGCAGGATCGAGCGGCGATATACACAAGCTTCCGTCGAACTCTTCGTCTTTCGCGTGGTCGCAGTGCAGCGGCAACTTGCGCGAGCGCTCGCGGATACAGGACGCGAGCAGATTTTCATACTCAAGTGCCTGTTCAGGGGCATCCGCTTGCGGCGCGAAGTGCTCGATGTGACTATCGGCCCGGCTAATTCTGCGGCCGCAATAGCAGCAGGTGTCGCCTTGTACGGCAATCAGCGCATCGTGCAGATCTTTCTTCTCCGGATTCTTGAGATCCGGATAGCTCGGTTTCCAATCGTCGTTTGCCAGCTTCTTCCAGGCCTTCAACTAATCCGGCTCTTTGTTTTTTGCAACGTATCTCATCGGCCAAGGATCTCCTTTCTCTTCAGCAGTGCTTCCGCACGGTTCAACTCGACGATACCGGGCGCCTTGACGCGCAGCGCGGCAAGGCGTTCGCGCGCGACGTCCAGTTCGTCTCGAGCCAACGCCGCGAACAGCAGCGATAGTTCGTCCGCTACTTCCAGTGGGCGAGCGGAGGCACCCATGATTTCTTCGAGCACCGCGCTCGAATCCAGTCCGTAGCTAACCTGCGGATTGGCACCGATGCCATCAATCAGCACGATGATTTGCTCCGGCTTCATCTCACTCAGGACTTGCGGAGAATGACTGGCCACAATGAACTGGATAGCCGGAAACGCGGATTGCAAACCCAACGTAAGCGCCCGCTGCCACGTGGGATGCAAGTGCGTGTCGAGTTCGTCGACCAGTACGATGCCTGGCGTTTGCTTCAGCACCTCCAGCGCGAGGTGAGGGTTCAGGATGCAGATTCGGCGCGCAATGTCGGCGACCAGGCCGACGACGGCACGTTGCCCGTCGCTCAGATTGGCGAAAAGCGTGGCGGGCTGCCCGGACGGCGAATCGTGCTTCCATTCGACGAGCAGGCCCTTCTCGCGCATGTCGTATTTGATGCCTTTGATTTCGTCGATGGCATTGGCGAGTGCGTGGTTGACGAGGGCGAGTTCGTCGTTGTGGATGTCGTCAAAGGCTTGTCCGGTTTCGGATGAAACCTGGAACCGCTCCAGCGATTTGGACATGGCCCACACCAGCAACGCCCCAGCGTTCGTCGACGCGTCCCCGTAATTTTTGTACGCGTCCATGCGGCTTGTTCGTTGGGTGGCCGCCGTCAGCTCATTCTGGTCGCCCTGGTCCCAACGCCGACTGGCACGGTAATAGGCGAGGAGCGGCAAAGTCTGGCCGCTCTCCGTATTGTTCTTTTGATTGATGGCCGCTGCTGGGTACGGCATGACATGGGGACGATCCGCCAACGCGTTGCGCTCGACGCCCCAGGTCACGCGTGCGCCATTGAAAATGCCGCTCGCATTGACGGACACGGGGAACTGCGGTTCGAATCCAAGCTGCCCTTGAACTTCAACGCGCGCGCGTCTGACGGCGTCGTCGCTGAGCATCTGAAGTTGCACGGGAGCAAACTCTGCGGCGGATACCGCAAAGACTTCGCAAATACCATTCAGCAACGACGTCTTGCCGCTTCCGTTGCCACCCACCAATACGTTGAACGACGGCGAGAAATCCACTTCCAGCCCACTATGGCACCGGTAGTTGGTCAGCCTGATACTGTCGATTCTCATGGTAAGGGTCCTCTCTGCGATTGCCGACGATGCTGAGACGCAAGTTGTACGAAATGCTTTGAACGATCTAATCGTGGCGGCTCGCAAACGCAAATCTCATCTTCCAGCAAATCTTACCTTCATCGACTTTAGGCTTGTCTAGCCTTTTTTCCATATCTTTTTTCGCAGCCAACTCCCCCAATCCTCGAGCACCGTATAAACCACCGGCACCACCACCAACGTCAGAATCGACGACGTAATCACCCCGCCAATCACCGTCTGTCCCAACGGCCCACGCTGTTCGCCACCTTCGCCCAGCGCCGCGGCCAACGGCAGCATGCCGAAGATCATCGCCAGCGTGGTCATCAGAATCGGACGCAGCCGCACCCGCGCGGCTTCGAGCAAGGCCTCGCGCCGCTCCATCTTGCGCCCCTTGCCGGACGCATCCAGCAGCGTGCCGCGCCGCGCCTGATTCGCGAAGTCCACCAGCAGAATCGCGTTCTTCGTCACGAGCCCCATCAGCATCACGAAACCGATGATCGAGAACATGTTCAACGTGCTGCCGAACAGCAACAACGCGACCAGCACGCCGATCAGCGTCAGCGGCAGCGACGCCATGATCGCGAGCGGTTGAGCGAAGCTCGCGAACTGCGACGCCAGAATCATGTAGATGAAAATCACCGCCAGCGCCAACGCTTCCACCGCGTAAATGAACGACTCGTTCATGCTCTTGGTCGAGCCTTCGAAGCGGTAGTGATAGCCGGCCGGCAGATGCATCGCGTCGAGGGCCTTCGCGACGTCGGCGGCGACTTCGCCGGGCGAGCGGCCGTTCACGTTCGCCGACAACTCCACCTCGCGCTGCAGATCGCGCCGGTTCAGCACGTCGGGGCCGGTCGTCTTGACGATATCCGCGACCTGCCGCAGCGGCACCAGCACCGGCGCGCCGTTCGCGTCGGTGCGATTGGTGGCGATCATCAGCCGCGCGAGATCGTCCACGTCCTGGCGCTGCTCGCGCGGCAGTCGCACGCTGACGTCGTAGTCCTGGTCGTCGGGCGCCCGCCACGTGCTGATCGCGTCGCCGGAGAGCAGGGGTCGCAGCGCCGTGCCGATATCCGCGACGCCTACGCCGAGGTCGGACGCGAGTTCTCGCTTCACGTTGATCGCGACGATCGGCTTGTCCGCCTTCAGGCTCGAATCCAGATCGACGAGTCCGGGAATCTTTGCCATGCGCGCCTGAGCCACATCGGACAAGCGACGTAGTTCGTCGATGTTGTCGCCCTGCAAGCTCAACTGAATGGCCTTGGTGCTGCCCGCGCCGTCCGACATGCCGATTTCGGTCACCGACACGCCCGCCACCGACGCCAGCCGCGCGCGAAACGCATCGTTCAGCTCGACCATGCCGCGCGTGCGGTCGCGCCGGTCTTTCAGGCGCACGGTAATGAGCGCGGTGTTCTTGCCCTGCGTGTTGCCCGAGTTGACCGTTGCATACGTGAAGCGCACTTCGGGATAGGTCGCGAGAATCGCCTGCACCTGTTTGACTTTCTCCGACGTCGCTTCGAGCGATGTACCCACCGGCGTATTCAGACCGATCTGCGTTTCGGAGAAGTCCGCGTTCGGCACGAACTCGGTGCCGACGAACGGCACCAGAAACAGGCTGCCGAAAAACGTCACCGCCGCGATGGCCAGCGTGATCGCGCGATGCTTCAGCGACCACCCAAGCAGCCGCTGATAGAACGCCGTGAGCCGGTCGATCTGCGTGTCGAACAGATGCAGTGAACGCTGGATCAGGCGGCCATAACGGTAGCCCTTGCGTCCGGTGTCGGCGTCGTGCAGATCGGGGTCCGGCCAGATCGACGACAGCATCGGATCGAGCGTGAACGACACGAACATCGAGATCAGCACGGCGGCCGCGACCGTAATGCCGAACTGATGGAAGAAGCGGCCGATGATGCCGCCCATGAAGCCCACCGGCAGAAACACCGCGACGATCGAGAAGGTGGTGGCCAGCACCGCCAGCGCGATTTCCTTGGTGCCGTCGAGCGCGGCGGTGCGATGGTCCGCGCCGAGCTGCACGTGCCGCACGATGTTCTCGCGCACAACGATCGCGTCGTCGATCAGCAAGCCGACGCACAGCGACAGCGCCATCAGCGTGATCACGTTGATCGTGAAGCCGCACGCGTACATCACCGCGAATGTGCCGATCAGCGCGATCGGCAGCGTGAGGCCGGTGATCACCGTGCTGCGCCACGAGCCGAGGAACAGGAACACGATCAGCACGGTGAGCAATGCACCTTCGAGCAGGGTGCGTTTCACTTCGTTGACGCTGTCTTCGATCTCGATCGACGAATCGTCGGTGACATCGAGCTTGACGCCGGGCGGCAGCAGCGGCTGCAGACGCGCGACTTCGTCACGCACGCCATGCGCGACGTCGACCGTGTTTTCGCCCTGGGCCTTGATGATCGACACGAACAACGCGCGCTGGCCGTTCAATAGCGCGGTGCTGTCCGGTTCCTGCTGGCCGTCCACCACGTCGGCGACCTGGTCGAGCGTGACCGGCTGCGTCGCCGAACTCGCGGTCGGAATCGCGGACTGCGCGCCGCGTCGCGCGATGATGATGCGCTTGAAGTCGTCCGGTTTATCGAAGCGGCCTTTGATCTGCACGGTCTGTTCGATATGGCTCGATGTGAGCGGGCCGGCCGGAATCTCCTGATTTTCGTTCTGCACCGCGCGGATCACCTGATCGACGCCGATCGACAGCGCCTGCAGTTTTTCCGGCTTCACGTCGATCTGCACCTGGCGCTTCACGCCGCCCACCAGCGAGACCGAGCCGACGCCGCGTACGGTTTCGAGCCGCTTGCGCACGATCTGATCGGCGACGGTGGTGAGGTCGCGCGTGGACAGCGTGGCGCCCGGCGCGTTCGATACCGCGACCGTGACGATCGGCGTATCCGCCGGGTCGTAGCGCAACACGCGCGGGTCCTTCACGCCGTCGCGCAGATCGGGGCGGATCAGCGCGATCTTGTCGCGCACGTCTTGCGCGGCCTGCACCGCGTCAACCGCCAGATCGAATTGCACGATCACGACCGACTGCGCGTCGTAGGAGCGCGACGTGATTTCGTCGATGCCGCTGATCGTGTTGACTGCTTCCTCGATCTTGCGCGTGACGTCGGACTCGACCGATTCCGGTGACGCGCCCGGATACGCGGTCTGCACGACCACGATCGGAAACGTGATGTCGGGAAACTGATCGACCTTCAGCCGCTGATAAGAGAACAGACCGATGACGAGCAGCGCCATCATCATCATCGTGGCGAGCACCGGGTTGCCGATGCTGATGCGGGTGAACCACATAGGCGCGGGCTCCGGTCAGTGCTGGCCGGCGGCCGGCGATGCGGCCTGCGCCGATGAAGCCGAGGCCGCAGAGGCCGATGAAGCAGGCTGCACCACATGCACCGTACTGCCGATCCGCAACGAGCCGAGATTGTTCTTCACGATCCGCTCGCCGACGTTCAACGGTCCGCTGGTGATTTCGGTCCACGAGTCGCCGTCGGCGTCGCCGGTCGCGCCGGTTTGCACCGGCTGCTCGACCAGCTTGCCGCCGACCAGCGCATACACGCTGTGGCGCGCGCCGTCGGTACGCACCGCAGTGGCGGGCACCACCAGCACGTTCTGCCGACTGCCCACCGCGATCGTGCCCGTGCCGAACATGCCCACCCGCAACGTGCCGGCCGGATTGGCGACCTGCACGTACACCATGATCGACCGCGACCCTGGCTGCGCGGCGGGGTTGATCCGCGTGATCGCGCCTTGCACCGGCGTATCGATACCGTCGAACGCGATACTCACCGGCTGGCCGATCCGCACGCGGCCGATCTCGCCGACCGGCACCGGCGCTTCCAGTTCGAGCGTGCGCAGATCGACCACGTCGAACAGCTTGGCGTCGACGGCGACTTTTTCGCCGGGCTCGACCGAGCGCGTGGCGATTTGTCCATCGAGCGGCGAGCGCACGAGCGTATCGTCGAGCGACAGATTCGACGACGCCAGCGCCGCTCGCGCCGCATCCAGATTCGCGCGGGCGATTTCGTACTGGCTTTGCGCGGTGTCGAACGCGTTCTTCGAAATGAAGCCTTTTTCGACCAGCACGCGGTTGTTGTCGAGTGTCTGTTTGGCGATATCGAGTTGACCGGCCATGGCCGCCATCTGGCCGCGGCTTTGTTCGGCGCGGGCCACGTAATCGCGGGCGTCGATCCTGGCGAGAATCTGACCGGTCTTGACCGTGTCGCCCTCGCGCACCGCGACGTCGAGCGCCGAGCCGGCCACTTTCGATTTGACCGCGGCCTGCGTGATCGCGCGCAGCGAGCCGGTCAGCGGCAAGGTTTCCGAGAGGGTGCGACGGCTGACCGTGGTGAGATCGTCGGGTGCGAATTCGACGATCGAAGAGACGGTTTCCGTGGCGGCAGCGGGTGCGCTGCGCTTCCTGATAGCCTGGGCGATCGCGATAGCGAGGATCACGATGACGACAACGGCGGCGATGACGATACGTTTTCTGGTTTTTAGCATGCGCGGTCTGACGGACTTCACGGCACTGGCGGGCGCGCTAGCGGCCTCATGGTCACGAGGCGCCGCGCGCTCGCACGGAATCGGCGAATTAGCCTGAGCCCGCGTTCATCGCAAGCTGGCCGTCAGCATGGTACACGCAGCGTGGGTGCGATGCGCCTCCCGAACGGGGTGCGCGAATAGCGGGCAGGCGCAGCGGCCGGAAGGCGGCCGCCGCGCCGTGCGCGGCGTTGAGCGGTGCGGAACTCGCCGCGCATAACGGCGGGTTCCGCGGCTCAGCCGCTCACGAAGTCATTCACCCAGTCACTCACTGACTCAGGTAGACAAACTTGCCGTTTTTAATGATGCCCATCACGCTCGCGCGCTGATCCAAACCCACATGATCCTTCGGGCTCGTATTGACCACGCCGTTCGGCACGACCAGCTCATGCGCGTGCTCCAGCTCGTCGCGCAACGCGGCGCGAAACGCCGGGGTGCCCGGCTGCGCCGTCTTCAACGCACGCGCCACGGCATCCTGCAGGCGCGGATAAACACCGGCCGCGTCGCCCGCGAACTGCGTCACGCTGCCCGCGCCGTACTTCGCTTCATATTCGTTGGTGAACGCGAGCGCCGCTTTCTTCGCCGGATGATCGGCCGGCAGCGTGCGCGCCACCACGACCGGCTGGGTCGGGAACAGCGTGCCTTCTACATCCTTGCCGCCGAGCTTGATGAACTCCGGCGTGGCGATGCCGTGTGTCTGATAGATCGGGCCTTTAAAGCCGCGTTCGATCAGCGTGCGCTCCGGCAACACGGTCGGCGTGCCCGCGCCGGCGATCAGGATCGCGTCCGGTTTGGCGGCCATCAGCTTCAGAATCTGGCCGGTAACGCTGGCATCGGTGCGGTTATAGCGCTCGGTGGCGACCAGTTGGATGTGACGCAAGGCCGCGAACTTGCTGAACTCGTTGAGCCAGCTTTCGCCGTAACCATCCGCGAAACCGATGAAGCCCACCGTCTTCACGTTGTGGTTCGACATGTAGCGTGTCATCACGTCGGCCATCGCGCTATCGGTCTGCGCCATCTTGTAGGCCCACACCTTCTTGCCTTCCTGCGGCTCGACGACGCTGGCCGAGCCGATCAGCGTGATCATCGGCGTTTGGCTTTCGGCGACCGGATCAAGCGCCGCCATTGCCGCCGGCGTGATGTTCGGGCCGACGATGACGTCGACGTGGTCCTCATTGATCAGCTTGTGGATATTGCGCACCGCGGCGCCCGGATCGGAGCCGTCGTCGAGGAAGATGTAGTCGGCTTTCTGGCCGGCGATCGTGGCCGGCCACATCAGCATCGCGTTCTTGCTCGTGATGCCGATCACGGCGGCCGGGCCGGTGCTCGACAGATCGATGCCGACCTTGATGTCGGCGTGCGCGGCGGTGGCGAGCAGCAGCGCGCCGAGGGCGGCCAGGCCGCGAATGCTGTTTTTATGCGACTGATACGACGTCATCGAGAGGTCTCCGTAGCGGGAAGCGTGCTGCTGTCAAATACTGCGGTCAAAGTTCGTAGGTTTCGTGTTCGCCCTTCAGCGCCTGTTCGATCAGCTTGCGATTCATGCTCGGCGACAACAGCTCGACGAGCGTGTACACATAGCTGCGCAGATACGCGCCGTTTTTCAGCGCGACCCGCGTCACGTTGCTGCCGAACAGGTGGCCGACCGGCATGGCGCGCAAATGACGGTCGCGTTCGGCGTTGAACGCGATATCCGCCATGATGCCGACGCCCAGACCCAACTCCACGTAGGTCTTGATCACGTCGGCGTCGATCGCCTCCAGCACGATGTCCGGGTGCAGCCCGCGCAGGCGGAACGCCTCGTTGATCTTGGTGCGGCCGGCGAACGCGTTGTCGTAGGTGATCAGCGGATACTGGGTCAGATCATCCAGCGACAAAAGTTTTCGGTCGAGTAGGGGATGATCCGGCTGCATCACCGCGACGTGATGCCACTGGAAGCAGGGCAGCGACACCAGCTCCTTATAGTTGGCGATGGCTTCGGTGGCGATCGCCAGGTCGGCCTGATCGTGGATCACCATTTCGGCAACCTGGGTCGGGCTGCCTTGCAGAATCGAAAGGTGAACCTTCGGGAAACGCTTTTTGAACTCGGCGATTGCCGCTGGCAGCGAATAGCGCGCCTGCGTGTGGGTCGCGGCAATGACCAGATTGCCCTGATCCTGCGCCGCGTAATCTTTACCGACCCGCTTGAGACTCTCCACTTCCTGCAGGATCTTCTCGACTGACTGCAAAATGATGCGCCCCGGCTCGGTCAGCGAGCGTACCCGCTTGCCGTGCCGCGTGAAGATCTCGACGCCCAGTTCGTCTTCCAGCTCGATGATCGCCTTGGAAACGCCCGGCTGGCTGGTGAACAGCGCCTTGGCCGCTTCCGTCAGGTTGAAATTCTGCCGCACGGCCTCGCGGACGAAGCGGAATTGGTGCAGGTTCATATATAACCTCTCCGCATATCAAAGTAATTTTTTAGTCGTTTGAAATATAAGGCGAGTTTATTACGATCTGTCCATCTTTTTCAATATGGATATCTGTATTTGTCATAAGCAAATGAGAGATGGGTCTAAACGCTCGTTTGCAGCAGCTGACTAACACCAGGTATTCAAGGCGCAGCGGAACCGGATCGCCGGCCGCCGGACCGCTGTGTGTGTCACGCAAAAAATTGGGGTCCCCGAATGTACCAATACGATCAGTACGACCAGACCATCGTCGATGAACGCGTCGCGCAGTACGCCGATCAGGTTCGCCGCCGCTTGTCGGGCGAATTGAGCGAAGAGGAGTTTCGTCCGCTGCGTCTGCAGAATGGCCTGTACATGCAGCGCCACGCGTACATGCACCGCATCGCGATTCCTTACGGCAACCTGCGCAGCGACCAGATGCGCGTGCTCGCGCAGATCGCACGCGAACACGACCGCGGTTACGGCCATTTCTCGACGCGCTCGAACATCCAGTACAACTGGATCCAGCTCGAAGAAACGCCGGAAATCCTGCGCAAGCTCGCCGCGGTGCAGATGCACGGCATCCAGACCTCGGGCAATTGCATCCGCAACATCACCGCGGACCAGTTCGCCGGCGTCGCGCCGGACGAAATGGTCGATCCGCGGCCGTGGGCGGAAATCCTGCGTCAATGGTCGACGTTCCACCCGGAATTCGCGTGGCTGCCGCGCAAGTTCAAGATCGCCGTGTCGGGTTCGAAAGAAGACCGCGCTGCCGTGCAGATTCACGACATGGGCGTGTATCTGAAGAAGAACGAGCAGGGCGAACTGGTGGCCGACATTCTGGCCGGCGGCGGCATGGGCCGCACGCCGATCATCGGCGCGATCATCCGCAAAGACTTGCCGTGGCAACACCTGCTGTCGTACTGCGAAGCCGTGCTGCGCGTGTATAACCGCTACGGTCGCCGCGACAACATCTACAAAGCGCGGATCAAGATTCTCGTGAAGGCATTGAGCCCGGAGAAATTCTCGGCGCAGGTCGAAGAAGAATGGCAGCACCTGAAGGACGGTCCGGCGACGCTCACGCAAGCCGAAGTGGATCGCGTGTCGCAGTACTTCCAGCCGCCGGTGTACGAAAAACTGGCCGATACCGACGCTTCGTTCGAAAAGCATCTGCTGGAAAACCGTGCGTTCGCCCGTTGGGTCGAGCGTAATGTGCGTCCGCATAAGGTGTCGGGCTATTCGTCGGTGACGCTGTCGCTGAAGCCGACCACCATCGCCCCGGGCGATGCGACGGATGCGCAGATGGAAGCCGTCGCCGATTGGGCCGACGAGTATTCGCTCGGCGAGATTCGCGTGTCGCACGAACAGAATCTGATTCTCGCGAACGTCAAGAAGCGCGATCTGTTCGCGCTGTGGGAAAAGGCCAAGGCGCAGGGTTTCGCGACGCCGAATATCGGGTTGCTGACCGATATCATCGCGTGCCCGGGCGGCGATTTCTGCTCGCTCGCGAATGCGAAGTCGATTCCGATCGCGCTGGCGATCCAGGAGCGCTTCAACGATCTCGACTACGTGTACGACCTCGGCGACGTGTCGCTGAATATCTCGGGTTGTATCAATGCGTGCGGTCACCACCACGTCGGCAACATCGGCATTCTGGGCGTCGATAAGGACGGCTCGGAGTGGTATCAGGTGACGCTCGGCGGCGAGCAGGGATCGGGTGCGAACGGCGCGAACCTCGGCCGCGTGATCGGCCCGTCGTTCTCTGCGGAAGAAATGCCGGACGTGATGAGCAAAGTGATCGATACGTTTGTCGAAAATCGCCACGAAGGCGAGCGCTTCATCGAAACGTATAACCGCATCGGCATGGCTCCGTTCAAGGAACGTGTGTACGCCTCGCGTCAACCGGCTCACGCGTAACCGCGACAAGGATACTGAACAGATGGCTTCTATCATCAAGAATCGCGCGATCGTCAACGATGACTGGACGCTCGTGCGTCCCGCCGAAGACGGCTCGCTGCCGGCCGTGAACGACTTGCCCGCGGGCAAGGTGCTGGTGCCGCTCGCGTTGTGGCAGGCTGAACGCGATGCGCTTGCCGCTTCGCGCGGCGCCGCCGAAATCGGCGTGTGGCTCGCGCCGGATAGCGAACCGGCGGATCTCGTCGCCGACTTCGACAAGATCGCGCTGATCGGCGTGGACTTCCCGGTGTTCCGCGACGGTCGTGGTTACAGCATTGGCCGCCTGCTGCGCGAGCGTTATGGCTACAAGGGCGAACTGCGTGCGATCGGCGACGTGCTGCGCGATCAGATTACGTTTATGTTTCGCTGCGGTTTCGATGCTTACGCGCTGCGCGAGGACAAAGATTTTGACGACGCGCTGAAGGCGTTCGACGAATTCAGCGTGCAGTATCAGGGCGCGGTGGATAACCCGTTGCCGTGGTTCCGCCGTCGTGAAGCGGCTGCCGCTGCTGCATCGGAAAAGGCTTCGGCATGACGATCGCCACCTCGCTCACGCCGGAACTCGCTGCGAAGGTCGAGCGCCTCGATGCGCTGCTCGATTCGATCGCCGCGCGTCACGAGAACGTGAAGCTCGCCAGCAGCCTCGCGGCGGAAGACATGCTGCTCACCCACGCGATCCTGTCGCGCGGCGTGAAGATCGGCATCTTCTCGCTGAACACGGGCCGTTTGCATGCGGAAACGCTCGGCATGCTCGATCGCGTGAAGGATCGCTATGGCTACGACATCGAACAGTTTCATCCGCTGGCGGCGTCGGTTGACGAATATGTCAGCTCGCACGGCCTGAACGCGTTCTATGAAAGCGTCGATTTGCGCAAGCGCTGCTGCGAAGTCCGCAAGGTCGAGCCGCTGAATCGCGCGCTGTCGGATGTCAGCGCGTGGGTGACGGGGCAACGCCGCGAGCAGTCGGTGACACGTGCCGAACTGCACGCGGAAGAGCACGACGCCGCGCGCGACATCGCCAAGTTCAATCCGCTTACCGATTGGACCGAAACCGAAGTGTGGGATTATCTGAAGGCGTTCGACGTGCCGGTCAATCCGCTGCATGCGCGCGGCTATCCGAGCATTGGCTGCGAGCCGTGTACGCGCGCGATCCGTCCCGGTGAAGATAGCCGGGCAGGACGCTGGTGGTGGGAATCTCGCGATACGAAGGAATGTGGGTTGCATATCACGACGATTACCCCGATTCCGTTCAATAGCAGCGAGAGTGCATCGGGCCTGAAAGTTTAGGTCTTGAATGGACCTTGGCTTTCGGTTTGAACGCCGCACATACTGATTTGAATACTTCCGCGTCGGCAAGCCACCGCTTGCCGGGCGAATCAACGAAGGACCGAACATGAGCACCACGCTCGACTCCACTGTGAACGCACCACTCGCTAATACGGCAAACCGGATGGATCACCTCGATTGGCTCGAAGCCGAGTCGATTCATATCCTGCGCGAACTGGTCGCCGAATGCAGTAAGCCCGCGCTGCTGTTTTCGGGCGGCAAGGATTCGGTCGTCGTGCTGCATCTGGCGCTGAAGGCCTTCGGCATCGGCGCGAATCGCAAGACCGTGCTGCCGTTCCCGCTTGTGCATATCGATACCGGCCACAACTACGACGAAGTGATCGACTTCCGCGATCGCCGCGCGAAAGAGATCGGCGCGGAGCTGGTGGTGGGTCACGTCGAAGATTCGATCAAACGCGGCACCGTACGTCTGCGCCGCGAACTGGATTCGCGCAACGCCGCGCAAGCGGTGACGCTGCTCGAGACTATCGCCGAACACGGCTATACCGCGCTGATCGGCGGCGCGCGCCGTGACGAAGAAAAGGCCCGTGCGAAAGAACGCATCTTCTCGTTCCGCGACGAATTCGGTCAGTGGGATCCGAAGGCGCAACGCCCGGAACTGTGGAGCCTGTATAACGCGCGTCTGCATAACGGCGAACATCTGCGCGTGTTTCCGATTTCGAACTGGACCGAACTCGACGTGTGGCAGTACATCGCTCGCGAACAGCTTGAGTTGCCGTCGATCTATTACGCGCATGAGCGCGAGATCGTGCGCCGCAATGGTCTGCTCGTGCCGGTTACGCCGCTCACGCCGATGCGTGAAGGCGAGACCAGCGAGACCGCGCTGGTGCGTTTCCGGACCGTTGGCGATATTAGCTGCACGTGCCCGGTGGAAAGCGATGCGGATGATCTCGAGAAGATCATCGCCGAAACGGCCGTGACCGAAATCACGGAACGCGGCGCGACGCGGATGGACGACCAGGTGTCCGAAGCCGCGATGGAACAGCGTAAGAAGCAAGGTTACTTTTAAGCACACGAGGGTAAGACAATCATGAGCGGTATTCACCAACCAGAAGACCTCGGCGTGCTGCGTTTCATCACCGCGGGCAGTGTCGACGATGGCAAGAGCACGTTGATCGGCCGCCTGCTGTACGACAGCAAGGCCGTGTTGAGCGACCAGCTCTCGGCGCTGTCGCGCGCGAAGAATAAGCGTACCGTCGGCGACGAAATCGATCTGTCGCTGCTGACCGACGGCCTCGAAGCCGAACGCGAGCAGGGCATTACGATCGACGTCGCGTATCGTTACTTCGCGACCGCGAAGCGCAAGTTCATCATTGCCGATACGCCGGGTCACGAGCAGTACACGCGCAATATGGTGACGGGTGCGTCGACCGCGCATGCGGCGATCATTCTGGTCGATGCGACGCGCGTCACGTTTGTCGATGGCGTCGCGCAATTGCTGCCGCAGACCAAGCGTCACAGCGCGATCGTCAAGCTGCTCGGTTTGCAGCATGCGATCGTCGCGATCAACAAGATGGATCTGGTCGACTACAGCGAGCAACGCTTCAACGAGATTCGCGATGCGTATGTCGAACTCGCGCGTCAGTTGGGTCTAAGCGATGTGCGCTTCGTGCCGGTGTCGGCGTTGAAGGGCGACAACATCGTGACCGCGAGCGAAAGCATGCCGTGGTATGCGGGCGAGCCGCTGCTGGACTTGCTCGAAGCGTTGCCGGTGGAGATTCCGACGGGTCAGGCGCTGCGTTTCCCGGTGCAATGGGTCGCGCGTCAGGACGGCAGCCAGGCCGACGATTTCCGCGGCTACATGGGCCGTGTCGAAGCGGGCGAAGTGAAGGTGGGCGACACGGTCGTCGTGCTGCCGGCGAATCGCGAAGCCACGGTGGCCGAGATTATCGCGCCGGTGGTGGGCGGCACGGCGCTGGTGGATCGTGCGTTTGCCGGTCAGACGGTGACGATCCGTCTCGCGGAAGACGTCGACGTGTCGCGTGGCGATACGTTCGTGCTGCGTGAAGAAGCGCCGGAGCCGGCGAAGAAGCTCGAAGCCGATCTCTGCTGGTTCGACGACACGCCGCTGTCGACGCAACGCAAGTATCTGTTGAAGCAGACCACCAATACGGTGTTCGCGCGCATCGGTGCGATCAAGGAAGTGCTCGACGTGCATACGCTGTCGCAGGCGACCGATCGCAAGGAACTGGCGATGAACGATATCGGCCGTGTTGCGCTGACCTTGCAGAAGCCGCTGGTGTGCGATGTGTATGATTCGCATCAGGGGACGGGGGCGTTCGTGCTGATCGACGAGGCGACGCACCATACCGTCGCGGCTGGGATGATTCGGGCGTTTTCGGCTTAAGGTTGGGTGACGCGCTGCCGGCTTTGCTGGTTGGTTGCTGCGTGCCTTTGGCGCCCTTACGGACAGGTTGATGCAAATGGGTAAGGTTTATTTGATCGGCGCAGGGCCGGGTGCCGCGGATCTCATTACCGTGCGCGGTGCGCGGCTTTTGGGTTCGGCTGATGTGGTGCTGCATGATGCTTTGGTCGAGCCGGCTATGCTCGACTATGCACCTTCGCACGCGCGGCGGATTGCTGTTGGGAAGCGGTGTGGGCAGCTTTCTACCGCGCAGCAGTTCATCAATAAGCAGATTGTGGATGCTGCGCTTGAACATCAGGTTGTTGTCCGGCTCAAGGGCGGCGATCCTATGCTGTTCGGGCGCGCCGATGAGGAAATGCGGGCGCTTGAGGCGGCTGGGATCGAGTATGAGGTTGTGCCTGGCATCACCGCTGCGCTGGCTAGTGCGGCTTCTTTGAAGCGGTCTTTGACGCTGCGAGGGGTTTCTCGGAGTGTGGCTTTGGCGACTTTTAGTCGGGCTGCTGGGTCTGATGAGATTCGTGAGCAGGTTAATGCGGATTCGGTTGTGTTTTATATGGGCCGGGATAGTGGGGTTGAGATTGCTCAGCAGTTGATCGAGGCTGGGCGGCCTGCTTCTACGCCTGTGGCGATCGTTGAGGCTTGTAGTACGCCTCGGGAACGGATTCTGACGCTCACGCTTGAGGGTCTCGCCTGTGGTGAGGCGGTGAGGTGGGTTGATGCTGCGCAGCCTAGCTTGTTGATGATTGGGGAGGCTTTTGCTGAGCGGCAGGTGGATGGGGTTGGTCGCTCCGCGGATGGGATTCTGGCGGCGGCTTGATCGGCTTTTGCCAGTGCGGCGCTTTTGGTTTGTTCTCTTCGGGTGTTGGCCTTTCCTTGCTGTCTTAGTGGTCTACTAGCGTTGCCCCTGTGCGGGGCGGCACTCACTTTTCTTTGCCTGCCGCAAAGCAAAGTAAGCAAAAGAAAGCGGCTCACACCGCCAGCTCATAAGCGGGTCCCCCGCGCAGTCACGGTAGTGGCTCATCTGGAATCTGTGCTCTCGCACATTCCGCTTCAGTGACACAGCCGTCATTCTTCCGGCGGCGCTGCGCGCGCCGCAGCGGTCGTTCCCACAAGCTCGTCTCTTACACATTCATGGTCGATAAAACGGCGGGCAGTTGTCCCGGTTCGCGCTATGCGCGCGCCGGGACGGTGTGACTAGAAACACGTTGTCTCTCTGCAGCGGTATGCGTGCGTGTGCATGTGGATTTGCACGTCGATCCATCCCAGTGGCTCGCGGGTAATGGATCGCCGAGCGCCAGTTAATGCGTAATCACCAGGCGCCGAAAATTGCCTTTGAAGGGCACTCGCCGGTTCGCCGTCAACCGGGCTGCGCAAGTGCTCGCGCCGTTCCTCGCGGCCTTCTGCGTGGCCTTTGCCAGAAGCTTCGCGGCGTGGCGGGCTGTGATGCGGCGCTCAGGAATTCCGTGCGCATCCAGCGCGATGATCTGATACAACTCGCGGTCAGTCTCGACTTCCTGCTGGTAGTTCTCGGCGGTATCGATCAACACGCCCAGTAGCGATCGCTGGCGTGCTATTTCGTCACGCGTAATAGCCGGACTTCTGTATATCGAGGTCGCAAGCGTGACCAGTTTTCCCCAGGTTTGCGATCTGCCGGTCAACGAGTTCAAAAGCCGATAGTGCGAGTTTTTCATACTGGATCGCGTCAACAGGCGGGCGCGAAGCGCTTCGAGAATTCTTGGGGGATTTGCTCATGTGCGATCTCCAATTGCTGACTTGGATCGCCCGACACGCGCTTGAAAAAGTGGTGAGCGGGCACAGTAACAAGGTTGGCAGCCCGGCGTGGAACCATAACCGGCAGACCCGAAGGTCTCCTTGCCACGGCCCGCCCCTTGAAAAGAGACGCGCAGAAGCTAATGCACGTCTGCTTTCGCCGACGCACAGGTTCCACTCCACTTGTAGGCCGCCAAGCCTGCCCGTCGATGTTTCGACGTTGAAAACAAGTCTAAAACGTATCGCTCCGGGGGCGATTGCCTGCCCGGGCTAAATGCGTCGCGCGGCGCCACGTTCTGAAATTTCCTAGGCATTAGTTCACGGGGATCGGCATGTGTCGCAAACTTCTAAGCATTTCGAATGAACGTCGGCGTGCGAGAACTGCGTGCCGAATGAGGTGCAAACCCGAACGTTGAATTGTCTTAATTGGGCAAGTCTGGCGATGATTGCGGAACGTCCGAGAGAGGGCGGATTGATTGCCCTATCGGCGACGTCGAGCCAGCGAGAGCGCGGTTATCAGTTGCTCCGCTAACGCGGCGGCAGGCACCGGCTTCAGAGTTTGCAGTATGTGAACAACCGCCCCGGCGCGCGCAGCGCCGCCGGAAGAATGACTGCTGTGCCGCTGACGTGGAGTGCGCGAGAGCACAGATTCCAGATGCACCACTACCGTGGCTGCGCGGGGGATCCGCTTAGCAGGGGCAATGTGTGAACGACCGCGACGGCGCGCGCAGCGCCGCCGGAAGAATGACTGCTGTGCCGCTGACGTGGAGTGCGCGAGAGCACAGATTCCAGATGCACCACTACCGTGGCTGCGCGGGGGATCCGCTTAGCAGGGGCAATGTGTGAACGACCGCGACGGCGCGCGCAGCGCCGCCGGAAGAATGACTGCTGTGCCGCTGACGTGGAGTGCGCGAGAGCACAGATTCCAGATGCACCACTACCGTGGCTGCGCGGGGGATCCGCTTAGCAAGGGCAATGTGTGAACGACCGCGACGGCGCGCGCAGCGCCGCCGGAAGAATGACTGCTATGTCACCAACGTGGAGTGTGCGAGAGCACAGATTCCAGATGAGCCACTACCCGAACTGTGCGAGAGACCCGCTTATGAGCTAGCGGTGTGAGCCGCTTTCTTTTGCTTACTTTGCTTTGCGGCAGGCAAAGAAAAGTAAGTGCCGCCCCGCACAGGGGCGACGCTAATAGACCACCGTGATCACAAGGAAAGGCCAACGCCCGAAGAGAACAACCGAAAGCGCAGCGAGAGCAGAAAGAGTGGGGCGAGCAGTACGACGACAGAACAAGCGACCGGGCGCAGAAGGAGCGCGCCTGAAGAGAGTGCAGAACCGAAACCCTAAACCTGCCGAAGGCAATAAAGCGCGACAGCATCAAGAACACCCTCATCTTCCCCAACAGCACCCGCGCACTTAATCTGAACAGAGGGATAAAGCCCGCGACAGCGCTCGATGACGAGAGGCAAATCTTTCCGTACATGCCCCCCTTGCCCAAAAAAAACCGGCACAACGGTCACAAGGTCACAGCCACCGGAGGCAAGCTCACCCACAGCGGCAGGCAAATCCGGCTCCATCAACTCAAGAAACGCCAGCACAACCGGCCCGGCCGAGGCATCAGCCGTACGAGCTCCGCGCAGCTTCTCAGCGAGCCTCTCAAACGGCTCCCGCCAGCGCGCATCCCTTGCACCGTGCCCAAACAAAACCAGCCCATGCGTAGCCATGGAACGATACCCCTAATGCCGATCAACCCACTTTAACCCAACCAGCCCAAGCACGAGATAAACCAACCCAGGCGTAGCCGCGGTCAAAGGCGCAGGCCAGGTATTCAAAGTGCCGATATGCGAGAACAGCGTGTTGAAGAGTTGAAAACTCATCCCTAGCATGATCCCACCGAACACCTTGACCCCCACCACTCCAGCCCGCGTATGCAGATAAGCAAACGGCAACGACAAAACCAGCATCACGAACACCGCAAACGGATACAAGACCTTACGCCAGAGCGCGATCTCATACCGCTGCGTATCCTGATGATTCTCGGTCAGATGCTGGATATACCGGAACAGATTGAACATCGACATCCGATCCGGCGACACCAGCAGCACTGACAGAATCTGCGGCGTCAATTCCGAGCGCAGCGAATACTCCGGCAAGCTAACCTGAGTCGCGCGATAAACCGGATTCAACGCATCCGCAGGCGTCCCGGGAGGCGGCGGCACGTCGATCAACTGCGTATCGGTCACATCGGTCAATTGCCAATGGCCCGGCGGCTGATACTTACCGCTTTTAGCGATCCGCACATTCGACAAACGGAATTTCGAATCGAACTCATAGATCCGCACATTGCTGATCGTCGCATCCGGCTTCAACTCGCCGACGTTCACGAAGCGCGTCACCTGCTCACCATCGGCCCGCGCGGTAAGCGTGTCCTTCACCCACACACCCGACTGGAAGTTACTCGACACCGACGACCCCAGTGCCTCCAGCCGCACCCGCTCCGACAACTGATCCGTATAAGGTCCAACCACTTCGCCGATCAGATACGTCAGGAACACCAGCGGAATCCCGATCTTCAGCAATGACCGCAACGCCTGATTGGTCGCCAGCCCGGACACCCGAAAAATCGTGTACTCGGAATTCGCCGCCATCTGCGCGAACACATAAATCGCGCTGATCAACGCGGCAACCGGAATGATTTCGTAGAAGCGCGACGGCGTCTGCAGCGCGACCCGCAGCACCGCATATTGAAACTTGTAGTTACCGTGCCCAACCGAATTCAGTTCGTTGATCAGGTCGAAGAAGAAGAACAGACCCGAAAACGCAAACAGAATGAAGATGAACGTGAGGTAGATCTGACGCGCGAAATACCTTTCATAAATGCGCATCGGTCAGGTCCCCTGCGAACGGTTGAACATGGCCCGCGTGAACAGCGGGCGGTTGCGCACGCGCAGCCAGAAGATAAACGCGACGATCACCGCGACGATCACATGGAGTCCCACCAGCCCGACGCCGAACGACATCTTGCCTTGCTCGATCCACGACTGCACCACGTTCAACAGATTCGAATACGTCAGATAGATCAGCACCGCCATCACCAGATTGATGGTGCGACTGCGTCGCGGATTCTGGTGCGCGAGAGGAATCGCCAGCAGCATCAGATTGAGCGCGATCAAAGGCAGCCCGGCGCGCCACGCGAATTCGGCGAGATTCTCTTTGGTCGGATTGCGCAGCAGCGCGAGCGTCGACATGCCGGTGCTGGTCGCCGTATTGACGACCGGCTGGCTCTGGATTTTCACGCCATAGCGCTCGAACTCCATGATGCGGAAGTCGGGGTGCCCCGGCTCGCCGTCGTAGCGCCGGCCGTTTTCGAGCACGACGAAGCGGTCGCCGTTCTTATGCGTCTCGGTGTGTCCGTTCTTCGACACCACCACGTTGACCTTGCCGTTCTCGGTGCTGGTCACGAACACGTTCTCCACGTGCCCCTGATCGGGCGACATCTTCTCGATGAAGAACACCCGGTGGCTAGTGGCCGACTCGCGGAATTGACCCGGCGCCAGCAGCGAGACCTCGTCGCGCTGCTGGAAGCGCGCGCGGATCAGCTTGCTCTGCTGGTTCGACCACGGCCAGCCGACGAACACGAAGAACATGATGAGGATGATGATCGGCGTGGCAAAAATACCGATCGGCTTGATGAACTGGGTCAGGCTGACGCCCGAGGACAGCCACACGACCATCTCGGAGTCTTTGTACCAGCGTGTCAGGACGAACAGGATCGACACGAACAGGGTCGCGACGAGCATGATCGCCAGGTAGCCGATCACGGTCAGTCCGATCAGGACCAGCACGTCGCGTGGATCGATCTCGCCCGAGGCCGCGAAGCCGACGATGCGGATCATCATCGTCGTCAGCACGAGCGTGAGGAGAACCATGAACACGGCACCAGCCGTATACGCGAGTTCGCGCTGGAGGGAGCGTTCGAAGATCATTATTGATGATGAGAGGGGGCGCTCTCAGCGGCGCGAGGGTTACTCCCCGTCACACCTCCGGTGCAGCCGCCGCAGGAAAAATAGCGGATAATTGCGGCTTTCATCCTAAGCCCAGATTTTATCCGAGGACAAGCGCGATGGACTTTAGCATAAAAGCCTGTGATTGGACCAAAGGCTCGTCAAACGGTTTCCTGACCGGTAAATCCGATTGCATCGTGATCGGTGTGTTCGAGTCGCAGACGCTTTCGGGCGCGGCGCTCGAGATCGATGCGGCCACCAAAGGGCTGTTGACCCGTGTCATCAAAGCCGGCGATATGGAAGGCAAAGCCGGCTCCACGCTGTTCCTGCACGAAGTGTCGGGTATCGGCGCTTCGCGTGTGCTGCTGGTCGGTCTCGGCAAGCAGGACGCTTTCAATCAGAAAGCCTACGGCGACGCTGCGCGCGCCGCCTGGCGTGCGTTGCTGGGCACGAAGATCGTCCAGGTCACGTTCACGCTCGCGCAACTGCCTATCCTCGAACGCTCGGCCGATTGGGGCGTGCGCGCCGCGATCCTCGCGCTGCGCGAGCTGACGTACAAGTTCACGCAGATGAAGAGCAAGCCGGACACCACGCCGCGCGCGCTGAAGCGCATCGTGTTCAGCGTCAACACCGGCGACGACAAGGCCGCCAAGCTGGCCGCCAAGCAAGGCGCGGCGCTGGCCAACGGCATGGACCTGACGCGCGACCTCGGCAACCTGCCGAGCAACGTCTGCACGCCGACCTACCTCGCCAACACCGCGAAGAAGCTCGCCAAAGACTGGAAGCTGAAGGTCGAAGTGCTCGGCGAGAAACAATGCGAAGCGCTGAAGATGGGCTCGTTCCTGTCGGTCACGGCCGGCTCGGTCGAACCGGCGCAGTTCATCGTGCTGCAGTACCACGGCGGCGCCGCGAAGGCCGCGCCGGTGGTGCTGGTCGGCAAGGGCGTCACGTTCGACACCGGCGGCATCTCGCTGAAGCCGGGCGAAGGCATGGACGAGATGAAGTACGACATGTGCGGCGCCGGTTCGGTGCTGGGCACGATCCGCGCCGTCGCCGAAATGGGCTTGAAAATCAACGTCGTGGCGATCATCGCGGCGGTTGAGAACATGCCGTCGGCTACGGCCACCAAGCCGGGCGACATCGTCACCAGCATGAAGGGTTTGACGATCGAAGTGCTGAACACGGACGCCGAAGGCCGGCTGATCCTGTGCGACGCACTCACCTACGCCGAGCGCTTCAAGCCGGCAGCCGTGATCGACGTCGCTACGCTGACGGGCGCCTGCGTCATCGCGCTGGGTCACCACAACAGCGGCCTGTTCTCGAAAGACGACGCGCTGGCGGGCGAGTTGCTCGACGCATCGCGTGAGGCTTCGGACCCGGCCTGGCGCATGCCGCTCGACGACGAGTATCAGGACCAGCTCAAGTCGAACTTCGCCGATCTGGCGAACATCGGCGGCCGTCCTGGCGGCAGCGTGACGGCGGCGTGCTTCCTGTCGCGCTTCACCGAAGCGTATCCGTGGGCGCATCTGGACATCGCGGGTACGGCGTGGAAGAGCGGCGCGGCGAAGGGCGCGACCGGTCGTCCGGTGCCGTTGCTCTCGCAGTTCCTGATCGACCGCGCTGCACAATGACGCAATGCAGTAAGGTGGCCAGCGCGGTCGCGGACCCGGCGTCAAGCCGGGTCCGGGTCGTGCAACGGCGCGTAAGCCTGGCTGTGGACGCAAGGCGGAGCCGCCGATGACGAGGATCGATTTTCACTCGAACGTCGGCGATTCGCTGCTGTATGCGTGCCGCCTGATCCGCAAGGCGTATCAGGCGGGCCAGCCGACCATCGTGCTGGCCGAGCCCGAGCGTCTGCGGGCTTTCGACGAACAGCTGTGGACCTTCTCGCCGCTCGACTTCGTGCCGCACTGCATGGCGGGCACGCCGCTCGCCGCGCAAACGCCTATCGTGCTGGCGTCGAATCTCGACGACGTGCCGCATCACCAGGTGCTGCTCAATCTGGGCGCTGCGGTGCCGGCCCAGTTCGCCCGCTTCGAAAGATTGCTGGAAGTGGTCGGTAACGCACACGACGAACTCGCTGCGGGCCGCGAACGCTATCGTTTCTATCGCGATCGCGGCTATGCTTTGAACAACTACAAGCAAGGCAGCTAGGCCTTTTTCCATCCGCGTCGCGTGGTTTCCTGTCTGAAGGATCCGGCGTGGATGCGGCCTGCCTTGGCTTCGACTCAAACAGGGAGAGCGCACGTGTCCGATCCCCACGACAATTCGATTCCGGTGTTAAGCGAGATTCTCGTGCCGGGTAATCCTGTGCAGGCGCGTCACCCGTCGAACGACGCGGCTGTGCCGGCGGAACACGCCATCACTGACGACGGTGCGCCGCGTGAGCCTGGCTTTCGCACTGAGCCGGTGCTCGAGCCGGACACCCTGCATGCGCATGAACTCGCTGCCGTGCAGGAACCCGCGGCCGAGCCACCGCCCTTGCCGACGCTGGACGAGGTGCTCGAGCTAGGCCGTGCGGCCGCGCCGGAACCCTTACATGCGCCGGCGCATGCGGCGGATCATCATCCGAAGAAGCGTTCGCGCTCGCATCACGCGCATGACGATGTGCCCGAGCGCGATGCCGGCGTCTTCAATCGCGCCGAGCCTCTTGCTCCGTTCGAAGCCGGTACGAGCGTGCCGCCCGATATCGCTCACGAAACCACTGCGGCGCCGCAGCCGGGCCTCGATGCGAATCTCATCGCCGAGCGTCTGCGTGGACGCTTTGCGGGTTTTCTGACGGGCGAGGGACGCGAGGTCATCGAGGCGCGTTGCCGCGATGCATTGCAGGAGCACACGGGCTGGCTGGTCAGCCAGATCACGCGTGAAGTCGCGCTGACGCTGGAAACCGAAATGACCGCGTGGGTGCGGGAAGCGGTGGAAGAAGAGATCGCGCGGCGCTCAGGCCACGCGTGATTCGAAGGGAAGGGAAGGCGGCTTGAAACGCGATCATGCGTTTCAGCGCCTTCAACCGTGGACGTTCAGCAATGCACGTTCATCGATGCACGCTCACCAATGCGTACGCGTCATCATTTCAGCGACAACACCCAGCCTGCCAACGTGGCCGCCTGATCGGGCGTGAGTTGCGTGTTCGCGGGCATGGGCACGATTCCCCACACGCCTGCGCTGCCATCCAGAATCTTGTTCTTCAGATAGGTTGCGGCGTCGTCGCGACCCGCGTATTTCGCTGCGACATCATGTAGCGCCGGTCCCATGAACGGACGCGCGACCGCGTGGCAACTCATACAGTTCTCCTGCTGGGCCAGCGCCAGACCGGCGGCGGCCTCGGCATGCGCGACCGGACTGCCGACGCTCAAGATAACGCCCAGCAGGCCGGCGGTTGCAAGCGCTGCATGCGACATGGATTTCATTCTGGTCTCCGTCGGTGCAGATGCCCGACTCGTGGTGCGGGCATTATAAAAGGAAAGGGACGCACGGTTTTTGAACTACGTCCTTTCGACATTCTGTTGCGCCTTGCGGGCATGAATCCGGACGTAGCGGAGCGATGACGTCCTGCACCGTTCGCGGATCCAGAGCGATTCGTCGGGTCTTTGGGACAGTCCACGGGCCGGCTCTCGTCGGCGTTGCTCGTTAGCCGTGGCGCGGCTCTCAATGTATCGCCGGGTACTACCGGCATCGTGGGCAAAGCGGGTTTCATTGTCATTGCCCTCTGCCGTCATTGCTCGCGCGCGGAGGCCCCAGGTTTGCTTCCACAAGGTGCAATGATGACGACACTCGGCGTTGGCAATCATCCGCTCAGGCTTTTGCCCAAAGAGACGGACCGGTCCGGTCCGCTATCTCCAACCGCACGCCGCAATGGCGAATCGGCCAGCGAACTCAGTGCACCGCCCCATGAGCCAAACGCCGGAGCGTCATCCCCGTTCGGAGTTGGAAGACCGGGTGACGCAACTCTGCCGGCGCCGGCCGCTAAGGCTGCGGCCAAAGAGCCGGGCCTCCCGACAGCCAGACGCCTTGTAGCTGCCACGAGCGCCAATGAGCGGGCTCAACCGGAGCACGGGAGTGTGCCCGCCAAAGAACGGGCGCCCGGCGAACTTGCTGGAGCTGGCGCCGGCGCGCTGTTGCCAGCGCAGAGTTCGGACACGTTGCAGCGCACTCGCAGGACGCCGCCGCCTTGGCCGCTACCTCCAGAGGCGACCCTTCCGGCGACGGAACACACCTTCGATATCTATAACGGCCCCGCGACGAGGCACAACGGCCTCTCTTCCTCGGTCCTGTCGCAAGCCGCCGGACAGCCCAGCGCATTGAACAATGTGTGCGCCGGCCTCGTGCTAGGCACGCTCTACCTGGTGGCGACAGGAAAAGCGCCGAATCTGTTCGAGATGACTTCCGTCATGCGTGATTCCCTTGGCGATTGGCAACTGAGACAGGCGGCGTTGACGTCGATCTATCAGGTGCAGCGAGATACCGTGCGCGATCCTATCGGCAACGTTCCGGGTCTTATCGCGCGACCCAATTTCGACTCGATTCGAACCAGTGCGGAGTTGCGCAGAACGCTGGAGTCTGAATTCGGGCAGCGTCACAGTTCGGCCGACGGCCGCGGCAGTTATCAAACCACGATGATGCCGATACGCATTCAGTTCCGCGCCGCGCCCGCTTCGGAACAAAGGCCAGACGGCGGCAGCGTGGAGCGCCCCGGCCATATGATCATGGTGCAACGGCTCGATCCTTCCGATAACTTCCGGAATGACCGATACCAGATTTACGACCCGCAATTCGGCGCCTTCGAGTACGAAAATTTCGATCAGATGGCGGTTGTCATGGCTCGGTTGCTCGATTATGGCTATCAGCAGTACGGTTTTATCGCTCGCGTGCGCACGTTGCCCTATGACGCCGAGAATACGTATCGGCCGAATGACGGTGCGAGCGCGGCTGCTTCGTCCCTTGGCAACGCTACGCTCGCCGCCGTGGACGATGCGCCCGAACTCCAGGGCGCTCATGCTTTATCTCTCCCGCCGGTGAATCTGCCGAGGCCGGATTTCACGCAGTTGCCGCGGCCACCGCATGACGAACTCAAGCGTGACGTCAGCACGGCTTCCGACCCGCAGCCTTATGTGCTCTATCGTCCCTCGGACGTGCCGCCCGAAGCGATGCGCAAGGCGCACGGCTTCAGTGCGGAAAACACGCGGATGAACAACGTCAACCTGGCGCTGCATAACTGCGCGCTGTCATTGAGCCCGGGTGCCACTGACGGCGGCGGCTATCTCGGCACGTTCCGTGACAGCGAGACCGCGAAGAAGCGGCTCTCAGGCGGCGGGCAACAAAGCGGCTATATCTATTACATCAAGCCGAGCCCCAACATGGTCGACGTCCATGGCAGCCTGGGCAAGGCCGATCGCATCCCGGGCGACCGCGAAGTTGCCGCGATGGGCCGGATCGACGATGCCCAGGTGTGTGGCTGGAGCAAGGTCGTGGCTGGGGTGCCGGGTCCCTTCGTGGCCAACCCCGACTATCGTTACGACATCTTCGACCACACTCGCACGTCCGGCGCGCAACCGCAGCTCGCGCACTTTTCTCCGGACGACCCCGCGTGGGCGGATAGCGATCACAAGCCGTTCGTATCGGGGGTGAACATCGGCGGCAAGGTGCGCTATCTGCCAAACGAGGATCCAGCGCTGACGTCGGCCGCTTTCTACCGACGTGCTTTCGACAAAATCCATTACGCGGCGAGCCAGTTGGAGAAAGGCGAGGACTATCGCGAGCCAGTCCATATCAAACCGTACTTCAATAACAACGACGGCAAGGGCGGCACGAAGCTGAGCTTTCACAACGGCAACGGGTATCCGGCGGTCGATTTGTCCGATACGGGCCTTTCCCAGTATGAATTTTCATTTGGGGACGATGGCCGCATCCATTCCGCGCACGACTATGGGCAGGTGCTGCGAATCGACAAGGACGGCAATGCGTACATTGGCGGCGCCCCGAAGGATCCGACCGACCTGAACGGCGTGTTTGTTTATGTTCGCGGGATTGACGGTCTGCTGCATGTCGAAGACCGCAAGTGGCTGACCGAGGGCGTCTTCGCGGTCACGCCTTATGTTTCGCCGCCGCAGTCGCGAGACGGCCAACTCGCCACGCGGCAATCCTGGCGGCTGGAGAATGCCAAACGGCAGGCGGTTTTTCCTCCACTGCCGATGGCCGCATTCGTTGGCAATCCTGTCGCCACGTCGGAGCAGCAATACCGGCTTTACCTGGATCCGGATTCGGCGTTACCTCGTGGTGCCACGCACTTCGTGACCGAGGTGCCGTCGGCGGACAATCCGCACCGCGGCCAGGCTCTCGTTGAGTCCCAGCCCTCGCTGCGGCAGGATGAGATCGCACGTATCGGTGCATGGCTCAAGTCGCACAACGCGGCGTGGCTGTTTCGTGATGGGTTGATGGCCATTCCCGCGGCGCGCGGCCAGTTGGAGATACGCACGATCGGCGGTACGCCGGTTTGGCGCACGAGGGCCGATCCGGCGGCTGGCAGCCACGTGCTCTACGACTCGCTGCAGGCGCCGCCGCTGAAGTCGACCTTCAAGCTTCCCGAGCCGATCTGGAATCGCATCATCGCGCAACAGGCGAGGTACGCCGAGCTCGAGGGTCGTGCGCAGCACTTCTATATGTGACGAGCCCGCGCAAAGACAGAAACAATCCGGCGAACAGGACACCCGCAAGGAGGCGTGCCCGATGTCCGCCGGACCCGCAGCATCAGCCGGTAATCGCCCCTTTGTTAGCCGGCAACGCCAACGCCGAATACTTCGCCAGCACACCACGCGTATAGCGCGGCTTCGGCTGCTGCCAGGCGGCGCGGCGGCGCTGCAACTCGGCGTCGTCGATATTCAATTGCAGCAGCAGCTTGTGTGCGTCGATCGTGATCGAATCGCCTTCCTGCACGAACGCGATCGTGCCGCCCACGAACGCTTCCGGCGCGACGTGGCCGACCACCATGCCCCACGTGCCGCCCGAGAAGCGGCCGTCGGTGATCAGGCCGACGGTTTCGCCGAGCCCCTTGCCGATAATCGCCGAGGTCGGCGCCAGCATCTCCGGCATGCCGGGTCCGCCCTTCGGACCGAGGTAACGCAGCACCACCACGTCGCCGGCGACGATCTTGTCGGCCAGAATCGCTTCGAGCGCGCTTTGTTCGTCCTCGAACACGCGGGCCGGGCCGGTGATGACCGGGTTCTTCAAGCCGGTGATCTTGGCGACCGCGCCGTCTTCGGCGAGATTGCCCTTCAGGATCGCGAGGTGGCCTTCCTTGTACAGCGCTTTCTCGATCGGGAAAATCACCTGCTGATCGGCGCGCGGTTTGCCCGGCACGTCCTTGAGCTCTTCCGCCAGCGTCTTGCCGGTGATGGTAATGCAATCGCCGTGCAACATCCCCGCGTCGAGCAGGATCTTCATGACTTGCGGAATGCCGCCGGCCTTATGCAGATCCGTCGCGACGTATTGGCCGGACGGCTTCAGGTTGCAGATCACCGGCACTTTCTTGCGCATACGCTCGAAGTCTTCAATGCTCCATTCCACCTCGGCCGCGTGCGCGATCGCCAGGTAGTGCAGCACGGCATTGGTCGAGCCGCCGGTCGCCATGATCAGCGCGACGGCGTTCTCGATCGACTTCTTCGTGATGATGTCGCGCGGCTTCAGGTCCTTCTTGACGGCTTCGACCAGCACGCGTGCCGATTCGGCGGCGGAGTCGACCTTTTCGTCGTCGGGATTGGCCATCGTCGACGAATACAGCAGCGACATGCCGAGCGCCTCGAACGACGAGCTCATCGTGTTGGCGGTGTACATCCCGCCGCACGATCCGGAAGACGGGCACGCGTTCTTTTCGACCCCTTCGAAATCCTCTTCCGACATACGGCCGGCCGTGAATTCGCCGACCGCTTCGAACGACGACACGATGGTCAGGTCCACGCCCTTCCAGTTGCCCGGACGGATCGTGCCGCCATACACGTAGATGCCCGGCACGTTGGTGCGGGCAAGGCCGATCATGCCGCCCGGCATGTTCTTGTCGCAGCCGCCGATCACGACTACGCCGTCCATCCATTGCCCTTGCACGCAGGTCTCGATGCAGTCGGCGATTACTTCGCGCGAGACGAGCGAGTACTTCATGCCCTCGGTGCCCATCGACATGCCGTCGGAGATGGTCGGCGTGCCGAAGATCTGCGGATTCGCGTCGGCGCCCTTGACCGCGGCGACGGCCGCGTCGGCCAGACGCTGCAGGCCGGAGTTGCACGGCGTGATGGTCGAGTGGCCGTTGGCGATGCCGATCATCGGCTTGTCGAAGTCTTCCTTCTTGTAGCCGAGGGCGTAGTACATGGAGCGATTCGGTGAACGCGCCACGCCTTGCGTGATGTTCTTCGAACGACGGTTGTATGCCATGGGGAACTCCAGTCTGTTTTGTTCTGGTCTGTGCTGCGTGTCTGTCTTGCTGTACTGCGGCTGTACTGCGGCCTGGGTGCGGCGGGTGTCGTGCGTCAATCCAGTGTAGTTCCGACGCGCAATGCAAGGATGCGGTTTTGCAAACTACGTGTCCAATATATTATTGAGGGCAGATTAGGTCGTAAAATATATTAATCATGCTGCCCGCCATCCCCGACCTGCGCCAGTTGCGCTATTTCGTGACCGTCGCCGAAGAAAAGCACTTCGGGCGCGCGGCCGTGCGTCTTTCGATGACGCAGCCGCCGTTGTCGCAAGCCATCCGCGCGCTGGAGGAGACGCTCGGCGTCGAACTGTTCGCGCGCACCAAGCGCTCGGTCGAGCTCACGCCGGTGGGCGCGGATCTGTTGCCCGAAGTGCAGCGCCTGCTGGCCGGCGCCGAAGGGCTGCGGCCGCTCGCGCAGAGTCTGGCGCGCGGCGAGGCGGGGGTGTTGTCGCTGGCGTTCGTTTCGACCGCGGACTACGGGCTTCTGCCGCTGCTGTTGCGCGATTTCGGCGCGCGCCATCCGCGCGTACGGCTCGAACTGACCGAGGCCACCAGCGACGTTCAAATAGACGAACTGGTGGCCGGACGCATCGACGCGGGCCTCGTGATCGCGCCGCTGCCGTCGCGCCACGGCACGCAGTTGTCGTGGCTGCCGATCGCGCGCGAGCCGCTGATCGTCGCGATGTCGACGGAGACGGCGGCGCGGGTGGCCGAGGCCGCCGGGCACAATGCCTGCCATGACGTGGACCCCGACGTGAGCCCCGAAGCCGAATGGCTCGAGACACCGATCAGCCTGCGCGACGTCGCCGATGCGCCGCTCGTGATCTTCCCAAGACGTTTGGCGCCTGGCTTTTATGACATCATTATGGATTGCTACGGCGTGGCGGGCCTGACGCCCCACATCGGCCAGGAGGCGATCCAGATGCAGACGATCGTGAGCCTCGTGTCGGCCGGCATGGGTGTCGCACTGGTGCCGCAATCGTTACGTAATCTGCGCCGCACCGGCGTGGTGTATCGTCCGCTGGTCGAGTCGGTGCCGGCGATCGAAACGGGGCTGGTCTGGCGCACGGCGGAGGTGAGTCCGGTGCTGGCGGGCTTCATCGACATCGCGCGGGCGCATGCCGCTACCGTCGAGGCGCAGCACGCCGGCGCGCAGCATGTTTAACGGCGCGGCTGCGAACGCATTGCGCGCGGCGCCGTCCAATGCTTGCGCCGCAGTCTGTGCTAGCGGCGTGCGCAAGCCGTCACCTGTCCCAAAGAATCGATTAGAAAACCCGCTTCTGAACCTGAACTGCCCATAACAACACGATGCTCATTCACCCGAATTTCGACCCCGTTGCCATTCATCTGGGGCCGCTCGCAGTGCGCTGGTATGGACTGATGTACGTCGTCGCCTTTATCGCGGCGATCGTCGTCGGCCGGCTGCGGCTGCGTTTGCCGTACGTCGCGGCGCAAGGCTGGACCGCGAAAGATATCGACGACATGCTGTTTTACGGCGTGCTGGGCACGATTCTCGGCGGCCGCCTCGGCTACGTGCTGTTCTATAAAGCGAGCTTCTATTTCGCGCATCCGCTCGACATCTTCAAGGTGTGGGAAGGCGGCATGTCGTTCCACGGCGGCTTCCTTGGCGTGACGCTGGCCATGGTGCTGTTCGCGTATCAACGCAAACGCTCGTGGCTGCAAGTCACCGATTTCGTCGCGCCGATGGTGCCGACCGGGCTCGCGGCAGGGCGTCTCGGCAACTTTATCAACGGCGAGTTGTGGGGCCGCGTGACCGATCCGTCTTCGCCGTGGGCGATGATGTTTCCCGGCGCCGCGCCTGACGACGCCGCATGGCTCATCGCGCATCCGCAACTGGCCGCACAGTGGCATCTGAACGAAGTGTTCGCGCAATATCACATGCTGCCGCGTCATCCGTCGGAGCTGTATGAGATCGCGCTGGAAGGTATCGCGCTGTTCTTCGTGCTGATCTTCTTCTCGCGCAAACCGAAGCCGTTGGGCGCGATTTCCGCGGTGTTCCTGATCGGCTACGGCCTCGCGCGCTTCACAGTGGAATTCGCGCGTGAGCCGGACGACTTCCTCGGTCTGCTGGCAATGGGTCTCTCCATGGGCCAATGGCTGTCGCTGCCGATGATCCTCGTCGGTATCGGCCTGCTGGTGTGGGCATATCGCCGTGCGCGTCGTGAACCGGCGCAGGCGGTTAGCGCGAACTGATTGATTGCGGCTACGGGTTATCGTAGCCAGCGGTATCGAGCGTTATCAAACGATCTGTCGATGAGCGCTCAACGAAAAAAGCCACGGCATGCCGTGGCTTTTTTTGCATCCGCTAGCGGCTCGGGCACGCGTAAAGCAGCGCCCGAACCCACACGCATTACTTCATCTGCACCGAGCCCGACACGTTGACCGTTACCGTCGACGTACCGCCTTCGATTGGCACCGGCGCCGACATCTTCGCATCCGAACTCATGGCACGGGCGCTCATCATCATCATGGGACGCGGCATCACGCCACCGTTCTGACCGACGTTAACTTCGCGAATCGCATAGCCGCTATAGCCGAATGCCTGCGCGGACGAAGCCGCTTGCTGGCGGAACGACTTGATCGCTTCGCCGGTGAGCTTCTGCTCGGCGGCGCGCTGTGCTTCCGGCGACAACGAGAACTGCACGTTGCCGACCTGCATGATCGATGCCATTTGACCCGCGAGCTTCGATGCCGCAGCGAAGTCGTGCGACTCGAGCACGATCTCCGTGCGGCCGCGCCATGCGGAAATGCGGCCGTCGCGATCGGTGGACGGATAGATCGAGAACGAACCCGTGCGGGCCGTCACGCCGCTCACGCCCTTGGCTTTTTGCAGCGCCGAATCAGCGCGCTGATTCAACGTGGCGGTCAGCGCCGACGGATCGCTCGCTTCCTGCTCGAAGAACAGCGTGATATCGACCACGTCTTGCGGGACTTCCGAGCTGGCCTGCGCATTGAGCGACAGCACGCCGGCGGGCTGATACGGCGCGGCGTTCTGCGCGCGAGCCAGAGTCGGCGTGAGTGCGAGCGCAACCGGCGTAGCGCATACGAGAGCGAGAGCGAGTGCCCGTGCGGTGTTTTTCGTCATTGTTGGACTCCTTGCTTGAACAGGTTATGCACGATAAGAGCAAGCGCTGTGCGGTGGCACAACGTTTGCGCGACCGTTAGGCGCTTGTAACCTAAGCTTGGTTCCCCAATTTGACAATGCCTTCACGTTTGCTTGCAACTGCGTGCGCATTACGCATCATTGCGCAAGCCGTTTGATGATGAAGCGCCACTCGGCTTCGCTCACCGGCGTGATCGACAGACGGTTGCCTCGAGCGAGCACGCGCATGTCCTTCAATTCCTCGTGCTCGCGCAACGCGGCGAGTGGAATCAGCGGGATCTTCTTCTTGAACACCACGTCGACGAGCAACCAGCGTGGCGTTTCCTGCGACGACTTCGGGTCGAAGTAGGGGCTCTTCTTATCGAACTGCGTGGGGTCCGGATAAGCGGTCGACGAGACTTCCGCGAGCCCTGCGATACCCGGCTCGGGACAGCTCGAGTGATAGAACAGCACACCGTCGCCGACCTGCATCATGTCGCGCATGAAGTTGCGCGCCTGATAGTTGCGCACGCCGGTCCACGGCAACGTGTGATGCGCCGCTTGGGCGAGATGGTCGATGCTTGCTTCGTCCGGTTCGGACTTCATTAGCCAGTAGCGCATGAATCGAATTGAACGTTAAGGGTTTGACAACACAGAGAAAAGCCGTGACCCAAAGAAAAACGGCATCGAACCGAAGTCCGATGCCGTTCTAAATAAGGTCCCCGCCTTAGCCGCTAGGCCGGCATCCTGAACCGGGGGTTCAGAATTGGTCGCAGTTAGCAACACTTCGGGTACATCAGACAGAGTGACGCGCACACCCGTGCTACAAATTTCCGCAACCGTGCACATGGCATTGGTTCAAGGAATATATGACCTTGGCGAACCAGGCAGGGAAGCTAAACCAGTAAAGCTTAAACGATGCAACTCAAACGTTTCACGACTCTAGCTCGATCACTCCGTTTGAATTCGCAGCCGATCTCAGGAACGACTGCTTGGAACCTTGATACTGCTCGATACCGCTGGTGCTTACTGCATGCTGTACTGCTGAATCACAGTACCCAGTTGTTCGTTCATTTGATGCATTGTACGCCGGATTTCCTCTGCGGGAAATGCTTCTCCGTGTCGCACGCTCGATTGCAGCTTAAGCAGTTCCGATGCCAGCGACAGGCAAGCCATGACAGCAATGCGATCCGTGCCGCGTACGTTGCTGTTATTGCGGATCTTCGACATTTCGGCGTCGACGCGTGCGACGGCCTCAAGCAGCGCGCCTTCCGTTTCCGGTGAGCAGGCGAGGCGATACGGCACGCCGAGAATCGATACTTCGATCTGCTTGGTGGTCATGCATTTTCTCCGTGTCGGGTCACGTCGCCCTGCGCTTCGACTTCGTGCTGCGCGGGTTCGAGCAGATCGAGCTGGCTATCCGGCTCGTTGTGCGCGCGCGCCCGCGGCAGCTTCTCGAGAATCGCATTCAGGCGCACCTGGGCGTCGTCGATTTTCGCGGACAGGGCGTCGCGTTCCGCTTGCAGCGTGTCGCGTTCCTCGCGCAACAGCGCAAGTTCCGTGCGCGTGGCTTCCACCTCGGCACGTGATTGGGCGAGCTGCTCTTCGAGCGCGAGACGCGCTTCATTGTGGCGTTGGCTGATCGTGATCAGCTTGCCGATATTTTGTGAAAGTGATTCGAGTTCGGTGAGCATCTGCTGCGTCCTCTAAAGACATCGCATTTTAGCGCGGAATGTCGCAGGTTCCGACAATTGTCTCGTTTCGAGACGTAACAACATCGCTTTGTGCCGGCTTTTATCGACCTTATGATGAAAAAGTACTCATGCATCGGACAATAACCTGCACTTAACAGAACAGATCGCGCGCGGATTCACCAGTCCGGATCGTGCGTTCAAAGTTCAACCTGCGAGTGTGCCACTGCGCGTCGCGCGTGGGAAGGCGGCGCAGAAGCGGCGCACCCGCTATTCCGATTCCGCAAGGTCGAACAGTTACTATCTCGCCTTCGGCGTCGTGACTTCACGACGTCACGTCGTCATGAGTCTGTCCGCGCGTTATAACGTCACGACGACGTGGTACGCGGCCACGCTAATTAGAATCCGTTGAACAGGGACCATGAAAAGGCTTATTCGTATCCAGCGCCGCGCCGCATCGCGTCCGTCACTGCCGGTCGGTATCCGCGGTGACGAACCGAGCGCGTCGGGATCGCGCGAATGAACCGCCAGTCGGGGTCGATGCCCGCCACACTGCGCGTGATGAACGCGAAGCGCGCCGCCGCGATCTGGCTCGTGCTTGCGCTGATCGCGCTGGCAGTGCTGATGGCGTCGCTCGCGCTCGGCAGCGTGTCGCTCGCGCCGATGCGTGTGCTCGCGGCGCTACTACCTTCGCACGCGTCCGAGGGAAGCTCGCTCGGTTCGTCGGCGGATCTGGCCGGCGAGATCGTCCGCAACTTGCGTCTGCCGCGTGCGCTCGCCGGCTTTGCGTGCGGCGCGCTGCTCGCGTTGGCCGGCGCGTTGCTGCAGGTGCTGTTGCGCAATCCGTTGGCTGAGCCGTACGTGCTGGGTGTGTCCGGCGGCGCGGCGACCTTCGCCCTCGTCGCGATGATTGCGGGCTGCGCATGGTGGATGGTCGACGCCAGCGCGTTCGCCGGCGCCTTCGTGTCGATCCTGCTGGTGCTCGGACTCGCGCGCCGCGAGTTGTGGCGTGGCGAACCGCAGGACACGTCGCCGCGTTTGCTGCTGACCGGCGCGGTGGTCGCATCCGGTTGGGCGGCGCTGATCACTTTGCTGCTGAATCTCGCGCCCGACAACCGTTTGCGCGGCATGCTGTTCTGGCTGACCGGCGATCTCAACGGCGGCACGATGCCATGGGTTGCACTCGTCGCGCTCGTGATCGTGCTGGTCGCGATCGTGCCGGTTGCGCCGCGTCTCAATGTCTTGCTGCGCGGCGACGCCGCCGCGCAAGCGTTGGGCGTCGCCGTCATGCCGCTGCGCTTGCGCGTGTATCTGGCGGCGTCGCTCGCGGCGGCCGCGGCCGTGACCACCGCGGGCACCGTCAGCTTTGTCGGGCTCGTCGTGCCGCACATGTTGCGGCTCGCGTTCGGCAACGATCAACGCATGTTGCTGCCGGCCGCGGCGCTCGGCGGCGGTGTCGCGGTGATGGGCGCGGACCTGATCGCGCGCACGGTGATCGCGCCGGCGCAATTGCCGGTCGGCGTGATTACGTCGATCGTCGGCGTGCCGGTGTTTCTGTGGATGCTGCTGCGCAAACGCCGATGACCCCATCCCACGACCTCGTTCAAGCTTCGCTCAGCGCGCAACGTCTGACCTTGCGCGCCGGCTCGCGTACCTTGCTCGACGCCTTCACGCACACGTTCTACGCGGGCGAAATCTGGTGCGTCGCCGGGCCGAACGGCGCGGGCAAGACGACGCTGCTGTCCGCGCTCGCGGGCTTGCTGCAACCGTCGGCGGGGCACGTCGAGCTCGACGGCATGCGGGTCGCCGACTGGCCGCCGTTACCGCTTGCCCAGCGCCGGGCGCTGATGCCGCAAAGCGCCGCCGACGCATTCAGCGCGAGCGTTCTCGACATTGTGATGTTGAACCGCTTCCCGCATCTGAACGGCTGGGGCTGGGAAGGTGCAGCGGATCGCGACGCGGCGCACGCGGCGCTGGACCTGTTGGGCCTCACCGCATTTGCCGCGCGCGACGTGCTGTCGCTGTCGGGCGGCGAGCGTCAACGCGTGGCGCTAGCGGCGGTGTTGTGTCAGGACGCGCCGTTGCTGCTGCTCGACGAACCCTTATCGCATCTCGACCTGCATCATCAGATCGATTGTCTCGAAGCGCTGGCCGCGTGGACCCGCGAGCCGCGCCGTACCGTGCTGTTTTCGTGCCATGACCTGAACCTGGCGCGCCGCTTCGCCACGCACGCGTTATTGCTCGACGGCGAGGGCGGCGCGTACGCCGGCCCCGCGCACGACGTGCTGACGCCCACGTTGACGAGCCGCGCATTCGGCTATCCGCTGATTCTGATTCGCGACGGCGAACACGAGGCGCTGATTCCGGCGCCGCGCGCGCGTCACGAATCGCTTGCGGTTCATGATGGACCGGCAAGCTGAGCGTTCTACCCAAACACACATTCTCTTTCAGATAGATCTATGACTTCTTTGTCCCGCCTGGCCGGTTTGCCCGAAGTCGCGCCGCTCGATCAATCGCTGCGGGCCGAACTGCAACACATCATCGATACCAAGACCAAGCCGCCCGGCAGCCTTGGCCGGCTCGAAACGCTCGCGCGGCAGATGGGGCTGATCCAGCGCACCACGCATCCCACGGTGCAGCGTCCGGCGATGATCGTGTTCGCCGGCGATCACGGCATTGCCGACGAAGGCGTGAGCCCGTATCCGCAAGCGGTGACCGCGCAGATGGTCGCGAATTTTCTCGCGGGCGGCGCGGCGATCAATGCGTTGAGCCGCGTCGCGGGTATCGAACTCGAAGTGGTCAACGCGGGCATTGCGACGCCGTTGCCGTCGACGGAAGGACTCGTCGACATTCCGGTCGCCGCCGGCACGCGCAACTTCGCGCGCGAACCGGCGATGACGCCGCAGCAGGCGCTCGCCGCGATGCAGGCGGGCGCGGCGCGCGTGCGGCATCACGCGGCGCTCGGCACCAACGTGATCGGTTTCGGCGAAATGGGGATCGCGAATACCTCGTCCGCCGCGTGCCTGATGAGCCGCCTGTGCGGCGTGCCGATCGACGAATGCGTCGGACGCGGCACCGGTCTCGACAATGCCGGGCTCGCTAAAAAGCGCAACGTACTGGCCTCGGCGCTCGCGCATCACGATGTGTCCGGCGATCCGCTGACGGTGCTCGCCACCTTCGGCGGCTTCGAAATCGCGATGATGGCCGGCGCGTATCTCGCCGCCGCCGAAGCGCGCATGACGATTCTGGTGGACGGCTTCATCGCGACGTCGGCGTTGCTGATCGCCGACGCGCTCGCGCCGAACGTGCGCGAATACTGCGTGTTCGCGCATGCGTCGAACGAGGCGGGGCATCGGCGCATGCTCGATCATTTCGGCGGCCTGCCGCTGCTGTCGCTCGACCTGCGTCTCGGCGAAGGCACCGGCGCGGCGCTCGCGGTGCCGCTGCTGCGCGCGGCGACGGCGTTCATCAACGACATGGCCAGCTTCGAATCGGCCGGCGTCGCGAACCGCGACGCGTGATCCGTCATACGGAAACGGCGCGGCGCGTGCCCCGGAGCCTTTCATGAATCCGCTCGCTGAACTGCGCTATTTCTTCACGGCGCTCGGCTATTTCACGCGCGTGCCCGTGCCGCGCTGGGTCGGCTTCGAGCCGCATTATCTGAATGCGGCGGCGCGCTATTTTCCGCTGGTCGGCGCATTGGTCGGCGGCTTGAGCGCGCTGGTCTATCTCGCCGCGCTGCACGTGTTTCCGGCCGGCGTTGCCGTGTTGCTGTCGATGGCCGCGTCGCTGCTCGTCACCGGCGCGTTTCACGAAGACGGTCTCGCCGATTGCGTCGATGCGTTCGGTGGCGCCTATACACGCGACGACGTGCTGCGCATCATGCATGACTCGCGCATCGGCGCCTTTGGCGCCATCGCTCTCGTGATCGCCTTGGCATTGAAGTGGCAAACGCTCGCCGCGTTGCCGCCGCTGCGCGCCGCAAGTCTGATGATTGCCGCGCACGCGGCGAGCCGCACGTGCGCGATCAGCTATCTGGCGACGCTCGACTACGTGCGCGCCGAAGGCAAGGCCAAACCGGTCGCACAGCGCTTGAGCGGCCCGGCGTTGTTGTGTGCCGTGCTGTTTGGCTTGCCGTGGCTGTGGTGGCCGAATGGGCTCATGTGGCCCGATGCCTCCGCCTGGCGCTTCGCTGCCTCGGCGCTCGTGTTACTGCTGGCGCTTCGCTTCGTCATGGGGCGATATTTCGTCAGACGCATCGGCGGTTATACCGGCGACTGTCTCGGCTTCGCGCAGCAGATCTTTGAATTGAGCATCTATCTGGTGGGGCTTGCATGGATATCGTCCTGATTCGCCATCCTGCCGTTGCGCTCGAGGCGGGCGTTTGTTATGGCCATAGCGATGTAGCGCTGGCCGAAGACGCCGAAGTATCGTCCGACGCGCTCGCGTTGAAACTCGCCACCTTGCAGGTGCCCGCGCCGCGCGTGCTGATGTCGAGTCCGCTCACGCGCTGTTCGGCGCTCGCGACTGAACTGGCGAACGCGTTCGGGTGCGTGATCAGTCACGACGATCGTCTGAAGGAAATGGATTTCGGCGATTGGGAGACGCAACGTTGGGACGCGATCGATCGCGAGTTGCTCGACGCCTGGGCGGCTAACTTCGAACACGCGCGTGCGCATGGCGGCGAGAGCGTCGCGCAATTCGTCACGCGCGTGCGAGCCTGGCTCGATGCGTTCGCGCAGACCCGCGAATTGTCGCCCGCGTATGTGGTCACGCATGCGGGGGTGATGCGGGTGATCGCGTCGCTGGTGCTGGACGTGCAACTGGAGCGCTGTCTGCAATGGTCGCTGGATATGACCGGGATCGTCTGGCTGAGGCGCGATGACGAAACGCAGCAGTGGTCGTTGGTGAGGTGGAATGCGTGAGGGCGGCGGGTCGAGGAACGCTTGCAGTGCGAGCCCCGTGCTCGCGCCTGGCGCTCGTCATGTGAATGAGCGAGTGCCGGGCGTCGCTGCTTTATTGCGCGCCAGGCTTTCTGTGTGAGCGCGCGGCTTCCAGGTCTTCGCAGAGTTGCTTCGCGCCCTGCGCGATGCGCGGCGCCGGGCGATTGATCAGATCGCCGTCGATCGCAAACAGATTGTTGTTCGCCACCGCGGTCAGACTCGGCCACGCGCGCCATGTGGCGAGTTGCGGCAACGGGGTATCCGGTTTGGTCGCGCCGGGCGCGGCCGTGACGATTGCTTCCGGATTCGCGGCGAGCACGGCCTCGGTGGAAACCGTCGGCACTAGCGGCTCGAGTTTCGCAAACACATTGCGGCCGCCGCACAGCGCGATGACATCGCTGATCATATGGTCGCCATTGAGCGTCATCAACGGTTGATCCCACACTTGATAAAAAACACTGACGGGCGGCCGGCTCGTGTACTGCGTGCGCAACGTTGCGATGTCGCGGCGATACGCGGCCGCCGCCGCATCCGCGGTCGGTGACGTGCCGAGCAATTGCCCGAGCTTGGTCAACGATACGGCGACGTCGTCGAGACGATGCGGCTCGCTGAAGAACAACGGCACGTGCAATTCGCGCAGACGATCGAGTTGACGTTGCGCATTGCCATGCCGCCACACGACGATCAGGTCCGGCTTCAACGCGACGATGCGTTCGAGGTCGAGCGCCTTGTTATCGCCGACGCGCGGCAGTTGTTTTGCCTCCGGCGGGTAGTCGCTGTACGACACCGCGCCGACCATTTTTGCGCCGCCGCCCGCGGCATAGAGCAATTCGGTGACGTGCGGCGCGAGGCTGATCACGCGTTGTGCGGGAGCGGGCAGGGTGACGGTTGCGCCGGTATCGTCGGTGACGGTGATGGCGGCGTGTGCGGGCAAGGTCGCCGCGCACAGCGAGAGGGCTAGCAGGAAGCGGGTGAGTGGGGTCATCGGCGCTGCGTGTTGAAAAGGACGGGTTGGATCGGCGTATTCATGCGGCGTCGATTTCTCGCATTGCTTCGATCAGGCTTTGCTCGAAGCGCGCCCATTCCGTCTCGCTACCAGGCAAGCCGAAACGCACGCTGCGCGAGGAAGTAAAGAGTCGGGTCCACACGCCGCGTCGTGCCAATGCGTCGTGTAAAGCGGGCGCGCGTGCGTCGTCGGTCCAGGCGAAAAGCGGCGTGCTGCGCGTGGCAAGTCCTTGCGCGTGCAACAGGTTGGTCAGACGCTCGCTCTCCAGGTTGAGTTGCGAACGCATTTGCTGTTGCCAGGCTTCGTCCGCGAACGCGGCTTTGACCGCATGGCGAGCGGGACTGCTGACCGTCCACGCACCGAGCGTCTGTCGCAAGGCACCGAGCAACGCCGGCGCACCGAGTACGAAACCCGCGCGTACGCCGGCCAGGCCGAAGAACTTTCCCGGCGAGCGCAACACGAGCAGGCCGTCGCGATGCGTATGGGCCGCGAGCGACGCCGACGGCATCGTATCGGCGAATGCTTCGTCGACTAGCAGCGTGCCGCCGCGTGCGCTGAGTTGCGCATGCCACTGCAACAGCCTCGCGGCGCTTACGTGCTCAGCCGTCGGATTGTTCGGGTTCACGATAACCGCATGCGTGAGCGTGTCGGGCAAGGATTCGCAGGACACGTCGAGCGGCACGACGTCATGACCGGCGCGTTCGAACGCGGGCGCGTACTCGCTGTAAGTGAGCGGCGCGATGCCGACCTGGGCGCGTGGCAGTAGCGCGGGTAGCGCGCGAATCGCGGCTTGACTGCCTGCGACGGGCAGCACGTGGGCGGCATCCGGCGCGCCGTAGTAGCGCGCGGCGCAGGCGGCGAAGTCGTCGCCGTCGTCGGGCAGGCGCCGCCATGCATCGGCGGGAACCGGCGGCACCGGATAGCCGTGAGGATTGATGCCCGTCGACAGATCGAGCCACTGCGCGTACGGCATGCCATAACGTGTGGCGGCTTCGTGCAGATTGCCGCCGTGAACGGCGGGGGCACTTGCCGCGCTAACGCTTCCGGTCACCGGATCGTTCACACCCTCACGCATGAAACGGCACGCTCAACAGCGCCAGCACGATCAACATCGCCAGCCAGAGAATCACCGTGCGTTCCACCAGCATCAACGCGGCCGTCACATGCGCGGCCTTCGCGGGATGTCCGAAGCCGAGCGTGGGCCGCTGCTCCAGCGTGCCGTGATACACCGCCGGCCCGCCGATCAGCACGTTCAAACTGCCCGCACCCGCCGCCATCACCGGCCCGGCATTCGGACTGTCCCAGCGCGGCGCCTGCTCGCGCCAGCAGCGCCACGCCGTGCGCGTATCGCCGAGCAACGCGTAACTCGTGGCGGTCAGACGCGCGGGAATCCAGTTGAGTACGTCGTCGATGCGTGCAGCCGCCCAGCCGTAGCGCAAATAGCGCGGCGTGCGATAGCCCCACATGGCATCCAGCGTGTTGGCGAGACGGAAGCCGAGTGCGCCCGGACCGCCCGCGATCGCGAACCAGAACAGCGCGCCGAAGATCGCGTCATTGCCGTTTTCGAGCGCCGATTCCACGGCGGCGCGCGACAACGCGCCTTCGTCGGCGTGCGCGGTTTCGCGTGAGACGATCCGCGCGGTCAGCAGCCGCGCCTGCGCGAGATCGCGTTGCGCGAGCGCCTGGGCGATCGGCGCGATGTGATCGTGCAGACTGCGCGCGCCGAGCGCGAACCACAACAGCACGACATGCACCGCGCAGGCCGCGAAAAACGGCAGCACCGAGACCAGCCACCACGCGATCAGCACCGGCGGCAGCACGGCCAGCGTCCACGCGAGCAAGCCCTTGAGCCGCAAACGGCGGCCGGTGTTGTAGCGCGCTTCGAGGCGCTTCGCCCAGTTGCCGAAGCCGACCAGCGGATGCGCGGTGCGCGGCTCGCCGAGCCAACGGTCAACCGCGACGCCCGCGGTCGCCAGCGTGACGATCAGAGGAAGCGACAGCATCACGCGTGGCCCGCCGTTTTCAACGCGAGCGGCAGGCCCGCGACCATCATCGTGGCTTGCGTGCTCAACGCGGCGATGCGCTGATTGAGCCGGCCGAGTTCGTCGACGTAAAGACGCGTGGCCGCGCCGAGCGGCACAACGCCCAGGCCGATTTCGTTGCTGACCACGATGACTTTGCCGTGCGCGGCGACGAGCGCCGTTTCGAGCGCGGCGACTTGCGCGTGATAGCGATCGAGCGACAGCGCTTCACCTTCGGACGGACACAGCAGGTTGGCCAGCCACAGCGTCAGGCAATCGATCAGCACGCAATGCTTGGGCGCGTCCGCTTGCGTGAGCGCAGCGGCGAGATCCACGCCCGCTTCGACCAGCCGCCAATGCGCCGGACGCCGCTCGCGATGATGCGCGATACGCGCGGCGAATTCGGCGTCGTCGCTGACGCGCGCGGTGGCGATGTAGGTGACGGGAAGGGCACTGCGATCGGCCAGTTGCTCGGCGTGCAAGCTCTTGCCGGAACGGGCGCCGCCAAGGACGAAGGTGAGGTCGCGGGGAGTCATCGCGTGATTGTACCGGCGCGCGGATGGCGGCGGCGGGGTGGGATAATGCCGCGTTTCTCTTCACGGCCGACCCACCCCACCTCGTGACCACCACTTCGATTACTTCGATTCCCCGGGACGCCATGCCCGTCCCACACGGCACGCTGATGATTCAGGGCACCACGTCCGACGCCGGCAAGAGCACGCTGGTGGCGGGTCTATGCCGGCTCGCGCGGCGCGCGGGTGTGCGGGTCGCGCCGTTCAAGCCGCAGAACATGGCGCTCAACAGCGCGGTCACGGTCGACGGCGGCGAGATCGGCCGTGCCCAGGCGTTGCAGGCGGTGGCCGCGGGGATCGCCGCGCACACCGATCTGAATCCCGTGCTGCTCAAACCGACGAGCGATCGCGGCGCGCAGGTGATCATCCACGGCAAGGCGCGCATGAATCTCGATGCCCGCGCGTATCACGACTACAAACCCATCGCGTTCGAAGCGGTGCTGGAATCGTATGCGCGTTTGCAGGCCGGCTACGACGCGATTTTCGTCGAAGGCGCGGGCAGCCCCGCCGAGATCAATCTGCGCGATCGCGACATCGCCAACATGGGTTTCGCGGAAGCCGTGGATTGCCCGGTCGTGCTGGTGGCCGATATCGATCGCGGCGGCGTGTTCGCGCATCTGACCGGCACGCTCGCGTGTCTGTCGGCGAGCGAGCAGGCGCGGGTGCGGGGCTTCGTCATCAACCGGTTTCGTGGCGACATCAGTCTGCTGCAACCCGGTCTCGACTGGCTCGAAGCGAAGACCGGCAAGCCGGTGCTCGGGGTCGTGCCGTATCTGCACGGCCTGACGCTCGACGCGGAAGACATGCTGCCGCCGGAACTGCGCGCGGCCCATCGCGGCGACGCGCAGCGGATGCTGCGCGTGGTCGTGCCGGTGCTGCCGCACATCAGCAACCACACTGATTTCGATGCGCTGCGCGCGCATCCGCAGGTCGATTTTCATTACGTGCGAAGCGGCATGCCGATGCCGCCGGCCGATCTGATCATTCTGCCAGGCTCGAAGAACGTGCCCGGCGATCTGGCGTTTCTGCGCACGCAAGGGTGGGACGCGGTGCTGCAGCGGCATCTGCGTTACGGCGGACGGGTGATCGGCATTTGCGGCGGCATGCAGATGCTCGGGCGCGAAGTGGCCGATCCGCATGGCGTGGAAGGCGCGCCGGGGACGTCGGCGGGACTCGGTTGGCTCGATTACTCGACGGTGCTTACGCGCGACAAGACGCTGAAGAATGTCACCGGACGCCTCGCGTTGCCCGGTTTGCCCGAGGTGTCGGGTTACGAAATTCATATGGGCGAGACGCACGGACCGGCGCTAGACTCGCCCGCGCTCCAGTTGGGCGATGCGGCTGCCGCGCGTCCCGATGGCGCGCTGTCCGCCGACGGCCAGATTCTCGCCACCTATGTGCATGGTCTATTCGACACGCCGTCCGCGTGCGCCGCGTTGCTGGCGTGGGCGGGGTTGAGCGACGCCGAGGCGATCGACTATCCGGCGTTGCGTGAGGCGTCGCTGGAGCGACTCGCCGACACGCTGGCCGACCATCTCGATCTGGCGAAGCTTTTTGGCGCGATGGCCTGATCTGGATCAACACGGCAATGCCGATTAAATCCTATTGGGAAATAATCTAAGCCTGCGACGTGGTTTTTCACTCCGTATGGTTCGAATAGAGTCCTGACATCGACGGCTGGTTCTGGCCGTCTCTCTCTTCAAGGACTCGTCATGAACTCGAATCGCTCCGCCGATCTGGCTGCTTTACTGCTGCGCGTGGCCTTGGGCGTGCTGTATCTCGCGCACAGCCTGCAAAAAATCTTCGTTTTCACACTGCCGGGCACGGCGCAATTTTTCGTTTCGCTGGGTTTGCCGGGCTGGCTCGGCTATGTGACGGCGTTCGTCGAATTGCTCGGCGGTATCGCGTTGCTGCTCGGCGTGCAGGTCCGCTGGGTCGCGCTGGTGCTGCTGCCGTTCATGCTCGGCGCGATGTCGGCGCATTGGCATAACGGCTGGGGTTTCGCGTCGCCGAACGGCGGCTGGGAATATCCGGCGTTCTGGGCGGTGACGCTGGCGGTGCAGTCGTTGCTGGGCGGCGGTGCGCTGGCGCTGGGCAGCGTGAAGACGGTGCGGGCTGCGGTGGCGTAAGGGCTGCGCAGTCTCGCCGGCAACAACGCCGGACAACAAAAAAGCACGCGCCGTGAGGTCGCGTGCTTTTTTTATGGCATGAGGCTGCGGTTTTGTCGGCGCTCACCGCCGCGCACCCACCCCCTCAATACAACACGATCTGCGTGCAACGAAACAGCGCGATCGTCTTGCCATTCGGATCAGTCACGGTCGCATCCCACACCTGCGTGCTGCGCCCGAGATGTACGCCCTTGGCGACCGCGCGGATCGTGCCTTCGGTCGCCGTGCCGAGAAAATTGCTTTTCAGTTCGACAGTCGTGAAATTGCGCGCCGTTTCCGGCAGATGCGCGAGGCACGCGTAGCCGCACGCGGTGTCGGCGAGCCCGATTACGGTGGCGGCATGCAAAAAACCGTTCGGCGCGAGCAATTCTTCCCGCACGGTCAATTCCGCGGTCAGGACGCCTTGTTCCAGCGACAGGACCTGCACGCCCAGCAAGCCGGGCAGCTTGCCCCGCTGGCGTTCGTGCAGGCGTTCGACGGTGTATTCCGGGCGGAGTTTGCTCATGGATTGGTGGGTCCCAAGTGGAGAAATCGACGGTGCCGGGCGGTCATTTGGCCGCCTTGGGGCTTCGGCCCCAGTGCATTTCTCGATATTATCAACGGCTGGATCGGCATGCGTGCCCGAAACCGGCAGCTTCAGCCGGTGCGGCAGCGGGCCGGCGCGAGATCAGAGCGAAGTCAGAACGACATACGCGGCAAACCGGCTGGCGGCGACCAGTCTTCTTTCCGGGAGAATTCATGACGGTGATTGTGGTGGCGAATCCGAAGGGCGGCGTGGGCAAAAGCACGCTGTCCACCAATCTGGCCGGCTATTTCGCGGCGTCGGGCGAATGGGTTGCGTTGGCGGACCTCGACAAGCAGCAGTCCGCGCACGCGTGGCTGTCGTTGCGCCCCGACACGCTGCCGGCCATCGAAACCTGGGAAGTCAGCCAGGACACGCCGGTCAAGCCGCCCAAGGGGCTGGAGCACGCGGTCATCGACACCCCTGCCGGATTGCACGGCAACCGGATGAACATCGCGCTGGATCTGGCCGACAAGGTGATCGTGCCGCTGCAGCCGTCCATCTTCGACATTCTCGCCACGCAGGACTTTCTCGAGCGTCTGGCGAAGGAAAAAGCGGTCCGCAAGGGCACGATCGAAATCGGTGTGGTCGGCATGCGTGTCGATGCGCGCACGCGTTCGGCGGAACAACTGCATCGGTTTGTCGAAGGATTGAATCTGCCGGTGCTGGGCTTTTTGCGCGACACGCAGAACTACGTGCAACTCGCGGCGCACGGCCTGACGCTGTGGGACGTCGCGAAAAGCCGCGTGGAGAAGGATCTGGAGCAGTGGCAGTCGATCATCGAATGGGTCGACGGGACGGCGAAGAAGGGCTGAGGCGGGCTCCCGGCGGAAACGGGCAGTGCCGAATTATCCGCAAAGCGCGCGGCGAACGCGTTGAAGTTTCACGCTAGCCGCGCCGATCTTCAGGTCCAGTTCTGCGTTGGCACGTGATCGCGGCTGCCCTTGATCTTGTTGTTGTCGTCGACGAACACCAGATCCGGCTTCCAGCCCGCCTTCAACTCGGCCTCGTCGACCACCGCGAACGCGGCGATGATCACCAGATCGCCCAGTTGCGCGCGCCGCGCGGCCGAACCGTTCAGCGAAATCATGCCGCTGCCGCGCTCGCCCTTGATCGCGTAGGTCGAGAAACGCTCGCCGTTGTTGATATTCCAGATGTCGATCCGTTCGTTTTCGACGATGTTCGCTGCTTCCAGCAAGTCTTCGTCGATCGCGCACGAGCCTTCGTAGTGCAGCTCGCAGTGCGTGACCGCGACACGGTGGATCTTCGACTTCAGCATGTTGCGTTGCATGACCAATCAATCCCTTGTGGCTTCTGATGCTTGTCTGCGCCGGCCGAGGCCGGGTCAGATTTCGAGGTTGTCGATGAGGCGCGTGGCGCCGAGTTTGGCGGCCGCCAGCACGACCAGTTCCGCCTCCGTGTCTTGCGGACCCGGCGGCAGCAGATCCGAGCGCTTGCGCACCGCGATGTAGTCGGGCTGCCAGCCGCGCGCGGCCAACGTGGCCATCGCGGCCTGCTCGATCTTCGCGAAATCGCGGTTGCCGGACAGCACGGCTTCGCGCACGCGGTTCAGCTCCGCGGCCAGCACCGGCGCTTCGGCGCGCTCGGCGGTCTGCAGGTAGCGGTTGCGCGAGCTGAGCGCGAGGCCGTCGGCGTCGCGAATGGTTTCGGCGGCGATGATGTCGGTCGGCAGCGCGAACTGGTTGCACATGCGGCGCACGATCATCAACTGCTGGTAATCCTTCTTGCCGAACACCGCGACGCGCGGCTGCACGCACGACATCAGCTTCATCACGACCGTACACACGCCCTGGAAGAAGCCGGGCCGGAATTCGCCTTCGAGGATGTCGCCCAGATCGTGCGGCGGATGCACGCGATACTCCTGCGGCTCCGGATACAGATCGCGCTCGGTCGGCGCGAACAGCACGTAGACGTTTTCCTTCTGCAGCTTTTCGATGTCCGCTTCCATCGTGCGCGGGTATTTGTCGAAATCTTCGTTCGGACCGAATTGCAGACGGTTGACGAAGATGCTCGCCACCACCGGATCGCCGTGCTGGCGCGCGAGACGCATCAGCGACAGATGCCCTTCGTGCAGATTGCCCATGGTCGGCACGAAGGCCGTGCGATTCTGGCCGCGCAACTGGTCGCGCAATTCATGGATCGAGCTGATGACTTTCATGATCGGACAGGGAATTCCTCGCGCGGCGCGAGACTCGGTCGATGCGAAACCTCAAGGAATCGCGCGGTCCGCCGCCTCACTGGTAATGACAGGTTCGGAGCGCGGGATTGTAGTGGATTTGCGCGCCGTACGCACCGAAACGAGGCGTGTCGGTGCGTACGCTGAGGTCAGGCCGGCGAATACGCGAGCCGCACGTAGATCGGCGCGAACGGTTCGGCCTGGGTGATCTCGACCAGCGACTCGCGGCACAGCTCCAGCATGGCGATGAAATTCACCACCACGACCGGCACGCCCTTGGTCGTGTCGAACAGGTCGGCGAATTCGACGAAGCGCGCGTTCTGCAACTGCCGCAGGATCGAACTCATATGCTCGCGCACCGACAGCTCTTCACGCGAAATCTTGTGATGCTGGACCAGCTTGGCACGCTTGATCACGTCGGCCCACGCGGCGCGCAGGTCTTCGCTGTCCACGTCCGGAAAACGCGGCGTGATGCTTTGCTCGATGTAGACCTCGGCGCGCAGGAAGTCGCGCCCGAGTTGCGGCAGCTGGTCGATACGCTGCGCGGCCAGCTTCATCTGCTCGTATTCGAGCAGGCGGCGCACCAGTTCCGCGCGCGGATCTTCGGCTTCTTCGCCGCTGTCGGCCTTCTTCACCGGCAGCAGCATGCGCGACTTGATCTCGATCAGCATCGCGGCCATCAGCAGATATTCGGACGCGAGTTCGAGGTTGGTCTGGCGCAACTGGTCGACGTAGCCGAGGTACTGCACCGTGACATCCGCCATGGGAATGTCGAGCACGTTGAAGTTCTGCTTGCGGATCAGGTACAGCAACAGATCCAGCGGTCCTTCGAACGTTTCGAGGAAGACCTCGAGGGCGTCGGGCGGAATGTACAGATCGGTGGGCAGCTTGAAGAGCGGCTCGCCGTACAGGCGCGCGAAGGCGATGCCATCGACGGTGTCGGGCGTCGAATCGGTGGCGGGCGCGGCTAGCGCGGCGTCGGCGGATGCCGGCGTGGCGCTGTGAGCCTCGTCGGCGTGACTCACGCTCACCCGTTTAGAAGTTTTGATAGTACGAGTAAGGCGTCTGCTCCACGCGCGAGGCTGTCTGCTCGGCGCGTTCTTCCAGATCGATCGGCTGTTTGTCCCACAGCAGCGCGCGGCCGCGGCGTTGCTCGGCTTCCAGGCTGGGCTTCTGTTGCTTGAGCTGGTTCAGGAACTGGGTGATGTCCGATTGATACATGGCTCGACGTCCGTGGTGGGTGAGGGCGGCTGCTCTCCCGGAATCCGCTGGTGCAGCGGGAGGGTGCCGGGTGGCCGCGCCGTTATTCCATAATTTTACCCGATGCGCCGCGCGCGGTCGAAAAACGTGGGCAGGGTGGTGGAAGAGGCGGTGGCGTGCGCGGCCGGCGCGCGCCGCTGCAAACAATCCGGAACCTGGCTTGTGTGCGGTGCGTCAAAGGCGGGCGTCCGGCGTACGGCTCCTTGGCGCGGCTGAACGCGCGTTGCGCGGCGGCCGCCGGCAAGCCGTCGTCGCGCGCTTCGCGCCCTTTTAGAGATCGGCGGCCTTGCGCCGATGTGGTCAAATAGCGTGCTTCGGCCGCCGCGGCGCGCCTGAGCGACACATTCATCAACCCGGCCGGAGGTCCTGTTTGGCGGTAAGTGCGATCGAAAAGCCGCGTCAGCGGCGCGGCAGGGCCGGCACCGGGCGTGGCTATTCCACCGCGCCCGTGTTGCGCTGGTTGCGCGCGTGGCTGGCGTTCGGCATCGTCATGCTGGCGCTGTCGGCCGGCGCCGCGCACGCCGCGCGCCCCGCCGCCAGCTACAAGGTCGACATCGACGCCTCGCCGCGCTCGCTGCGCAAGCTGCTCGAGGCGCATCTGGATATCGCGCGCTTCGCCAAACGGCCCGACATCAGCGACGACCAGTTCGAGTTTCTGATCACCGCCACGCCCCAGCAGGTGCGCGATCTGGCGGCCACGCAGGGCTATTTCACGCCGGTCGTGCGTACCGACGTGCGCACCGTGGACAACGCGAAGCGCGTCACGGTCAGTGTCGACCCGGGGCCGCAAACCCACATTTCATCGGTGTCGCTGTCGTTTCGCGGGCCGGTGCTGACCGAAGATCCTGCGCAGGAAAACGCCGCGCGGTTCGCGTTTTCGCTGCACGAAGGCGACGCGTTCTCGCAGGGCGACTGGGAAGACGCGAAGAACGCGTCGCTGAAGGCGCTGCAGGCGCGGCGTTACCTGGGCGCGAAAATCTACCATTCCGAGGCGCGCGTCGATCCGCGCACGCACGAGGCCAAACTGTCGGTCACGTATGACAGCGGGCCGACCTTCACGATGGGCAAACTCGACGTCTCCGGCACGCGGCGCTATCCGGAACAGATCGTCGACAACGTCAATCCGATCGCGGTCGGCGATATTTACGACGTGCAGCGCGTCGCCGAATTGCAGCGGCAACTGCAGAACACGCCGTACTACGCGAGTGTGGCGATCGACGTGGACAGCGACCCGGCCAAACCGGCCGACACGCCGGTGCACGTGAAAGTGTCCGAGTATCCGTACAACAGCTTCCGCGGCGGTCTCGGTTATTCGACCGACAACGGCCCGCTGATCCAGGGCGCGTATTCGTATCTGGATACCTTCGGCAAGGCATGGCCGTTCACCGTCGAAGGCCGCGCCGACCAGATCCAGCAATACGGGCAAATCCAGTTGGCCATGCCGCCGGGCCCGCGCGCGTGGACCAATAGCGTGCTGGCGTCCTACACCACGACCGACGTTTCCGACACACGCATCTACAGTATCCGCGGCGGTGTGCAGCGGGCGCGCACGTCGCAGTTCATCGACTACAACTACTCGATCCTCTACTACCAGGACCGGCTCGATCAGAACGCGATTGCGCCGACCACGAGCCGCGCGCTGGTGCCGTCGTGGTCGTGGACCCGGCGCGATACCGACGACCCGCTGTTCCCGCGCAAAGGCAACCTGATTCACGCCGAGGCGGGCTTCGCGATAAAGGGCGTGCTGACCGATCAGACCTTCGTGCGCGGCTATGCGCGCGGCCAGCAGTACCTGCCGATCGGCAAGCAAGACCTCGTGGTGCTGCGCGCCGAACTCGGCGGCGTGTTTACCAGCGGCAGTTCGAGCGGCATACCGGCTTCGCTGCTATTCCGCGCGGGTGGTTCGAATTCGGTGCGCGGCTATGGTTATCAGAGCATCGGTAACGAGGTCGACGGTTCGGTGCTGCCCACCAAATATCTCGTCACGGCCGCGGCCGAGTATCAACACTGGTTTTCGCACGACTGGGGCGCTGCCGCGTTCTTCGATGTCGGCACCGCCACGGATACCTGGGGCGAAAAAGTCTTTTATCCCGGCGTCGGGGTGGGCGCGCGTTGGCGCAGCCCGGTCGGCCCGGTCAATGTCGACGTCGCGTATGGCATCCGCAATAAAGACGTGCGACCGTATCTGACGCTGGGCATCGCCTTCTGATGGACACCTGCTTCGACATGATTCCCGCATGACAACGGACGTTTCCGCCCAACCACCCGCACAGCCGCCCGGCGCGTATCCGTCGGACCCGCCGTCGCCCGAAGCGCCGCCGCCGAAGCGCCGGCCCGGCCGTCTGTTGCTGAAAACACTCGCATGGACGATAGGCGTGCTGGTGCTGCTGGTCGCGCTGGCGGTCGGCCTGGTGTATGGCGCGCTGACCACCGAGCGCGGCACCGCCTATGCGTGGCAGGCGGCGGTCAAACTGCTGGGCGGCAAGCTGAGCGGCACGCTCGAAAGCGGCACGCTCGCGAACGGCTTGCAGTTGCGCGAGGTGCGTTGGCGCAGCCTCGACGGCAGCGGCACCGATATTCAGATCGATCGTGTGGCGGCCCGCTGGGGGCTGACGCGCAAGCCGTGGCGTTTGACGATCGACTATCTGCATGTCGGTACCGTCGACGCGCGCATCGGCGCTTCGTCGTCGAGCAGCAGCGAGCCGCTGAAGCTGCCGCAAGATTTGCGTTTGCCGATGCAACTCGAGGTCCGCGACGTTCAGCTCGACAAACTGCTGCTACGCGAGGGTGGCTCGACCACCGAGTTCTCGCGCTTCATGTTTCATGGGCGCAGCGACGGGCGTCATCACGAGGCCGCGATCGAGCGGCTCGATACGCCGTTCGGCGCGGTGACGGCGTCGGCGAAACTGGACGGCGTGCGGCCGTTTCCGCTGACCGGAGACATCGGCTATTCGGGCAAGGTGAATAACGAGGCGGTGCAGGTGGGCGGCCATCTGAGCGGCTCGCTGGAGAATCTGATCGCTGAACTCGATGCCAGCGGCATGAAGCTCGCCGGTCACGCGCGCGTCGAGGCCACGCCGTTCGGCACCGTGCCGTTGAAGCGCGCCACGCTGACTTTCGATCATGTGAATCCGCAGGCGTTTGCGCCGGGTGCGCCGCTGGCGGATCTGGCCGTGCGGGCGGAGTTGCAGCCGGTGACGCAGGACGGGGCGGGGACGGTTGTGTTGGGGGCGAGCGCGGCTAGCGCGGCAATACCCGCCAGCGCCGCGATGACCGGCGCGTCCACCACAGCGGTAGCGCCACTTGTCAGCGCCAGTAACGCCAAAGGCGCCAGCAACGACACCGCCAAATCCGCCGCCACGACCTTCGCCGTCGCCGGCCATGTCTCGATCGTCAACGCCAAGCCCGGCGCGATCGACCAGAACCTGCTGCCGATCATCGACGCCAACGCGGACGTGCGTCTCGACGCCGAGTCGCAGCGCATCTCGAACCTGGCCGTGCGGCTCGTCAAAAGCGCCACGCTCAGCGGCGGCGGGACGCTGACCGGCAAACGCGGGCAGTTCGATCTGCAGGTGGCCGGGCTCGACCTGAACGCGCTCGAAGCCACCGTGCGGCCTACGCAACTTTCCGGGCCTATCGGCATTCGTTTGAACGACGACATACAGAGCGTCACGCTCGATCTCGCCGATCCGAAAGCGGCGCTGCGAGCTCAAGGCAAGATCACGTTCGACCCCGCGCGAACCAGCTTCAGCGATGTGCGCATCTCGTCGGGCAAAGGCCGTATCGACCTGTCCGGCGCGCTCAAGCACGACGCGAATTCCACCTACAACCTGAAAGCGCAGCTCACCGATTTCGATCCGTTGACGCTGACATCGCAGATGCCGTCGCGCAAGCCGGTGAGCGGCGCGGCGTCGGCTTCTGCACCCACAGCCGTTAGTGCGAAAGGCAAGAAGCTCACGCAAGCCAGCAAAGCACAAGTGCAAGCCGAAGCCGCAGCCGAAGTGGGCAGCACGGCCGGCGCGAAAAGCGCCGCGCCCGCCGACCAGGCCGCCGCCGCCGTGAAAAACACCGCCAAAGCGGCGGTGAAAACCGAACTCGCCCAGCGCAAGACCGCGCCGTCCAAACACGTCGCACCGGCACCCCGCAAGAGCAAGATCGAAGCGCGCGTGAACGGCACGCTTACCGCGGCCGGCATGCTCGGCCCGGTCTTCACGACCAAGGCCGAATTCAAGCTCGGCCCGAGCGTCTACGACAACCTGCCGCTAACCGGCGGCGGCACCGTCCAGTTGGCCGGCTCGCGGATTCTGCCGAGCCGCGCGAACCTGTCGGTGGCGGGCAACCAGGTGGATCTGCAAGGCAGCTTCGGCGCGCCGGGCGACCGCTTGCGATTCCGCGTCGACGCGCCGCAACTCGAACGCCTCGGTTTCGGCCTCGCGGGCCTGATCGCGGCCGACGGCGACGTGACCGGCTCGTTCGCGCATCCGAATGTCATGCTGAACTACAAGGCTGACAGCGTGGTGTTCAGCAGCAACCGCATCGGTCACGCGGAAGGTCACGCGGAGTTGCGCGACGGCGCGAACGGCGCGCTCGTCTTCACGACCGACGCGCGCGATCTGAGCGCGGGCGGCGTCGACCTGACCACGCTCACCGCGCGCTTGTCCGGCACGCGCGCGAATCACACGCTGGAAGCTGCGGCCACCGGCAAATTGCAGGATCGACCGCTCGATCTGACGCTCGCCGCCAACGGCAAGCTGACCGATGCGCGCGATGGAACGCATTGGGACGGCACCGTCACCCGTTTCCAGAATCGCGGCACGCCCGCGTTGAATCTCGAGTCGCCACTGGCCGTGAGCGCCGGTCCGCAGCGCCTCACGCTCGGCGCCACGCGCCTGACGCTCGAAGGCGCGGTCTTGAGCCTGAAAACCTTCGCCTTCGACCACGGCAAGATTCAGTCGGCCGGCACCTTGACCGACATTTCGCTCGCCCGTTTGCAGGACCTGCGGCGTGAGATCACCGGCGAGCCGGCGGCCGTCAAAACCGATCTGATCTTCGACGGTGACTGGGACTTCGTGCTCGGCAGCACGGCGAGCGGCCATATCCAGTTGAAGCGGCGCGGCGGCGACGTCACCGTCGAAATTGGCCGCGGACTCGCGTCGCTCGGCATTACGGACATCACCGCGCGCGCCGAATTCAGCGGCGGCAACCGGCTCAACGCCACCGTGCACGCGCAGGCGAGCCGGATCGGCGTGATCGACGCCGACGCGCACACCACGCTGGTGGCGCGCGACGGCTTTCTGACCGTCAACGAAGAGGGTGCGCTGAGCGGTAACGTGAATGCAAACGTGCCGTCGCTGAAAACGACCGGCGGGCTATTCGGCCCGAGCTATCTGCTGGACGGTCACCTGGCGCTCAAGCTCGCGCTCGGCGGCACCGTCGCCAAGCCGAACCTGACCGGCTCGCTGCTCGGCGACGGCCTTTCCGCGACAATGGTCGATCAGGGCGTGCAGTTGAAGGACGGCGTGGTGCGCATCGCGCTGTCGCAGAATCTGGTGGACTTCCAGCAGGTCGAGTTTCACGGCGCGAGCGGCACGCTGCGCGCCACCGGCCGCGTGCGTCTGGATGGCGCGGAACCGGACCTGACGGCGAGTATCGTCGCCGACAAGCTCGAACTGTTCGCGGCGCCGGACCGCAGTCTGTCGCTGTCGGGCAGCGCGAGCGTCGCGAACGCGGGCGCGCAAGGTGGCCTCGCGATCAACGGCAAGTTCGCCGTCGATCACGCGTTGTTCGACTTGCCGGAGCAGGCCGCGCCGAAGCTCGGCGACGACGTGGTGATCGTGCGCCCGGACGGCACCGTGGCCGGCGAGCGGTCGCCGCCGATCGCGGGCACCAACAAGCCGGTCGGCCCCTTCGCGCCGCGCGCCGATATCGACATCAGCCTCGGCAACAACTTCCGTTTCCGCGGACAAGGTGCCGATCTCGGCCTGACCGGCACGATCACCGCGTTGAGCGCGCCCAACCTGCCGCTGCGCGCGGTCGGCAACGTGCGGGTCACGCAAGGGTCGACCTACACCGCGTTCGGCCGCAAGCTCAACATCGAGAACGGCTTCTTCACGTTCAACGGTCCGGTGGCCAATCCCGGCATCAACATTCTCGCCATGCGCCGCAATCAGCAGGTCGAGGCTGGCGTGCAGGTGACGGGCACCGTGCAGTTCCCGGTGGCGAAGCTGGTGTCCGAGCCGAACGTGGCGGACAACGAAAAGCTCTCGTGGCTGCTGTTCGGGCACGGCACCGACCAGGGCAATAACCTCGGTCAGCAAAGCACCATGACCACGGCGCTCGCGTTGCTCGGCAGCGCAAGCGGCAAGCGGATCGCGCAGACCTTCGGGCTCGACGAGTTTTCGATCGGGCAGAGCGAGGTCGGGCTGACCGATCCGCAGGTGGTGATGGTGTCGAAGGCGATCAGCGAATGGCTCGTGCTGGGCTATGAGCAGGGTCTGCAGTCGGCGAGCAATGCGATCAAGGCGACCGTCAACCTGACGCGGTATTGGTCCGTGGCAGCGTATGGCGGCACGTTCTATGGCGCGACGCTACTTTATACGCGACGCTTCGACCGGATTCAGTGGTGATGCGCTGACGCGGGGGTGAGCATAGCCATTCCGCAGGCGAAAAAAACGGCACGCTTTTTAAAAGCGTGCCGTTTTTGTTCGTGCCTGAAATGCGCTGAAGTGCGTTGCGGTGCACTGCAGTGCGCCGCGTTGTAGCGATCAGCAAGCGCTGCCGCGAAGCAGCGCAATGCGTTTTACTTCACGCGCATGCCCGGCTTTGCGCCGCTGTGCGGTTCGAGAATGTAGAGACCCGGTTCAGCCTTTTCATCCGTTGCCGATGCAGCCAGCACCATGCCTTCCGACAGGCCGAACTTCATCTTGCGCGGCGCGAGGTTCGCGACCATCACCGTCAGCTTGCCGACCAGTTGCTCCGGCTGATACGCCGACTTGATGCCGGAAAACACGTTGCGGGTCTTCTCTTCGCCGATGTCCAGCGTGAGTTGCAGCAGCTTGTCCGATCCTTCCACCGCCTTGCAGTCGACGATCTTCGCGATGCGCAGATCGATCTTCGCGAAGTCGTCGATCGAGATGATGCCCGACGCGTCGTCCTGGTCTGCCGCGGCGGCTTTCGCTGCCTTCGCCTTGGCCTTCGCGTCGGCCGGCGCCGCTGCTTCCGGCGTGGCTTGCAGCGAATCGCGATTGGCGGCCAGCAGTGCCTCGATCTGCTTCGGATCGACACGCGTCATCAGATGCTTGTATGCGTTGATCGGGCGCGCCGAGCTGAGCGGCACGTTCGCGTCGGCCCACACCAGTGGCTCGATGCCGAGGAACGCTTCGACTGCTTCGGCCAGCTTCGGCAACACCGGCTTCAGCGCCAGCGACAACAGACGGAACGCCTCGACGCTCACGCTACACGTTTCGTGCAACGCGACACCGTTCGCCGGGTCTTTCGCCTGATCCCACGGCTTCGCGGTGTCGACGTACGCGTTGACCGCGTCCGCCAGGTCCATGGTTTGACGCAGCGCGCGGTTGTACTCACGGGCTTCGTAGTTCGCGGCGATCTGCGGCACGGCGGCGCGCAGCGTGGCCAGCAGCGGGTGCTGCATCGCGCTGTCCTGCACGCGGCCGTCGAAACGCTTGCTCAGAAAACCGGCGGCGCGGCTCGCGATGTTCACGTACTTGCCGACCAGATCGCTGTTCACGCGCGCCTGGAAGTCGTCGAGGTTCAGGTCGAGGTCTTCCATTGTGCTGTTCAGCTTGGCCGCGAAGTAATAGCGCAGCCATTCCGGATTCAGGCCCGTGTCGATCACGCTTTGTGCGGTGATGAAGGTGCCGCGCGACTTCGACATCTTCGCGCCGTCCACGGTCAGGAAGCCGTGCGCGAACACGTTGGTCGGCGTGCGATGACCCGAGAATTCGAGCATGGCCGGCCAGAACAGCGTGTGGAAATACAGAATGTCTTTGCCGATGAAGTGATACTGCTCGGCCTTCGACCCCTTGTTGACCCACGCGTCGAAATCGAGGCCGCGCTTTTCCGCGAGGTTCTTGAAGCTCGCGTAGTAGCCGACCGGCGCGTCCAGCCACACGTAGAAATACTTGCCCGGCGCGCCCGGAATTTCGAAGCCGAAATACGGCGCGTCGCGCGAGATGTCCCAGTCGGCGAGCTTGGCTTCGCCGGCGTCGCCGAGCCATTCGCGCATCTTGTTGGTCGCTTCCGGCTGCGCCAGACCGCCCACCCATGCGCGCAGGAAATTCTCGCAGCGCGGATCGGACAGGCGGAAGAAGTAGTGCGTCGAGGTCTTGCGGATCGGCGTGGCGCCCGAGACGACCGAGAACGGGTTGATCAGCTCGGTCGGCTGGTACGTGGAACCGCAGACTTCGCAGCTATCGCCGTATTGATCTTTCGCGCCGCACTTCGGGCACTCGCCCTTGATGAAGCGATCCGGCAGGAACATTTCCTTGACCGGGTCGTATGCCTGTTCGATGTCGCGCGCTTCGATCAGGCCCGCTTCCTTGAGCGCCAGGTAGACGTTTTCGCTGAGAACGCGGTTCTCTTCGGTATCGGTCGAGTAGTAATTGTCGAACGAAATCCCGAAGCTGTCGAAGTCGCGCTTGTGTTCCTGCCAGACGCGGTCGATCAGCTGCTTCGGCGTGAGACCTTCCTTTTCCGCGCGCAGCATGACCGGCGTGCCGTGCGTGTCGTCGGCGCCCACGTAATAGACCTCGTGCCCGTGCATTCGCAACGTCCGGACCCAGATGTCCGTCTGGATATATTCAACCAGATGGCCGATATGGATTTGCCCATTCGCATACGGAAGGGCCGACGTGACGAGAACCTGGCGACGGCCTGACGGCGCGCCTGCGGAGAGATCGGTTGCGGGTGCTGACATAGGGATGGTGGGAGCCTGCGGTGGGACGAAAGGTTGATTCTAGCAGGGCAGGCGTTCGGCGCGGAGCGGGCCGGGTGCCCGGACGGCCCGCGTGAGGCGGCGCCGGATCGTTGCTGAGTGCGAAGGTGCGTAAACCGAGCGCCCAAAAAAAACCGGGGTTATTAACCCCGGAGCAACAACGACAAGAGGAGAATGGTGACGCGGCGGCGATTGCCAACCGCGTACCGAATAGACAGACAGCGGATTTTCGGCAGAGTTCGAAATTTTTTCGGTCCGCGCGAGATTTTGATTCTTCCGCTTTTTACGGTTTGTCACGAGCCGGCGCTCAGATCTCGTTGGCCGGCTCCCACCTTCCTCTTAAGTCAGAGGCTTATTGCGTCGTGTGCTGAGCCGTGGCGCGCAGATAGATTTCCACGCGACGGTTCGCCGCACGGCCGGCTTCGGTGTTGTTGTCGGCGATCGGCTGGTTCTGGCCCATGCCTTGTGCCGACAGGCGCTGCGGCGCCACGCCGCGCTGACCCAGATAACCCGTCACGCTTTGCGCGCGATTGACCGACAGCGTCTGGTTATAAGCCGGCTGACCCGTGCTGTCCGTATAGCCGACCACTTGCGCGATCACTTCCGGGTTCTGCTGCAGCGTCTGCGTCAGCTGGTCCAGCACCGGCGCGAACGACGACTTGATCGCGTAGCTGTTGGTGTCGAACGTGACCGAGCTCGGGATGTTCAGCTTAAGCGAGCCATCCGGCTGTTCGGTGATCTGCGTGCCCGTGCCCTTGGTGGCGCCCGACAGCTTGTTGTGAATGGCTTGCCAGTTGTAACCGGTGACACCGCCCACCGCCGCGCCGACGCCCGCGCCGATCGCGGCGCCCTTGCCGCCGCCGAAGATCGCGCCGATCGCCGCGCCGGTGCCGGCGCCTACGCCCGTGCCGACTGCGGTGTTAGTGCCCTGTTGGGTGGCGCAGCCTGCCAGCAGCGAGCCGGCAACGGCGAAAACGGCCAGGCGAGTCATGATTTTTGCATTCATTTTCGATTCCTCTTGAGTGAAGCGGGTAAAGCAGCGAGTGGCGGCCAATCTAGGAGCTGACCGTTCCAGTAATTCAGTAAAGCAGACGGATCGAAAGACGGGAAATTCCGGCTCTTTCACCGCCCCGGTCCGACAGTGAAGCAGGGTCTTCAGGCACGGCCCGGCGCGAGCCACTACAATAATGGCAGACGTACACGGCGATGCGGCCCCATGGCGTTTCGCCTGCCCGAAGCGTGCCCGGCACGTCTGGTTTTCGCAATGCCGTCTAACAATTTCTTTCAAATTCCGGCGCGTGGCCGAGACTTCGATTCCGCCGCGCCGCAGGTGTTCCCCACGGAGTGTCAATGAGTATCGATCGGGCTATGGTCGACGCTGCCCTCGCAGCCGTCACTGACCCCAACACCGGCCGGCCGTACGCGGCGGCCAAGAACATCAAAAACGTCGCCGTGCAGGATGACACGGTTAGCCTCCAGGTGGTACTCGGCTATCCGGCCAGGCGCCAGTTCGAGGCGATCCGCGCGCAGTTCGGCGCGGCGCTGCAAGCCGTGCCGGGTGTGGCGAACGCGCGCGTCGAGGTGAGCCAGGACGTCGCCGCGCACACCGTACAGCGCGGCGTGAAACTCTTGCCGAACGTTAAAAACATCGTCGCGGTGGCGTCGGGCAAGGGCGGCGTCGGCAAGAGCACGACCGCCGTGAACCTCGCGCTGGCGCTGGCGAGCGAAGGCGCCTCGGTCGGCATCCTCGACGCGGACATCTACGGCCCTTCGCTGCCCATGATGCTGGGCATCGAAGGCCGGCCCGAGTCGCCCGACGAGAAGTCGATGAACCCCATGACCGGCCACGGCCTGCAAGCCAATTCGATCGGTTTTCTGATCGAGCAGGACAACCCGATGGTGTGGCGCGGCCCGATGGCCACGTCGGCGCTTGAACAGTTGCTGCGGCAGACCAACTGGCACGACCTCGACTACCTGATCGTCGACATGCCGCCGGGCACCGGCGACATTCAGCTGACGCTGTCACAACGCGTGCCGGTGACCGGCGCGGTGATCGTCACGACGCCGCAGGACATCGCGCTGCTCGACGCGAAGAAGGGCCTCAAGATGTTCGAGAAGGTCGGCATTCCGATTCTCGGTATCGTCGAGAACATGGGTATGCATATCTGCTCGAATTGCGGGCACGAAGAGCATATCTTCGGCGCCGGTGGCGGCGAGCGGATGGGCAAGGAATATGGCGTCGAGGTGCTCGGCAGCTTGCCGCTCGACATCGCGATCCGCGAGCAGGCCGACTCGGGTAAGCCGACTGTCGTGGCGGACCCGGACGGGCGTATCGCGGAGATCTACCGGTCGATCGCGCGCAAGGTCGCGGTCCATATCGCCGAGCGCGCGCGCGACATGACGTCGAAGTTTCCCAGCATCGTCGTGCAGAACACCTGAGCGGCCCCTGGCCAAAGGGCTTATGCAGGGCGCAAGGGGGCTATTTGCGCCGGGTCTCGCGGTATCATGTCGGCTTCACAAGTTCGGCTCAGCGGCCGCAGGGGCGGCCGCCTGGCCGGCAAGAGGATCGCATGGGAAAACGAATCGACGGGCACGCGGTACATGCGTTCATCGTCCTGGCTGCCGGCAGCGTGCTGCTGTGCGGCTGCAGCACGTTCCTGAGACCACAGGAAAAGCGCGCCGACGCGCAGTTGCTGCCCACCGTGGGCAACCAGGCGCGCGGCCTCGTCACGTTCATCGAGCGGTCGGACGGCGTGCAAGTGACCTACAACCTTGCGGGCATGCCGCCCAATAGCGACCACGCGTTGCAGGTTCACGAGCGCGGCGACTGCAATGCCGCCGACGGCTCCAGCGCGGGTGAAGTGTTCTCGCCGGCCGCCGAGCGTCTGAAAGCGGGCGCGCGGGTGGAAGGCGACCTCGGCAATATTCATGCGGATTCGAACGGCGTGGCCACCGGTTTCATCGTCGCGCCAGATGTGTCGCTGGACGGCATCCGCTCGGTGTTGCAACGCGCGGTCGTGCTGCATCGCGACCCGAGCGATTCGTACGCGTATCCGCCGCATGGCGCGGGCCCCGCGCTCGCTTGCGGGTTGATTCGTCAGTAATTGGCGGCGCCGCCCGAGGGCGCTCCATAGGGCGCGGCCGAACAGCCCGGCTGGCCGGCCAGCCGTCTAGAGGCGCGCGTCGGGTCGATCTCAGCCCCTACCCGCGGCAGCATTCTCACGATCGCGTAAAATAAGCGCCTTTCGTCGGCGGATCCCGGTCCCAACCGGGTTGTTATCCGTCACACCTCTGTCATTCACGTCGAGCAGCGTTCACCTATGACCATCAAATCCGACAAGTGGATCCGCCGCATGGCCGCGTCGACCAATATGATCGAGCCGTTCGCGCCCGATCAGGTGCGCGTCTCCGAAGACGGCCGGAAGATCGTCAGCTACGGCACGTCGAGCTACGGCTACGACATTCGCTGCGCCGACGAATTCAAGATCTTCACCAATATCAACTCGACCATCGTCGATCCGAAGAACTTCGACGAGAAGTCGTTTGTCGACTTCAAGGGCGACGTCTGCATCATCCCGCCGAATTCGTTCGCGCTGGCCCGCACGGTCGAGTATTTCCGCATTCCGCGCAGCGTCCTGACCGTGTGTCTGGGTAAGTCCACGTATGCGCGTTGCGGGATCATCGTCAACGTGACGCCGTTCGAGCCGGAATGGGAAGGGCACGTCACGCTGGAATTCTCGAATACGACACCTTTGCCTGCGAAAATCTACGCGAACGAAGGCGTCGCCCAGGTGCTGTTTTTCGAAAGCGACGAGATTTGTGAAACGTCGTACGCGGATCGCGGCGGCAAATATCAAGGTCAGCACGGCGTCACGTTGCCCAGGACCTGACGCCGGCAGCGTATTGACTCACCAGCTACACCGGGTGACCGCTGCTATTTACAGAATGCAGCGGTCGTTCTTTTTGGAGAATCGCCCATGAAGTTTCGTTTTCCCGTCGTCATCATCGACGAAGATTTTCGCTCCGAGAATATCTCGGGTTCCGGCATCCGGGCTTTGGCCGAAGCCATCGAAAAAGAAGGCGCGGAAGTCCTCGGGTTGACGAGCTACGGCGATCTGACTTCGTTCGCGCAGCAATCGAGCCGCGCGTCGTGCTTCATCCTGTCGATCGACGACGACGAACTGCTGCCGTACGTCGATAACGTGGTGGTGGAAGGCGAGACGCCCGAACTGGCCGCCGCGATCGTCGCGCTGCGCGCGTTCGTGACCGAAGTGCGCCGCCGCAACGCGGACATTCCAATCTTCCTGTACGGCGAAACGCGTACGTCGCGGCACTTGCCGAACGATATCCTGCGCGAACTGCACGGCTTCATCCACATGTTCGAGGACACGCCGGAGTTCGTCGCGCGCCATATCATCCGCGAAACCAAGGTGTATCTGGACTCGCTCGCGCCGCCGTTCTTCAAGGAACTGGTGCAGTACGCGGATGAAGGTTCGTATTCGTGGCACTGCCCGGGGCACTCGGGCGGCGTGGCGTTTCTGAAGAGCCCGCTCGGCCAGATGTTCCACCAGTTTTTCGGCGAAAACATGCTGCGTGCCGACGTGTGTAACGCCGTCGACGAGCTCGGTCAGCTGCTCGACCACACCGGTCCGGTGGCGGCCTCCGAGCGCAACGCCGCGCGCATTTTCAGCGCCGACCACGTGTTCTTCGTGACCAACGGCACGTCCACGTCGAACAAGATCGTCTGGCACGGCACGGTCGCGCCGGGCGACATCGTGCTGGTGGACCGCAACTGCCACAAGTCGATCCTGCACGCGATCACGATGACCGGCTCGATTCCTGTGTTCCTGACGCCGACGCGCAATAACTTCGGCATCATCGGTCCGATTCCGCGCAGCGAGTTCGAGCCGGAAAACATCCGCCGGAAGATCGAAGCGAACCCGTTCGCCCGTGAAGCGCTGGCGAAGAATCCGGGTCTCAAGCCGCGCATTCTGACCATCACGCAGAGCACTTACGACGGCGTGATCTACAACGTCGAGATGATCAAGGAAATGCTCGGCGACTGGCTCGATACGCTGCACTTCGACGAAGCCTGGCTGCCGCACGCGGAATTCCACGAGTTCTATCAGGACATGCACGCGATCGGCGCGGGTCGTCCGCGGATCGGCGCGCTGGTGTTCGCCACGCACTCCACGCACAAACTGCTGGCCGGCATTTCGCAAGCGTCGCAGATCGTCGTGCAGGATTCGAAGAACAGCCGCTTCGACAAGCATCGCTTCAACGAAGCGTACTTGATGCACACGTCGACCAGCCCGCAGTACGCGATCATCGCCTCGTGCGACGTGGCCGCTGCCATGATGGAAGCGCCGGGCGGTCCCGCGCTGGTGGAAGAATCGATCGCCGAAGCGCTCGATTTCCGCCGCGCGATGATCAAGGTCGACACCGAATACGGCGACGACTGGTTCTTCAAGGTGTGGGGCCCGGAACAGTTCGCCGAAGAAGGTATCGGCTCGCGCGAAGACTGGGTGCTGCGTCCGAACGAAGCGTGGCACGGTTTCGGCCCGTTGGCCGAAGGCTTCAACATGCTCGACCCGATCAAGGCGACCATCGTCACGCCGGGTCTGGACATGGACGGCGGCTTCGGCGAGACCGGCATTCCGGCCGCGATCGTCACGAAGTACCTGGCCGAGCACGGCATCATCGTCGAGAAGACCGGGCTGTATTCGTTCTTCATCATGTTCACGATCGGCATCACGAAGGGCCGCTGGAACTCGATGGTCACCGAACTGCAACAGTTCAAGGACGACTACGACAACAACCAGCCGCTGTGGCGCGTGCTGCCCGAGTTCGTCGCGCATCACCCGATGTACGAGCGCGTCGGTCTGCGCGATCTGTGCCAGCAGATCCACGGCGTCTACCGTGCCAACGACATTGCGCGTCTGACAACCGAGATGTACCTGTCGAGCATGGAACCGGCGATGAAGCCGTCCGACGCGTTCGCCAAGCTCGCGCACCGCGAGATCGACCGGGTACCGATCGACGAACTCGAAGGCCGCGTCACGTCGATTCTGTTGACGCCGTATCCGCCGGGCATTCCGCTGCTGATTCCGGGCGAGCGCTTCAACAAGACCATCGTTAACTATCTGCGGTTCGCGCGCGAGTTCAACGAGCGCTTCCCGGGGTTCCATACGGATATCCACGGGTTGGTGGGCGAAACGATCAACGGGCGCATCGAGTACTTCGTCGATTGCGTGCGCGGTTGAGGATGCGGAAGAAGGTGGTCGAGGTGGTCGAGGTGGTCGGCGGCGGCGACGCGATTGGGTCGCCGCGCGGCGGATGGCGGCGTGCGGTTGCGGCGCTGTCGTTGTCGCTGCCGTTGCCGATTGCGTTGACTTCGGCGTTGACGTCGACGTTGACCTCGGCGCTGGCCGCGGCCACTTTGTTCGCCGCGTTGTTGGGCGCTGCGCCTTTGTTGGCACATGCCGAAGTCGCCGCCGCCGATCCGATCGATGCGTCGATGCGCGCGTGTCTGGCGCGCAGCGACATGTCGTCGACGACCGGGCAGGTGCAGTGCATGGACAATGCGCGGATCGGCTGGAAGACCGCGCTCGACAACGCGTGGCAGCAGCTTCAGCCGAAGTTGCCGGCCGCGCGTCGCAAGCAGTGGGAAAAGAGCCAGGCAAGCTGGCTCGCTTCACGCGACGCCGAGAAACAATTGCTCGCCGCCGTATTCGCGACGACGCAAGGCTCGATGTACATACTGGCCGAAGCGGATATGCAGTTGCAGCCGGTGCGTGATCGCGCGCAGGCGCTACGCAGCGCGGTGGCTAACGCCGGCAGCGTTCCGCCGGCGCGGTTGCGGGCGTGCCGATCGGACGCGCAATGCGAACACGCTACATTCGATCTGAACCGCTATTACCGTCGTTTGCAGGCCAAGATGCCCGCGCGTTCACGGCCGACGCTGGTGCGCGCGCAACGCGCGTGGAATGCGTATCTGGATGCCACGACGCCGTTGCTCGACGAGCGTGGGCGGATCGATATCATCGGGGCGCGGGTGGCGACGCTTAAGCGGTTGTCGGAGACGGTGGGGAATAGCTGAGCGTTTTGTTGAGCGTAGGCCGGGCGCGTCACGCGGCGTGCAACGCGCCCAATGCGAATCTCGCGCTGGACACCGTATTCGCCGACGTGGACCGCGCTCAGTGTTCAGTGCCTCGTGCGAATCGATCAATCTAGCGCGTAGTCTTCGGGTTGTGGCTTGGGCATCGGCAGAGACGCTTCGCCTAGCAGATCGCGTGTGGCGTCTTCGATCGTCGCGGACATCGCGTTGAGTGCGAGGTCGTTGTCGTCGGTGCCGAAGGGTTCTTCGATTTGCGATGCGATGGCTTCGTGCGCCATGAAGGTGTACGCGACGAACACCGCGAACACCGGCGTGAAGATGCCGATGCTGTCGACCAGACCGAACGGCAGCGACGCGCAGAAGAAATAGACCGTGCGGTGAATCATCACCGAGTAGGCGAACGGCAGTGGCGTCGAGGCGATGCGCTCGCATCCGCCGATTACATCAGAGAGTCCATTCAGATTTCGATCGAAGGCGATCACGGCCATCGGGTCGATAGCGCCTGCGCGCGCCTGGCGGTGAACCCATTCGCCGAGGTAAAGCATCAGGGTTGCGGGTTTGTAGCGCGACACTATGACGCGGTCGAAGAGGGCTTGTGGCAGGCGTGCGGCGAGGTCTTCGGTTGGGTCGCTCCTGCGGAGTTGGTGGCGCAGTGCGTGCGGGAGGGCGCTTAGGGCGGCGAAAAATTCCTGCGTGTCTTCTTTTGGGAGTTGTTGGGTTGGCAGGGTGAGGACTTCGCGGGTTAGCGAGCGTGACTCGTTCAGCAGTTGGCCCCACAGCTTGCGCGCCTCCCACCAGCGGTCGTAGCTGGCGTTGTTGCGGAAGCCTAGAAATACCGCGAGGGCTATGCCTATCAGCGAGAAGGGGGCGGTGGTGTTCAGGTTCAATGTCACCGGGAGCAGGTGGTCGTGCGCTGCTACTGCGATGATTGAAATGCAGAAGATCAGGAATAGGCGGGGGAGTAGTCGCGGGAGGACCGAGCCTCGCCAGGCCAGCAGCATTCGGAACCAGTGGAGGTGGGGGCGGATGATCATCAGGGGCTCGGTTTTGCCTTCGGCGATGGGGGTTTGATTTTATCGCTTTCGGGTGGGCTGGCTTGAGGGTTGTGGTCCTTGGGTGTTGGCCTTTCCTTGTGGTCATGGTGGTCTATTAGCGTTGCCCCTGTGCGGGGCAATGCTCTCAACTTAAGCCCCACTGCATCAAGCGAGTTTGTACGCGAGATGGAAGTGGGGCTTGGCTTTTCTTGGTGGTCTTGGATAAGAGCGTGACGGCTGTACCCGGCATCGGGTCAGGCGGATCACGTCCAGCACACCGGCGAGGCGGTCCAGGCAGTGTCGGACACGCAGCAGGCACCCGCCGAGGATCGGCTTGAGTGCGCCCAGTGCGTACACCCGATTAGGCCGGCTGGCGTGCCCGTCATCGTGCGGCGCATCAAGCTCGCTGAGCAATGTGCAAAGATTGTCAGCGAGGATTTTTGCGCCGAAGTCCTGCTGCAATGCCAGGTAATCGAGGCCCGTGACGGCTTCCAGTCGCAGCCGGTGTTTCAGGCGTTTGAACGCTTCTTCGACGCGCCAGCGCTGATGATAGAGCGCGCCGAACGATGCAGCCGGGTAACGCTCGCTGTCCAGCAGCGAGGTCATCAGCACACGCACTCGACCGCTTGGGGTGACGTCCCGGATCAGGCGTACGGTAGTCGGCCTGCGCATCAGTTCATAGTCGCGGGCATCCTGCTCGCCAGGCGCTTCCAGTGTCACCACATGCTCGGTTTTACCGCTGCGGGCAAAGGCGGTGACGCACTTCCAGTTACGTGCGTCGACGCGCATGCAGAACTCAATATCGCGCTGTGCCAGCGCCGCCACCATCGTGTTGCCGATGTAGCCGCGATCGAGCAGCAGCAGATCGGTACGCGGCTGCAGCACGTCCAGCGCTTCGAACAGCATCTGCCGCTCGGCGCCGTCGGCGGGATGAAGCGCCGCGTGCAGGGTCAGCTCGGAGCCCGGCAGAAACAGTGCAAACGCGTAGTGATCGGCGCGCAGTTCATGGCCGCGACGCGTGCCCACGCGCAGGCGGCTGCCGTCAGCGGCGACCAGCCTCAGGCCGTGCCAGCGCATCGAATCGATATGGGGTTGAGCCAGCGAAATCAGGCGGGCGCGGGCCAGTTCGAACAGGTCGGCCGACAGTCCGCGTCGGGCCTTGCTGAACGCCTGCGCACTGACGGCGCGGCTGCGTGCGCCGTGCTCACCCAGTGCGCCAAACAGCGCGTCGAGCTCGGTCTGCACGCTGGCACACATGCCCGACATCATCAGCGCGGCCATGCGCGGCAAGGTCAGTGTGCGATTGCGGGTAAAGGCGGTGGGAGAACGACGCACGCGATCGGCGAGCGCCGGATCGAGCAGGAAATCGGAGAACTCAGCCAGAAGCCGCGAGGACGCTGGTATTTGAGTTCATATCGTTGATTTATCAGTGAGTTATGTGATGAAGTTTACAGGGGCAATGCCTCGTTTACAAGCACTTTGGGGCTTAAGTTGAGAGCATTGCTGTGCGGGGCGGCACTGACTTCTCTTTGCCGCGGCAAAGAGAAGTCAGCAAGAGAAAGCCGCTCACACCGCTAATTCTTAAGCGGGGCCCTCGCGCAGCCACGGTAGTGGGGCATCTGGAATCTGGGTTCTCGCGCATTTCGCGTCTGTGGCACAGCAGTCATTCTTCCGGCGGCGCTTCGCGCGCCGCGGCGGTCGTTCACGCACTCCCCTGCTAAGCGGGGTCCTCGCGCTGCGCGCTCGCCGGAATGGTCGGCGTTGAAGTCGGGGGTTGGGAGCTCGCGCCGCGAGGGCCGTCGGCTTCGTCTCGCCTCCGCGAGGTGCCGCACACCACGCGTGATTTCTTGTCGTGCTGAGCGGGAATTGCAATTTGTCGTGCGTGCGGAACATGCCTGCGTTTTCAAATTCGCCTGTTGCGCAGGGCAACGAATTAGCGTTGTTGAGGCCGTGCTGCGTTGATCCGAAAATAGTAAAAGCACATTCGGCGACTCGGGCATCCAATGCGGGATGCCCGGTCTTGCTTTCGAGTGCAGGTCATGGTCGCGTCTGTTCTATCGCGGCAAAGTGGCCGTGAGTTCGTGTCAGTGCGTCACGGCCGTCCGTCGTGAGGATGATTTGGAGCGAGCTCGCCTGGTCGGCATCGAACCGCTTGCGCAGTCAGTCTCGTTGCTCTTCGACGCTTCCTGTTTCCCTGTCAAAAGCTCTGCCGCGTGACGCGCTGTGAGTTGCATTTGAGGAACGCCCTTCGCATCCAGCGCGATGATGCCGTACAACTCCCGATCGGCCTCGGCCTCCAGCCGGTAGTCTTCGCCGGTTTCGACCCACAGCCCCAGTAGCGTTCGCTGCCGCGTTCTTTCACCAAGCGTTATCGCGGGGTTCTGGTAAATCGACGTCGCAAGCGTCAGTAGTTTGTCCAACTGCGCTGTGTACCGTTCAATGAGTCCGAATGTGGATAGTGCAAGTTTCTCGTACTGAATGGCATCGACAGAAGGGCGCGGGGCGCGTCGAGAATTCTTGGGGGATTTACTCATATGCGATCTCCAGATGCTGACTCGGATCGCCCGACACGCGTTCGAAAATACAGGGTGAGCGGGCACATTGCCGGGTTTCGCAGACCGGTGCGCGATACCAAGAACCGGCGAGCCGTGAGGCTCCCCCGCCAAGGCCCGCCCATAGAAAAAGGACGTTCAGAAGCGACCGCACTGCTGCGTGCGGTGGCTCGCGCTTCACAGGCTGCGACACCCGTTTGTCGTGACGTGCACGACAAAACGAGTCTAAAACCAGCAGCGCGGCAAGTGATCACCCGGGCAGGCTAAATAGCGCGCGAATGCCCCTCTTCTGAAATTTCCCAACGAGCGTGTCAGAAACACAAGTAATTAGTGATGCGGAGCAGATTTGCGCTGTCCATACTGCGTTGGCTACTTGATGCTGAGTTGAAATACGTCGTGGGCATGGCGGTGCGACTCGTTGATATCGAGCTGATCTTCGTCGTTCAGGGGCCGGCGCGAGCCCGGCGAGCGCGCAGCGCGAGGAGCCAGCTTAGCCGCTGCCGTGGGTGAACGACCGCTGCGGCGCGCGCAGCGCCGCCGGAAGAATGACTGCTGTGTCACGAACGCGGAGTGTGCGAGAACCCAGATTCCAGATGCACCACTACCGGAACTGCGCGAGGGCCCCACTTAAGAATTAGCGGTGTGAGCGGCTTTCTCTTGCTGACTTCTCTTTGCCGCGGCAAAGAGAAGTTAGTGCCGCCCCGCACAGGGGGATCGCTAATAGACCACTACCAAATCAAGGAAAGGCCAACACCGAAAGCAACCCACTCTGCCGCCGCCAAAGGCCCAACCCCTAACCTCAATCCCGAGCCGAAGAAGCCGCCCCATGACTCAACCAATCGAGCACAGCGGAAGCATCATCATCAGCCCCTTGCCGGGCCTTAGCCACAGTCTCAGCCACATCAGCCGAAGGCACAGCCCGCCGAATAGCCACCCCAACAGCCAAAATATCAATCATGACCAGATGCAAAATCCGCGAAATCATCGACAACTGCGACTCACGAATCTCGATATGATCGGTCTCCAAAGCAACAGTAGCCCGCTTAGCCAAAGGCGTATTACTCGAGGTAATAGCAATCACCTTAGCCCCAGCCTGCATCGCAACATCCAGCACGCGCAGCAACTCAGGCGCCCGTCCAGACTTGGACACAGCAACAATCACATCCCCCTTCCCAAGCAGAGCAGCCGAAGCCGCCTGCATATAAAGATCCCCATAGGCAATGGTAGGAATCCCAAACCGGAAAAACTTGTAATGGGCATCCTGCGCGACGATATTCGAATTCCCGAGCCCATAAAACTCAATCCTTCGAGCCCCGTTCAACAGATCGATAGCCCGCTCGACATGCTCGAAATTCAGATGCTCGCGCAACTGCAAAATCGCCGACACGGTGTTATCCAGCACTTTCGCACCGAAGTCCGTCGCCGTATCGCCGAGATGCACCTGGCTATGACTCACCGGAATCGTCCCGGTCAACCCCGTCGCCAGTTTCAGCTTGAAATCGGACAACCCCTGGCACCCAAGCGACCGGCAAAAGCGAATCACCGTCGGCTGACTCACGTCCGCCTTACGCGCGATATCCACAATCGGATCGTTGATGATCGAGCGCGGATGATTCAACGCCAGATCCGCCACGCGCCGCTCAGCGGGCGTCAACGCATCGCGCATCTGCCGGATCCGCTCGAACACCGCCGATGAACTCCCGCCCGCGCGATTCGACAACTGCTCGGCCAGAATCGCCGACACGCCGAGAAACGCCGGATACTCAGCGGTAATCACATACGTCGGCACGTTCTGCAAATACGCCTCGAAGCGACCCTTCGCCTCGAACCGCTTGCGAAACGACGACTTCGCGAAAAATTCGCCCAGCCGCGGCACGACGCCACCACCAATATAAATGCCGCCCAACGCACCGAGCGTCACCGCGATATTGCCGGCAAACGTGCCGAGAATGCCGCAGAACACATCGACGGATTCCGCCGCGAGCGGCTCGCCTTCCAGCGCGCGCTTGACGATTTCGACCGTGTCGACATTCGCCGCCACACGCTTCTTGTCGCGGCCCGCGAGCGCGCGATAAATCACTTCGATGCCGGGACCCGCAGCCACCCGTTCGAACGACACGTGTGGCCACTTTTTGCGCGCGTACTGCAGCACGATGTCTTCAGTTTCGTCGGCCGGCGCGAAGGTGGCGTGACCGCCTTCGCTGCCTAGCGCGATCCAGCGGTCGTCGGCGGGAATCAGGCCGGACACGCCCATGCCGGTGCCCGGGCCCAACAAACCGATCACGCTATTCGGCCGGCGCGAGCCGCCGCCAACCTGCACGCGTTGCTGGTCGGTGAGGCCCGGCAGCGCCATCGCCAGCGCCGTGAAATCGTTCACTACGAGCAGCGTGTCGAAGCCGAGCGCGCGGCGCGTGGCTTCGATCGAAAAGCTCCAGTCGTGATTGGTCATGCTCACCTGATCGCCGTCGACCGGGTTCGCAATCGCGATCGCCGCGTGATTCACGCGGCCGATCCTGACGTCCTTCAGATACTTCTTGATAACTTCGGCAACGCCCGGATAGTCCGCACACGGATACACGTGCACCGAGCCGATTTCGCCCGGTGAGTTTTCCAGCGCGAAGCGCGCATTGGTGCCGCCGATGTCGGCCAGCAGCCTCGGTCCATCGGCGTGCTGGCCCGCGCCCGGAACAGCCTTAGTTTGCACACCAGTAGACATCGAGTCTCACTCCCTTGTCGTTTGCCAACTGCGAGATGGCATTTTTTTGTAGCGAAGCGGACGCGGCGTTCAGCACGTCCATCTTGCGCGGTCCTGCGATCAGCAAAAACAGATGCTTCACTTCTTTCAACGCGGACAGCGACCAGCTCACGCGCGCATGCGGCGCGCTGCCGGGATGCACGGCGACGAAGCGCTCGGTCGTGGTGATCGCGTGATCCCATTCGGGCGAGTCGGCGAAGATCGACGCCGTATGGCCGTCTTCACCCATGCCGAGAATCGCGACGTCCGGCACCACGCTAAAGCGCGGGTCGGCATTCAGCGCGGCAACGTGCGCGTTCAGCTCTTGCGTGCTGTCGACCAGCGGCCAGAACGCGGCGTTTTTCGCGGCGTTCTGCAACAGCGTGTCGTGCGCCAGTTGCGAGTTGCTCGCGCTGTCCGTTTCCGGCACCCAGCGGTCGTCGACCAGCGTCACGGCAATGCGCGCCCAGTCGAAAGATTGCGTGGACAAAGTTTGCAGGAACGGACGCGGACTGCTGCCGCCGGACACTGCAAGCATGGCCGGGCGCACACCGCTTTGGGATGTGGCCGCCTGAGCGGCGAGCGACGCTTGTAATGCGTCGCCGACCGCTTTCGCCAACGCGTCGGATTGGGCGCGTTGATCGTCGAAAGCGTGAAGCTGGATCACTTCTCCTCCGTGCTGCTTTTTTGTTGGATCAGCGGGAAGGTCCCGCGTGTCAGTTCAATTCTCTTCTTCGAGCCAGCAGGTGCCGTGCTGCGCAAGCATCGCGCTCGAGGCGGCCGGTCCCCACGTACCCGATGCATACGGTTTCGGCGGCTTGATCGACGCCTTCCATTCGTTCAGGATCGGTTCGACCCAACGCCATGCGGCTTCCTGCTCGTCGCGCCGCACAAACAGCGCGAGGCGGCCGTTGATCACGTCGAGCAACAGGCGTTGATACGCTTCCATTTGCCCTTCGCGGAAGAACTGGTCGAATGCGAGGTCGAGGTGCACGCTGGCGAGGTTCATGCCTTCGCCCGGCTGCTTCGCGAGACAGTAGAGGCGAATGGTTTCGTTCGGCTGCAGACGGATCACCAGACGGTTCGCGCCGGCACGCAACGCCGAGGCGCCGAGCGCCGAATGCGGCACCGCACGAAAATTCACCACGATCTCGGCGACGCGATCGGCCAGCCGTTTGCCGGTGCGCAGGAAAAACGGCACGCCGGCCCAACGCCAGTTCTCGATCTCGACCTTCAGCGCGACGAAGGTTTCGGTGCTGCTGTCCGGCTTCACGCCGGGTTCGGTGGCGTAGGCCGGCACCGCATTGCCGCGGATCACGCCCGAATGATACTGGCCGCGCACGGCAACCTTGCCGATATCGCGCGGATCGATCGGTTTCAACGCCCGCAGCACGCGCAGCTTTTCATCGCGCACTGAGTCCGAATCCATGGAATGCGGCGGTTCCATCGCGACGATGGAAAGCAGTTGCAGCAAATGGTTCTGCACCATGTCGCGCAACGCGCCGGTGTTGTCGTAGAAGTCGCCGCGCGCTTCCACGCCGAGTTCTTCGGCAATCGTGATCTGGATGCTCTCGACCCACTCGCGGCGCCACAGCGGCTCGAACAACGCATTGCCGAAGCGCAGCGCCAGCAGGTTCTGCACCGGTTCCTTGCCGAGGTAGTGGTCGATCCGGTAGATCTGTTCTTCGGTGAAGATTTCGCCGACCGCATCGTTAATGGCATTCGACGACTTCAGGTCGTAGCCGAGCGGCTTTTCCAGCACGATGCGCGCATTTTCATTCAGCCCCACCGACGCGAGCGCGCGGCAGATCGGCACGAACAGCGACGGCCCCGTGGCCAGATAGAACACGCGGATACCGGGCAAACCCTCGATCACCTCGCGTAACTGCACGAAGTCTTCCGCCTGGCTCAGGTCGATGTTGATGAACTCGATGCGCGCGAGAAAGCTCGCCCACGCCGTTTCGTCCACCCCGTTCTTCGACACATGCGATTTGACGTGCTCGTTCACCCACTGGATGTACTCCGCGCGATCCGAAGCATGCCGCGCCACCGCGACGATCTTGCCGCTATCCGCAAGCATGCCGCCCGCACGGTGTGCTTCAAACAGTGCCGGCAGGATCTTGCGCATCGACAGATCGCCGGTTCCGCCGAAGAGAACGAAGGTGAAGCTTGAGTCGGTTTGCATGAGTCTCCGTCGATGTCCTGGGGCCGCCGGGATGACCGGAAAGGGCGACCGTAGTCCGATAAAATATTTTTTGACACTGAATTGTAGTTTAACTACAATCCAAATCAAGAGGTAGCGCTAATTCGATGAAAAAAGCGTGCGCTGGCAGGCAAGATGCGCGTTTTCCCGAATCGGCAGGCGCTCCCTGCATGTTAACGGACATTGCCTTTCGGCACGTGTCAGCACGGCCCGGCGAGCCTTAGGGAAAGCCGGGAAGTCGACCGGCCAGCAAAGGCGATTGCCCGAATTGACGTGCAAGGCACCTCGAGTCTGCCGCGCTCAACGCGGGCAGGCAAAAATCAAAAGAGGAGACAGTCAGTTGCATCCCGAACCACTCATCTGTTGAGCTTCCAGCGGCCGGACATCGGTCCGCCGGCACATGCCTCGCGCATGCGCCCGACCGTGCTCGATCGCCCAGTGTTTTGCCTGTTTGAACCAACCACAGCACCCTGGCGACATCAGGGGCCATTTGTTTTTTGTTCAGGTGTCTGGAGGAGATAAGCAATGAAATTTCGCGCGATCATGGGCGCTTTGTGCGCTGCGGGTCTGATGTGTGGCGTCTCGGCCGTGCAGGCTGCCGAGTCGATCGAAGTGTTGCACTGGTGGACTTCGGGCGGCGAATCGAAAGCCGTCGGCGTCCTCAAGGACGACATGACGAAGCAGGGTTACACGTGGAAGGACTTCGCGGTTGCGGGTGGCGCGGGCGCGGCTGCCATGACGGCACTGAAGACGCAGGTGATCTCGGGTAACGCACCGAGCGCTGCGCAGATCAAGGGTCCGCTGATTCAGGACTGGGCGTCGCAAGGCGTGCTGGTGCCGATCGACGCAGCTGCCGGCGACTGGAAGAAGAATCTGCCGCCGGAAATCGACAAGATCATGCACGCCGACGGTCACTATGTCGCCGCGCCGTTCTCGGTGCACCGCGTGAACTGGCTGTACATCAACAAGGCAGCGCTGGACAAGGCAGGCGGCAAGGTGCCGACCACGTGGCCTGAGTTCTTCGCGCTGGCCGACAAGATGAAGGCCGACGGCATCCAGCCGATCGCGATGGGCGGTCAACCGTGGCAAGACCTGACGCTGTGGGAAGACGTCGTGCTGTCGCAAGGCGCGGGCTTCTACAAGAAGGCGCTGGTGGATCTGGACGAGAAGACGCTGACGTCGGATCAGATGGTCGGCGTGTTCGACACGGTCCGCAAGATCCAGGGTTACTTCGACGCGGGCCGTACGGGCCGTGACTGGAACCTCGCCACCGCTATGGTCATCAACGGCAAGGCCGGTATGCAGTTCATGGGCGACTGGGCGAAGGGCGAATTCGCCAACGCCGGCAAGAAGTCGGGTGTGGACTACGTCTGCGCTGCTGTGCCGGGCACGGAAAAGGCCTACACGTTCAACGTCGACTCGTTCGTTTTCTTCCAGCAGAAGGGCCAAAAGACCGCCACGCCGGGTCAACTGGCACTGGCCAAGACGATCATGTCGCCGGACTTCCAGGAACAGTTCAGCCTGAACAAGGGCTCGATCCCGGTGCGTCTGGGCGTGTCGATGGCCAAGTTCGACGACTGCGCGAAGAAGTCGTACGCGGATGAACAGGTGGCGATCAAGTCGGGCGGCTATGTGCCGTCGCTGGCTCACGGCATGGCGCAACCGGATGCAGCAGCCGGCGCGATCTCGGACGTGGTCACGAAGTTCATGAACTCGCAGCAGGATTCGAAGAGCGCAGTTGCAGCGCTCGCGAAGGCAGCGAAGACCAAGTAAGTGAAGTAAGCGAAGCGGCGCGCCCGGTGTGACTCCACGCACATCGGGCGCGCTCTTCAGACCGCTGGCTTGAGCTGACTGGTTTGTCGGCAGGCGGTTTCATCTCTGGATTCATCGAGTCACACCTAGGCCGTTGCAGCCTTGCGTCTGTCAGACGCGAGTATCGCGGCGGTTCAGTTTCAGCAGGAGTCGAGTAGTGACTGCTTCTATCAGCGGAAACGGGAAAACGGCCACCGCCGCCCGCCGCACGTCGCCGATGGCGGCGCTTGCCGATCGCTGGATTCCGAAGCTGGTGCTCGCACCCAGCGTCGTGATCAGCCTGATCTTCGTGTATGGCTTCATCGCAATTACCGGCTTTCTGTCGCTGTCCGATTCGCGGTTGATGCCTCGTTATAACTTTGTCGGTCTCGACCGTTATCGCGAGCTGTTCGATAACGACGTGTTCTGGACGTCGGCGGCCAACCTCGGCTGGTTCGGCATTCCGTTCATCGGTATCTGTATCGGTCTCGGTCTGTTCCTCGCGATCCTGCTCGATCAGCAGATCCGCAACGAAGGCGCGCTGCGCGCCGTGTTCCTGTACCCGATGGCACTGTCGTTCATCGTGACGGGTACCGCGTGGCAATGGATCATGACGCCGAGCGTCGGCCTCGAAAAGGTGTTCCACGACTGGGGCTGGACGAGCTTCTCGTTCAGCTGGCTGGGCGACCCGGACAAGGCGATCTTCTGCGTCGTGATCGCGGCCGTCTGGCAATCCACCGGCTTCGTGATGGCGCTGTTCCTCGCGGGTTTGCGCGGCGTCGACGCTGAAATTTTCAAGGCCGCGCAGATGGACGGCGCGGCGCTGCCCACCATCTACCGCAAGATCGTGATTCCGAGCATGCGTCCGGTGTTCTTCTCCGTGCTGCTGATTCTCTGCCACATCACGATCAAGACCTTCGACCTGGTCGTCGCGCTGACCGCGGGCGGTCCGGGCACGTCTTCGTCGCTGCCGGCTATTTTCATGTACACGTTTTCGTTCAATCGCGGGCAACTGGGCGTCGGCGCGGCTTCGTCGATGATGATGCTCGCCACCGTCGTCGCCGTGCTCGTGCCGCTGATGTATCTGGAATCGAGGAGCACCCGCAATGCAGCCTAAGATGACGATCAGCCGTGCCGTCATTTATGCGGCCTTGATTCTGTTCGCCCTGTACTTCCTGTTCCCGCTGTACGTGATGCTGTCCACGTCGTTCAAGGACATCGATCAGTTGCGCACCGGCAATCTGTTGACGCCGCCCACGCACTGGACTATCGATCCGTGGATCAAGGCATGGAGCGGCGCCTGTACCGGGGTGCGTTGCGACGGGATGCAGCCGTTCTTCATGAACTCGGTGCGGATGGTGATTCCCGCCGTGCTGATCTCGTCGATCATCGGCGCGTTCAACGGTTATGTGCTGACGCACTGGCGCTTCCGTGGCGCGGACCCGATCTTCACGATGATTCTGGTCGGCTGTTTCATTCCGTTCCAGGCGATCCTGCTGCCGATGGCGCGCTTCGAAGGCATGATGGGTCTGTCGAACACCACGACCGGTCTGGTGGTGGTGCACGTGATCTACGGGATCGCCTTCACGACGATGTTCTTCCGCAACTTCTACGTCAGCATTCCGGCTGAACTCGTGAAAGCGGCGCGGATCGACGGCGCGGGTTTCTTCACGATTTTCACGAAGATTCTGATGCCGGTGTCGCTGCCCATTTTCATGGTCTGCCTGATCTGGCAATTCACGCAGATCTGGAATGACTTCCTGTTCGGGATCGTGTTCTCCGGCGTCGATTCGATGCCGATCACGGTGGCGCTGAACAACCTCGTGAACACCTCGACCGGCGTGAAGGAATACAACGTGGACATGGCCGGCGCGATCATCGCGGCGCTGCCCACCTTGCTGGTCTACATCGTCGCCGGACGCTATTTCGTGCGTGGCCTGACGGCGGGCGCGGTGAAGGGCTGAAGCCGGGCTAAACCTATCCGAGGACGGCGGTGCGTGATGTGATCCGCCGCCGTCACACAAGACGTTTTCAAGCAGTACCAGAGACAAAGAGGATTCACAGCATGGCAAGCCTTTCCATCCGTGACGTGTACAAGACCTACCCGAATGGGGTGCCGGTTCTGAAGGGTGTCAACATCGACATCGAAGACGGCCAGTTCCTGATTCTGGTCGGCGGCTCGGGCTGCGGTAAGTCGACGCTGCTCAATATGATCGCCGGCCTCGAAACCGTAACCAAGGGCGAGATCCAGATCGACGGCAAGACGGTGAACAACCTGTCGCCGAAAGATCGCGATATCGCGATGGTGTTCCAGTCGTACGCACTGTATCCGTCCATGACGGTACGCGAGAACATCTCGTTTGGCCTGAACATCCGCAAGGTGCCGAAGCAGGAGCAGACGCAGATCGTCGACCGCGTGTCGAACACGCTGCAGATCACGCACCTGCTGGACCGCAAGCCGGGGCAACTGTCCGGCGGCCAGCGTCAGCGTGTGGCGATGGGCCGCGCCTTGGCGCGCGATCCGGTGATGTTCCTGTTCGACGAACCGCTGTCGAACCTCGACGCGAAGCTGCGGATCGAGATGCGTTCGGAAATCAAGTTGCTGCATCAACGCCTCGGCACGACGATCGTCTACGTGACGCACGATCAGATCGAAGCGATGACGCTCGGCGACCGCATCGCGGTGATGAAAGACGGCATCGTGCAGCAGTTCGGCGCGCCGCAGGAAATCTACGACTCGCCGTCGAATCTGTTCGTGGCCGGCTTCATCGGCGCGCCGCCGATGAACTTCATTCAGGGCAAGCTGGTGGAGCAGGGCGCGGGCGTGGCGCTCGAACTGGATACGGGTGTGACGCGTACGGCGTTGAACCTGCCGTTCGATTCGGCCAAGGTGAAGTCGCATGTGGGCCGTGAGGTGATTCTGGGCTTGCGTCCGGAACGCATCACCGACGCACGCGGCGCGCACGGCGACAACTCGCAGCTGCAATCGATCGAAGTGAAGGTCGACGTGATCGAGCCGACCGGTCCGGATACGCTGGTGTTCGCGCAGGTGAACGGCAAGCGTATCGTGAGCCGTGTTCACCCGGCGTCGAATCCGCAGCCGCTGACGAACACCACGCTGTTGTTCGACACGTCGAAGGCGGTGCTGTTCGATCCGTCGAATGAAGAGCGGATTGCCTGATCGAGGTTGAGAGCCTGACGGCAGCGAAGTCGGGTTCTGCAAAGAAAAACCCCATGCGTTTTTTGTCACGCATGGGGTTTTTGCTTTTGGAGCGCGTGGTGCGTGGTGCTTGCCGCTGATCGCCGCTTGCCGCTCAAGCGTCCGGGATGCGCAGATCCGGATTGTTGCGCGACAACTCGCTCACCCAGTCGATAAACGCACGCAGCCGCGAGCTCAGATTGCGGCGATGCGCGTACAGAATCGACAGCGGTGTACTCGGGCTCGTGTGGTCGGTCAGGATTTCCTTCAGCGCGCCTTCCTTGATCAGATCGGCCACCATGAAGCGCGACGGCTGAATGATGCCGTGGCCGAGCGCGGCCGCGCCGATGTAGACCGAGCCGTCGTTCACCGCGAGCACGCTCTTCAGCGTGACCTTGGCGATTTCGCCGGCCACTTCGTATTCGAACGGGAAGGTTCGGCCGGTGCGCGCCGACACGTAATTGACTGCACGATGCTCGCTCAATTCTTCGAGCGTGGTCGGCGTGCCGTACTGCTCCAGATACGCCGGCGATGCGCACGTGACAATGCGCGCCTGGCCGATGCGCCGCGCCACCAGACTCGACTCCTCCGGCGTGCCCATGCGGATCACGCAATCCACGCCGTCCTGAATCAGATCGATATTGCGATCCGCGAGCCCGAGCCGCACGTCGATCTCGGGGTACTGGCGGTAGAAATCGTCGAGCGCGGGCAGCAGCAGCGCTCGCGCGAGCGTGCCGGACGTATCCACGCGAATCGTGCCGGCCGGATTTTCGCGCTTGTTCGACAGCGACGATTCGGCCTCGGCGACTTCGGCGAGGATGCTCACGCAGCGTTCGTAGAAGGCCGCGCCGTCTTCGGTGACGCTGACCTGGCGCGTCGAACGGTTCAGGAGACGCACGCCGACGTGTTCCTCCAGCGCCTGAATCGTGCGGCTGACTTTGGCGCGGGGCAGGTCGAGCGATTCGGATACTTTGGTGAAGCTGTTCGCTTCCACCACCCGCGTAAATATCTCCATCGCTTCGAAACGGTCCATGTTTTTTGCCTTATGAGTGATGGGCGGAATTGGGTTTCGACGTGAAGTGTATAGGGTGGAAAACCTGTTGTCGCAGTGGGGTTTTGCGGGCGACGAGGGATGCGCCCGCGCGACGGTCCGGCGGTCCCGTGTATGGGGCAGCCGGCGTGTGCTCGACGGCGGGTGTCTGACTAATCGCGGTCGGGCGCGCCGAGCGGAAAGTACGAGCGGTATGGCCGCGCTTCGTCGACCGCGCGCGCAAACGACGAGCGCGCCAGCAGGCGCTTGCGGTACGCCAGCACATGCGGATACGCCGCTCCGATGCGGTGCGTCCAGTCCGCGTAGAACAGGAACGGCGCGGCGCCGCAATCGGCGAGGCTGAAGTGGTCGCCGGCGGCCCATTCGCGCTCCGCCATCACGTCGTTCAACCAGCCGTACGCGGTGTCGAGCGCGGCGCGCGCTTCGGCGACGCCGATCGGATCGCGCTCCGCATCCGGACGCATGCTGTCGTACACGATCCGTTGTTGCGGCGTGGAGATGTAATTGTCGAAGAAGCGATCCATAGTGCGCACCTCCAGCGCGGCGAGCGGATCGGCGGGCAGCAGTCGCACCGGCCCGGGATGTACCAGTCCGAGGTATTCGATGATCACGCTCGCCTCCATCACGGTCCGGCTGCCGTCGACCAGCAGCGGAAAGCGCTTGATCGGCCAGAGCGCAGCGAATTCGGCCATGACTTGCGGGTCGTCGTGCGCCAGCTTGCGCAGTTCGAACGGCGTGTCGTTTTCGTAGAGCGCGGTCAGGACCTTCTGGCAGTACGAGGAGAAGGGATGGGCATAAAGCTTCAGGGTCATCGTGTTCACCGTGGGCGTTTGTGGGGCGCGGTTGTGGCGCAACAACGGCCGCAAGGCCGTTTACCCGACGACGAACAATAACAGCGGAAATCGACATGCGCGGATAGCGCGCCGAGGTCGACATCGTGGCACGCGAGCGCTGCGTAAAAACCGCGGACAGGGTTGCACCGCCGCATTCCTACGACAAATCTTCACAATGTTTTTGAGAAATATGGCGTAACATTTGAAACAATTGTAAGGATGTGGGTGTGGCGAATAAATGGCCCAGTTCAACGGGCTCGGGGCGTCGCACCAAAAACAGCGAATCACTCGGCGCACGGAGCCTTTGCATGTCATCGATCACCACCACGTCGGTCAGCACCGCGACCGCCAGTGTGCAGAACCAGATGCAGCTGGCGGCGCAATCCGCTATGAGCGGCTCGACCGGCAACGCGACGATGAACATGTCGAGCCTCGTTTCAAGCCTCGTGTCGGCATCGGCATCGGCATCGGCATCGGCATCGGCGCTGGCGCTGGCGCTGGCGAATGCGAACGCCGCGGCATCGCAACCGGCCGTCAGTCCTCTTCCCAATGGCGCATCCGGCGACTCGACGAGCGCCTGATATTGCCAGGCGTCGACATCACGGCGCCGCATCCATCTTCAGAACAACACCACCGAAGTTACGATTTTCCAGAACGGAGACCACGATGGGATACCAGCAAGGTTTGAGTGGGGTGACGGCTGCGTCGCAGAATCTCGACGTGATCGGCAATAACGTCGCCAACTCGCATACGGTCGGCTTCAAGAGCGGTTCCGCGCAATTCGCCGACATGTACGCCAATTCGGTGGCGACCGCGGTGGGCAATCAGGTTGGCATCGGCACTCGCCTCGCCGAAGTGCAGCAGCAGTTCTCGCAAGGCACGATCAACAGCACCAACCAGGCACTCAACGTCGCGATCAACGGCAACGGGTTCTTCCAGCTGTCGAACAACGGGACGGCGGTGTACTCGCGCAACGGCGTGTTCCAGCTCGACAAGAACGGCTTCATCACCAACGCGCAAGGCCTGAAACTGATGGGCTTCGGCGCGAACGCCGCGGGGGTGGTCAACACTGCGCAAACCGTGCCGCTCAGCGTGCCGACCGCGAACATCGCGCCGCAGGCCACCACGAAGATCGTCGCCGGTCTGAACCTGAACGCGCAGGACAAGCTGATGCTCGGCACGCCGACCGTCACGCCCGGCGCGAACGCCGGCACGCTCACCACGCCTGGCGCGACGATTACGCGTCCGGCGTCCGGCACGAACAACGACAACTACACCGTCAAGTTCACGAGCCCGACCGCCTACACGGTGACCGACAACACGCTCGGCACCGCGACCACCGGCGCCTACACGGCCGGCACGGCGATCCCGCTCGGCAACGGGCAGACCATCACGTTCAACGGTCTGCCGTCCACGAACGACAGCTACACGATCGCGCCGACGCCGATCGCGTTCAACCAGAACAGCTCGACGACGTACAACTACTCGACCAGCACGACGGTCTACGACTCGCTCGGCGGCTCGCAGACGGTCAACATGTACTTCGCCAAGACGGCGGCCGGCGCGTGGAATGTCTACGCGGGTCCGTCGAGCGGCGCGGCGCAACTGATCGGCCACGCGAATTTCAACTCGTCGGGCACGCTGCTCGGCACGACGGACAAGAGCGGCGTCGCGACCACCACGCCATTCGTGTTCAACTTCGGCGTGCCGACCACGGACGGTTCGTCGACGCCGCAGAACCTGACGCTGAACATTGGCGGCACGACGCAGTACGGCGGCAAGAACGGCGTGAACACGCTGCAACCCGACGGCTATGCCGCCGGCACGCTGACGAGCTTTACGATTGCCGCCGACGGCACGCTGACCGGCAACTACTCGAACCAGCAAACCGCCGCGCTCGGTCAGATCGTGCTCGCGAACTTCTCGAATCAGAACGGTCTGGTGAACCTCGGCAACAACGAGTTCCAGCAGACTTCGCAGTCGGGTGTCGCGCAGATTTCGGCGCCGGGTTCGACGAACCACGGCGTGCTGCAAGGCGGCGCGGTGGAAAACTCGAATGTCGATCTGACTAGCGAACTGGTCAAGCTGATTACCGCGCAACGCAACTATCAGGCGAACGCGCAGACGATCAAGACGCAAAAGACCGTCGATCAGACATTAATGAACCTTTAAGCCGTCGCGACGTTGTTGAAAATGGCGGATTGATAAACTTTGCGCGACAGTCGCGCAAAGCGATAAGTGTTGATCGTCAAAGGGGCCGCGTCGCAGCAAGCTGAGTCGACCGATCTGTCGTCGGCACAGTCGCAAATCACGGACGCCAACTTCGCGCAAGAAACGGCGAACCTGAGCAAGGCGCAAGTGCTGCAACAAGCGGGTATCTCGGTGTTGGCGCAAGCTAACTCGAACCCGCAGCAAGTTCTGAAGCTCCTCCAGTAAGAGCTGACGTCGTCACGGCGGGGCGCGCTGCGATCACGCAGTAGCGCCCTGCCGGCTTCAAACACCCGGACGCATCGTGACGTCGGGTGTCGTTGTTCTCTCCAAAAGTGGTATTGCATCGCGCCACGTCCGTTTTTGAGCGCAAAGCGCTCAAATCTCTCATTTCGACGAATTCAAACCAAATCACATCGGCTTATTTCCGACAAATCGTCACATTCGGATCAAGAAATATGGTGTAACATTTGAAAAAAATGTAAGCGACGCCGATGTGACCGGATAGATGGCGCAACTGAACAGGCCCGGGGCGTCACACCAGAGATCACGAACCACTCGACGCACGGAGCCATGGCATGTCTACGATCAACAACACGTCCGTCAATCAGGCGACGTCCAGCGCACGCAACCAGGTGCAGCAGGCGGCGCAATCCATCATCAGCGGCTCGACCGGCAATTCGTCCATGGACGTCGCGAGCCTCGTGTCGGCGCTAGTAAATGCGAAGACGGCGGGTCAGTCGGCGGCGTTGCAAGCCCGGCAAACCACCGACAACACCACGTTGTCCGCGTACGGCGCGTTGACGTCGGCGCTGAGCGCGCTGCAGGCGGCGATCAAGAATCTGTCGGACGGCACCACGCTGTCGACCTTCGCGGCCACGGCCAGCGGTAAAGGACTCGACCCGAAAGCGGGCGTCGGCGCCGTACCCGGCAGCTACGTCGTCGAAGTCAAGCAGATCGCCACGTCGCAGAGCCTGGCGTCCGCCGCGTTCGGCACGACCACGCAACTGGGCACCGGCACGTTGAGCATCGCGGTCGGCGGCAAGTCGATGGACATCGCGGTCGACAGCAAGAACAACACGCTCGGCGGCATTGCCGACGCGATCAACAAGGCGAGCAACAACCCGGGCGTCACGGCCACGATCGTGACCGGCACGGGCGGCGCCCACCTCGTGCTGCGCGCGGCCACCACCGGTGCGGCCAACACGATCGACGTCACCACCAGCAACGTGCAGAACGATGCGGGCCTGGCGGCGCTCGGCGTCAAGTCGACGCCCGGCGCGGATGGCGCGGCGTCCACGTTCGTCTCGTCGGACAGCACCAAAGCCTGGCGTCAGAGCGAAGCCGCGCAGGACGCGCTGCTCACCATCGGCGGGATCGACGCGCGCAGCGCGACCAACGCCGTGACCGACGCGATCTCCGGCGTATCGCTGAATCTGTCGCGCGACGCGATCGGCACCACGCAGACGCTGACCATCGCACCGGACACCACCGCGCAAAACACCGCGATCACGAATTTCGCGAACCTGTACAACACGGTCGTCACGACGGTCAACAAACTGTCCTCGTACGACAAAACGTCGAAGACCGGCGGCGCGCTGCTCGGCGACTCCACGCTGCAGACCATCAAGAATTCGCTGGCGTCGATTATCGGCGGCGGGGTGGGTAAGGGCACTTCGACGGTGAGCCTCGCGCATATCGGCATCACGCTGAAGGGCGATCCGGCGGACGGCACGCTGGTGATCGACAATGCGAAGCTGAGCTCGGCGCTCAGCACCGCGCCGGCGCGCGTGGCGCAACTGTTCAACACGACCGACGGGCTCGGCGCGAAGCTGAACAGGAGCATCACGGAGTTCACTCGGACCGGCGGCATCATCGACACGCGCAACAGCGCGTTGAACGCCGATCTGAAGAGCGTCACCGCGCAGCAGTCCAAGCTCGCCGACTACGCGACGCAACTGACCAAGCAGTATCAGAGCCAGTTCACCGCGCTGAACACGCTAATGGCGACGATGAACAACAACTCGGCCTATCTGACGGCGCTGTTCGGCGGCTCGAAGAGCGCGGGCGCGCTGGCCACCAATAAGTAAGGGTGAAGGGCGCTGTATCGTTCGTGTTCGCGTTCGCGGGCGATGCGGCGCTCGATTCAGCGTTCGATACGCTGAATGCGCTCGACTAACGCCATCGCCGTCAGTGCGGCAAGCGCACGTTGAACCTGAACGTCAGCAGCCGGGCGAGCAGAATAAAAACCGTCGCGATCAATACGCTGTACACGGTATCCACGTTTGCATAGTCCAGCAGCACATACAGCCAGCAGCCCACGAATGCGCAGGTCGCATAAGGCCGCGAGTCACGCAGGATCAGCGGCACTTCGTTGCACAGCACGTCGCGGATCACGCCGCCGAACACGCCCGTCAGCACACCCATCATTACCGCGGTGAACCACGGCATCTGCGCGTCATGCGCGATCGACGTGCCCGCGATACTGAACAGGCCCAGCCCGATGGCATCCGCGACCAGCAGCACGCGCTCGGACAGCAGGCGCGAGGTCATCTTCAACAGCGTGGGCGCGAACAGCGACATCGCGAAGATCGCGATCAGATAACCCTGATGCTGGACCCAGTAGAACGGCCGCCGCTCCAGCAACACATCGCGCAACGTGCCGCCGCCGAAAGCCGTGGCGATCGCCACGAGAAAGGTGCCCACGGGGTCGAGCCGCCGCGTGCGGGCTTCGATGAAGCCGGAAATCGCGTACGCGAAAATCGCCAGCGCTTCCATGAGGGTCAGCGCCAGCGTCAGCCTCGGATGGATCACCGCGGCGGCCTCAGGATTTGGCGTGCGCCGGCAACGCGCCCGGCTGCAGCAGCACCACCACCGCGCCGGCGCCGCCGTCGTGCGGACGCGCCTGGCAGAACGCGTAGACCTCGGACTTCTGCACGAGCCAGGCGCGCACTTTGCCTTTCAGCACCGGCTCCTTGCCGATCGACCCCAAACCCTTGCCGTGAATCACGCGCAAACAGCGCAAACCGCGCTTCACCGACTCGCGGATGAACTCGGCCAGCGCCTCGCGCGCTTCTTCGCGCCGCATGCCGTGCAGGTCGATTTGCGCCTGCACGATCCAGTCGCCGCGCCGCAGTTTGCGCACGACTTCCTGACTGACGCCGGGGCGGCAATACGAGAGCGTCTCGTCGGTTTCGAGCAGTACCTCGGGATCGAACTCGTCGGAAATCGCTTCGTGCAGGACGGCTTCTTCGTCGAGCCTGGTTTGCACCGGCAGCGGCGGCGGGGGATTGCGCGGCAGCGTGGCGCGCGGCGGCACCGCTAACGGCGCCACTGCGCCGATCTCGCGGCGGAACAGATCGGCGTCCGCCGTTGCTTCGCGCTGCGCCACCGCGGCGACGGCGCGCTCGCGGTCGCGCCGTTGCGTTTCGCCCTTCAACGCGTCGCGCAGCGCGCCGAGGCCGGCAAGACCGGCCGCCGCTTCGAGCTTCGCCTGGGCGACGGGGACGGCGGGTTCCGGTGCCGCCCTGGCGGCGGTGCGGGCGCGCTTCGGTTCGTTGGGGTGGGGCTGGTTTTTCGGCATATCGGGAAGACAACGCAGACAAGGAGATCGATCGCGCGACGCTGATCGCGAGCGGCATGACGCATGAAACAGGGCGCATGAAACAGGACGCGTGACGCAGACGCAAAAAAGGCCGCAGGCTTGTCAGCCGCGGCCTTTTATCAGGCAGGCGGCCGGGCCACGCCCAGCCGCCATTTTACCGTTGCGCCGTGCGTTGCCGCCCGGCGCGGTGCATCAACGTCCGGCTTCCTGGCTCATGGCATGCTCGCCGGCCATCTCGTCGATGGTTTCCAGGTAGCGTTGCGCGTCGAGCGCGGCCATACAGCCGGTGCCCGCGCTGGTGATCGCCTGACGATAGACGTGGTCCTGCACGTCGCCGGCAGCGAACACGCCCGGCACGCTGGTGGCGGTCGCGAAACCGTTCAGGCCGCCCTTGGTGATGATGTAGCCGTTCTTCATTTCCAGCTGGCCGGCGAAAATGTCCGTGTTCGGCTTGTGGCCGATCGCGACGAACAGGCCTTGCAGCGCGATGTCTTCCGTTGCGCCGGTTTGCGCGTGCTTGATGCGCAGGCCGGTGACGCCGGTCTGGTCGCCGGTCACTTCGTCGAGCGTGTGGTTCCACTTGATCTCGACCAGGCCTTCCTTTTCTTTCGCCAGCAGACGATCGATCAGGATCGGCTCGGCGCGGAACTTGTCGCGACGATGGATCACGGTCACCTTCTTCGCGATACCGGACAGGTAGAGCGCTTCTTCGACCGCGGTATTGCCGCCGCCGATCACGGCCACGTGCTGCTGCTTGTAGAAAAAGCCGTCGCAAGTGGCGCAAGCCGACACGCCCTTGCCCATGAACGCTTCTTCCGACGCCAGGCCGAGGTACTGCGCCGACGCGCCCGTCGCGATGATCAGCGAGTCGCAGGTGTATTCGCCCGAATCGCCGATCAGGCGGATCGGCTTTTCGTCGAGCTTGGCCGTGTGAATGTGGTCGAACAGGATCTCGGTGTTGAAGCGCTCCGCGTGCTCCAGGAAGCGCGTCATCAGTTCCGGACCTTGCACGCCGTGGGCATCTGCCGGCCAGTTTTCGACGTCGGTCGTGGTCATCAGCTGACCGCCCTGGGCGAGACCCGTGACCAGCACCGGCGCCAGGTTGGCGCGCGCCGCGTAGACCGCAGCCGTGTAGCCAGCAGGGCCGGAACCGAGAATCAGAACCTTGGCGTGTTTCGTGGAAGTAGCGGGCATGATCGAATCCTTTTACGGCGCCCGGCTCGCCCATGCGAGGCCGCGCGACTTGAGCTGAAACTACAGATGGGGTGTTAGTGCGGCATTATAAAGGGCGGGGCGCGAGCCTGCTCCATGAAGCTTTCCGATCGCGCCGATAGGGTCGCCGCACGGGCCGCGGCGCGTCGGTGTAGCCAATCGGCCAAGTTACCGTCATTTACAGCCTTGCGCGGGACACTGCGTTTACAATAGGCCGGATCGAAGTTTCCGGTCGCCGCGAGCGGGCCCGAAGCCGCGCTGGGCGAGGCGCCAGCCGGGAATCGGCCGTACGTGGCTCCACACGCAACAGGATCAATGGCAAAAGCTCCCTATTCCGCGAGCGCGCAGGCATTGCCGCACCGCATGTCGCGCCTTTTCACCGAAATCCGCTGGATCCTGCAGGTGGCGCTCGGCGTGTTCCTGCTCATGGCGCTCGTCAGCTATAGCCGGCGCGACCCGAGCTGGACCCACGCCGCTCAGGTCGACCATATCGGCAACTGGGCCGGCCGTGTCGGCGCCTGGACGTCGGACATCCTGCTGTTGCTGTTCGGCCTGTCCGCCTACTGGTGGATCGTGCTGCTCGGCCGCCATATCTCCGCCAACTACAAGCGCATTACCCGCAACGAAGACGTGCAGGAAGACAAGCCGCGCGACGTCAGCTGGCTCGCGGATGCGTTCGCATTCATGCTCGTGCTGCTCGCCTGCGACGGTATCGAGGCGCTGCGCATGTGGTCGCTGAAAGTGCAGTTGCCGCGCGCGCCCGGCGGCGTGATCGGGGAGGCGGTGGCGCGTGGAGTCTCGCATGCGCTGGGTTTCACCGGCGGCACGCTGGCCTTGCTGATCGCGCTCGCGATCGGCTTGTCGCTGTATTTCCGTTTCTCGTGGCTGTCGGTGTCGGAAAAGGTCGGCGAGTCGATCATTTCCGCCGTCACGTTCGCGAAGCTGCGCCGCGAGGCCGGCCGCGATCGCAAGCTGGGGGAAGCGGCGGCGGTGAAGCGCGAAGGCAAGGTCGAAAAAGGCCGCGTGCGGATCGAGGAACACGAGCCGGTCGTAATCGTGCCGCCGGTCGTCACGCCGGCCAAATCGGAGCGCGTCGAGAAAGAACGGCAAGTGCCGTTGTTCACCGATCTGCCGGGCGACTCCACCTTGCCGCCCATCTCGCTGCTCGACGCCGCGCCGGTCGCGCAGGAAACGATTTCCGCCGACACGCTCGAATTCACTTCGCGTCTGATCGAGAAGAAGCTCAAGGACTTCGGCGTCGAAGTGAGCGTGGTCGCCGCGTATCCGGGGCCGGTCGTCACGCGCTATGAAATCGAGCCGGCCACGGGCGTGAAGGGCAGCCAGATCGTCGGTCTCGCGAAAGACCTGGCGCGCTCGCTGTCGCTGGTGTCGATCCGCGTGGTCGAGACCATTCCGGGCAAGAATTTCATGGCGCTCGAGTTGCCGAACCTGCGCCGTCAGACCGTGAGCCTGTCCGAGATTCTCGGCTCGGCGGTTTATGCGGACGCCGCGTCGCCGCTCACCATGGGGCTCGGCAAGGACATCGGCGGCAAGCCGGTGTGTGCCGACCTCGCGAAGATGCCGCACCTGCTGGTGGCGGGCACGACCGGTTCGGGCAAGTCGGTGGGGATCAACGCGATGATCCTGTCGCTGCTCTACAAGGCGAGCGCCGACCAGGTCCGCATGATCCTGATCGATCCGAAGATGCTCGAAATGAGCGTCTACGAAGGCATTCCGCATCTGCTGTGTCCGGTGGTCACGGACATGCGCCAGGCCGGTCACGCGCTCAACTGGGCGGTCGCCGAAATGGAGCGCCGCTACAAGCTGATGAGCAAGCTCGGCGTGCGTAACCTCGCCGGCTACAACAACAAGATCGACGAAGCCGCCAAGCGCGAAGAGAAGCTGCCGAATCCGTTCAGCCTCACGCCGGACGATCCGGAACCGCTGTCGCGCCTGCCGAATATCGTGGTCGTGATCGACGAACTGGCTGACCTGATGATGGTGGTCGGCAAGAAGGTCGAAGAGCTGATCGCGCGGATCGCGCAGAAGGCGCGCGCGGCCGGCATCCATCTGATTCTCGCTACGCAACGGCCGTCGGTCGACGTGATCACCGGCCTGATCAAGGCCAACGTGCCGACGCGCATGGCCTTCCAGGTGTCGTCGAAGATCGACTCGCGCACCATTCTCGACCAGCAGGGCGCGGAATCGCTGCTCGGCATGGGCGACATGCTGTATCTGCCGCCGGGCAGCGGTATGCCGGTGCGGGTGCACGGCGCGTTCGTCTCGGACGAGGAAGTGCACCGCGTGGTCGACAAGCTCAAGGAGCAGGGCGAGCCGAACTATATCGAGGGCATTCTCGAAGGCGGCGTGACGGGCGAGGGCGACGAAGGCTCGGCAGGTGCCGGCGGAACCGGCTCGGGCGACGGCGAGTCGGACCCGTTGTACGACCAGGCGGTCGACGTCGTGCTGAAGAACCGCCGCGCGTCGATCTCGCTGGTGCAGCGGCATTTGCGCATCGGCTATAACCGCGCGGCGCGCCTGCTCGAGCAGATGGAGAACTCGGGCGTGGTGTCGTCCATGTCGTCGAACGGCAATCGCGAGATTCTCGCGCCGGCGCGGGAAGCGGAATAAGCGTCGCGGCGTTGGTCGCACTTGTGGTGCGGTGGTGCGGCGCGCGCTTTACGCCGCACTAAGGCCCGTTTAAGGCTCGCTGCCTAAGCTATGTCGCATAAGGCTGACGGCAAACCGCTCGGGTTTGAGCCAGGAGCGAGCCACGAGCCTCGGAGCCCGAGCTACAGGCCACGAAAGGCAGCGCGGCGCACGAGGTGCAGACCCACCGCCGCGACCGCTCAACGAATTCAATCAAGGGAGAAAAAAACTATGCAGCTATTCGCGCAGCAGCACGTTCGACAGAGTGCTCAATCCAGCCGCTTCGGCCAACTCGCGCGCACGTTTGTGCGTGGCGTCGGCAGCGTGGCGATCGGCGCGTCGATGCTGGTGGCGTCGCAGGCATTCGCGAGCGGCACCGAGCAACTGAAGGCGTTCGTCGCGCAAGTGCATTCGGCGCGCGGCACCTTCGTGCAGCAGGAAGTGCGCGCGCCGAGCAAGGCGCAGGGCGCGAGCGGCGTGTTGTCCACCAGCGGCGCCGGCAAGACCGGAACGTCGAGCGGCACGTTCACGTTCGCGCGTCCCGGCAAGTTCATCTGGCAATACGAGAAGCCCTATGCGCAACTGCTGCAGGCGGACGGCGACAAGCTCTACGTGTACGACAAGGATCTGAATCAGGTGACGGTGCGCAGTCTTGGCGGGGCGTTGGGCGCGAGTCCTGCGGCGATCCTGTTCGGCAGCAACGATCTGGACAAGAACTTCACGCTGCGCGATGCGGGCGTGAAGGCCGGCATCGACTGGCTCGAACTGACGCCGAAAGCGAAAGACACGCAGTTCCAACGCGTGGGCATCGGCTTCAAGGACGGCAATCTCGAAGCAATGGAGTTGCACGACGTGTTCGGCAACGTGACCCTGCTGACCTTCTCGAACATTCAGAAGAACCCGCCGCTGCCGGCGGATGCGTTCAAGTTCACGGTGCCGAAGGGTGCGGATGTGATCAACGGGTAAGCGTTCGCGGGAGGCGTCAGGCCTGTCGCTTCGCCGGTTGAAAGTGGGTTTCGATTCTGCCAAAAGCCTCTGTAAGTCTTTGACTTACAGAGGCTTTTTTATGTCGGCTCTTGCCGGTCCCGGGAGCGGTTCACGTTGAGCGTCTAATCGACTTACAATTTGAGTCGATTAGACGCTCAATCGCCTCAGGGTCGACTATACTTAGATTCGACTCACGTTATGAGTCGATTAAAGCCCGTAATCGCCTCAAGGCTCATTCCGCCATGTCACCGACACAGTCCCTTATCTGGCAAGCCCCCACGTGGCCCGGCATGCACTATGACGTCATTCAGGTCGGCGCCGAACTGGCTCGCGCGCACCGGGCGCAAGGCGTTGTCGAGGGCAAGCTGGCGGGTCTGGGCTTCGAACAGCGCCTCGAACTCGCCGCCGAAGCCTGGAGTCAGGACGCCGTCGCGACAGCCGCTATCGAAGGTGAACGCATCAACCTTACCGCGGTGCGTTCGTCCGTGGCGCGGCGGCTCGGCGTCGGCAATCAGGACGGCGCCAACGCGCCTCGAAGCGTGGAAGGCCTGCTCGACATCATGGACGACGCGGTGCTGCAAAGGGCGGCGCCACTCTCGCATGAGCGTCTGTGTGCCTGGCAGGCGGCGCTTTTCCCGACCGGCTACTCGGGCATGACGAAAATTCTCGTCGGGGCCTACCGCGAGCATGCCGAGCCGATGCAAGTGGTCAGTGGAGGCTTCGGACGCGAAAGGGTGCACTACGAGGCGCCGTCGTCGGCCCACGTCCCGGCCGAAATGCAGCAATTCCTGGACTGGTTCAACGCCACGACCGAGCACGACAGTCTGGTCAAAGCGGCACTCGCTCACCTGTGGTTCGAGACGATTCACCCTTTCGAGGACGGGAACGGCCGCGTCGGTCGAGTCCTCATCGATCTCGTGCTGGCGCGCGAAAACGGTGAGATCAGCCGCTTGATCCGGACTTCGCAGCGCCTGCTCGACAAGCGGCGCGACTACTACGAGCAGCTCGAACGCGCCCAGCATGGCGATCTGGACGTGACCGCATGGGTTCTGTGGTTCGTGGAGCAGGTGCGGGTGTCCTGCGAAGAAGCGTCCGGCGTCATGGACGCCGCGCTCGCCACAGCCCTTTTCTGGATGAACCATCAGGACAAGGTACTGACCACTCGACAGCGCAAAGTCGTCAAGCTGCTGCTCGATGCCGGTCCCCATGGTTTCGACGGCGGCATGAACACGCGGAAATACGAGAGCGTCGGCGGCACGTCGCGGGCCACGGCGTCGCGCGAACTCATCGAACTCGAGGACATGGGCATACTGGGCAGGGTCGGTGCGGGTCGCTCGACCCGCTATTACCTGACTATCCCGGGGTGGGGGCCGGCGGACGCAACCAGCTCGACTACGCCTCCACCTCCAGAATCTGCGCTGGATGCGCAGCCTTCATATCGTCGATAAACGCCTCGACGATATCCGTGCGATGCTGTCGCCCCCGCGTCACCATATGAAACGCGACGCGATAGCGCATCAACTCCGGATTCAACGCCGCGAGCAGCCCCTGCCTGACGAACGGCGCCGCGAAATGCCCCGGCAAATAGCCGAGGTGATGCCCCGACAGCACCAGCATCGCGACCGCTTCCATATTGTCCGCAACGGCGGTCACGTTCTGCGGCGTGGTCGAACTCTCGGCCTCGGGCAACGGATAACTCCGCCACGCCCATTCATGCTGTGCGGCTTCGGCGGGCGGCACCGCGCCCGCCTGCGTGAACAGCGGATGCCCCTTCGCGCAATACGCGAGCTGGTCTTCGGCGAACACCTCGGTGTATTCGAGCGACGGCACGCGATGCCAGAAATAGCCGATGCCCACCTGAATCCGCCCATTGAGCAGCAACTCTTCCAGCTCGCCCGGCGAGCGCACCAGAATCGAAAACCGCACTGACTGATCGCGCGCCCGGAAGCGACCGATCGCGTCGCTGATACGGGCGCTGGCCGACACCGGCGTATGGCCGATCATGCCGATATCCAGCGTGCCGACCAGCTTGCGGCCGACGTTGCGCGCCTGCATGCCGAAGGTATCGACCGCGGATAACAGCGCACGCGCCGCGTCGATGAACTGCTCGCCGCGCGCGGTCAGGCTGAAGCCGCCGCGGCCGCGTTCGCACAGCCGGTAGCCCAGACGCGTTTCCAGCGTGGCGAGCTGTGTGCTGATGGTCGACTGGCCGACATTGAGGGTCGCCTGGGCGGGCGACACGCCGCCGGCGTCGACGATGGCGAGGAACACGCGGATCAGCCGCAGGTCGAGATCGGTGAGTTGAGAGAACATGCGTCAGGATACATCGCTGAAAATCGATGTGAAGTTTATTCTGTTCGTATTTTAACTTCAGGGAAACTGCTTAAGAATCCAGATTCGCCCGGCAAGGTGCGCTTCTTATGCTTTCTCCTCGGCCGGTTCGCACGTTTTTCGCTTGCAGTCCGTTTGCAGCGCCTTTTCATTGCCGAGCCACGATGAAACCTTCTTCCTTCATTTCTCCCGACGCCGGCGAACGGCCGCAGCCGCTCTCCGGTAACGCCATGCCCCGCTGCGGCGGCATCGCGACGATGATGCGCCTGCCGAACGTCGGCTCGGCCGAAGGGTTCGACGCCTGCTTCGTCGGCGTGCCGTTCGATCTCGGCACCTCGAACCGTACCGGCGCGCGTTTTGGGCCGCGCCAGATTCGCAGCGAATCGGTGCTGCTGCGCCCGTACAACATGGCGACGCGCGCCGCGCCGTTCGATTCGCTGCGGGTGGCCGATCTGGGCGACGTCGCGATCAACCCGTACAACCTGCACGACTCGATCGCGCGCATCGAAGCCGCGTACGACGAAATTCTCCAGCACGATTGCAAGCCGATCACGCTGGGCGGCGACCACACCATCGCGCTGCCGATCCTGCGCGCGATTCATCGCAAGCACGGCAAGGTCGGCTTGATTCACGTCGACGCGCACGCCGACGTCAACGACACGATGATGGGCGAGAAGATCGCGCACGGCACGCCGTTCCGCCGCGCGGTCGAAGAAGGCTTGCTGGATTGCGAGCGCGTCGTGCAGATCGGTTTGCGCGGCACGGGTTACGCGGCGGAAGACTTCGACTGGTGCCGCGATCAGGGCTTCGAGGTCGTGCAGGCCGAGGCGTGCTGGAACCAGTCGCTGGCGCCGCTGATGGCGCGCGTGCGCGAACGTATGGGCGACGGCCCGGTGTACATCACGTTCGACATCGACGGGATCGATCCGGCTTTCGCGCCGGGTACGGGCACGCCGGAAATCGCCGGGCTGACGGTGCCGCAGGCGCTCGAGATCATTCGCGGCTCGCATGGGCTGAATATCGTCGGCTGCGATCTGGTGGAAGTCGCGCCGCCGTACGATCCGTTCGGCACGACCGCGCTGCTGGGTGCGAACTTGGCGTTCGAGTTGCTATGCGTGCTGCCGGGCGTCGAGTATCGGGCTTCCACGCGATAGGACGCGACGAGCCACACGTCGTACCGCGTACCGGGAAAGTAAAAAAGGCCTGCATTTGCAGGCCTTTTCGCATTTTCAGACGACGCTACCGCGTGACATCAAACCTCACGCATACGCCGTCTTGCGCACCGACACCAGCGCGTAGTAACACACCGCGCCGATCGCCAGCGCGGGCAATGTCGCGCCGAGATTCGGCAGCCACTGATTGATCACCTGATACGACACGATGCCGATCGCCCACGCGGCGAACGCGCTCAGATGCCAGCCGCCGGAGAAACCGTAACGGCCTTGCAGATCGGCGAGCACGGCAGCTTCGATCCGGCGTTTGCGGACGATGAAGTGATCCACCAGCACCACGCCGAACAGCGGCGCGAACACCGAGCCGATCAGCAGCAGGAAGTTCTGATACTTCGCCATCGGCACCAGCAGCGCGACCAGCGTGCAGAGCGCGCCGAACGCGGCCGACAGCATCGGCACACTGCCGCGCGTCCAGAACGTGCCGGTCGAGACTGCGGCCGAGTGAATGTCGGCGAACGCGTTGTCGACTTCGTCGATCAGGATCAGCAGCAGCGCGAGGCCGCCGCCGGCCTGGGCCAGCGCGCCGGTCAGCAAGGCATCGCCGCCGCCGGCCGCGAGGCCGTAGATCGCGCCTAGCGCGTAGAACCACAGGTTCGCAATGCCATAGCCGAGCAGCGTGCCGCGGAACGTCTCGCCGGGTTTGCGGCCGAAGCGCGTGTAATCGGCGATCAGCGGCAGCCACGACAACGGCATGGCCACCACCAGATCGATCGCGCCGCCGAACGACATCTCGCCCGTGCCCGGACGGCGCATCAGCGCGGCCAGATCGTGTTTGGCCAGCAGGTTATACGTGAGCCACGCCGCGCCCGCGAGCAGCAGCCAGATGCCCCACGTGCGCAGGAATTTACGCACGAACGACAGCGGGCCGCTGATCGCCAGCAGCGTCGCCAGCAAGCCGAAGACCACGGTCCAGATCAGCGGCATGGAGAAGCCGAACGACTGTTTGGCGAGCGCGTCGGCGGAATCGCGCATCACGATCACTTCGAACGAGCCCCAGCCGACCAGTTGTACCGCGTTCAGCACGGCGGGCACCGACGCGCCGCGCACGCCGAGCGTCGGCCGCAGCGACGACATCGCCGCGAGGCCGGTGTCCGTGCCGATCACGCCGGCGAGCGCCAGCAGCACCACGCCGATCACGCTGCCGATCACGATGGCCAGCAATGCATGCGGCAGCGATAAGCCGGGCACCAGCAGCGCGCCTGCTTGCGCGACCAGCAGGCCGATGCCGAGCGAGAACCAGAGCGCGAATGCGTCGCCGGTGCGGAATGCGCGACGCGCGTCGGGCACCGGCATGAGCGGTGCGTAGGTGGAACCGGCGTCGCCGGCGAGTGGATCTTGTGCCATCTGGTCTTGTCCCTGTTGGTGATGCTTGATCTATTGCTGACGCTGAAATAACTGCTATACGGCTGTTTTAAGTTGGTGTGAGCGCTGCGTGAAAAGGTCGCCGCGGCGGCGGGCAGCCGCCGGCGAACCCGAGATTATCCCTAAATCAGCTTACGGCCCGGATCGGCATTAAATCGGCCTGGGATCGACCACGAATCGACCACGTCCCCGGCCAGGTTTCAGGCGTCACTCGACCCGCACCGGAGCCGCCGCGAAACATGACGGATTTGTCATTTTCGCCTCATGTTTGCACCGCGGCGGGACCTTAGCATCGGCCGACTTATTCGACGAATTCTCTACGCCATGCTTACCCGCAACCTCGTTGCCTGTCTTGCACTTGCCGCCGTGGCGTCCGCTTATGCATCGCCGGGGACAGCCACTCCTGAGCGTGCGCAAGATTCATCGGCAGGCGCTGCTGCCGAAACAACAGCAAGCGCTGCCCTCACGACACCCACGTCGCCGTTATCCCTCGACGAAGCGCTCGGCCTCGCGGCCCAGAACAATCCGCTGCTACGCGGCGCACGCGCCACTGCCGACGCGTCCCAGGGCGCCTTCATGCAAGCGGGCGCGCGCCCCAACCCCGACATCTCGTTTCTGCAGGAAGGCTTCAGCGGGCCCGATCGGACCAGCACCGCACTGGTAAGCCAACTGGTTGAACTGGGCGGCAAGCGTCAGGCGCGTCTCGACGTCGCGTCGTATGGCCGTGAGGTGGCGCTCGCGTCGCTCGACGGCCGGGGCGCGGCGCTGCGCTCCGACGTAATCGCCGCGTTTTACGGCCTGCTCGCCGCGCAACGCCAGTTGAAGGTCGCGGAAGAATCGGCGCGTATCGCGGCCCGCTCCGCCGAACTCGCCGCGAAGCGGGTGCGTGCGGGCAAGGTTTCGCCGGTCGAGGCGACCCAGGCCCGCGTCGCCGCGACCGCCGTACAGATCGAACTCGGCAACGCCAGATCGCGCGTCGAGATGGCCATGGAAACGCTCGCGAACGTCACCGGCAGTCCGCTCGTGCGCGAGCGTCCGGCTTCCGGTGAGATGGAAAGCCTGCCCGCCGTCGAGCCTTTGGCTCAGCTCATGCCGCGCCTCGCCGAGGCCCCGCTCGCACGAGCCGCGCGCGCCGAAATGCAGCGCGCCGACGCCGCCATCTCGGTGCAGCGTGCCAAACGGATTCCCGATATCACCTTCAGCGCCGGCATGAAACGGATCACGGCCGGCGGCGCGCGTGGCAACCAGGCGGTGGTCGGCGTCTCGATTCCGCTGCCGTTATTCGACACCAACAAAGGCGCGCTACTCGAATCCGTCTATAACGCCGGGAAGGCGCACGCCGATTTCGACAGTGAGACGGCGCGCCTGCAACTGGCCCTGGCCCAGGCCTATACCAACTACGAACGCGCAACGCAGGAAGCCCGCCGTCTAGGCGCCGACGTCTTGCCCGCCGCACGTGAGGCACTCAATGCGATGTCGCGCGGCTACGAACTCGGCAAGTTCGGCCTCCTCGACGTGCTGGACGCGCAGCGCACGTTTTTCCAGCGGCAGTCGCAATACGTGCAGGCGCTGACTGACGCGCATCTGGCCTACGCGGATATCGGCCGGCTGGTCGGCACGCCGTTGCGCACCGATGCCGCCCGTACCCCCTCTCAACCTTGAAGGATTCATCATGTCGCGCAGAAAGCTCATCGTCGTCAGTGCGACCCTTGTCGGCGGCGCGAGTATCGCGCTTGCCGCGTTGGCGTTGACACGTGAATCGCCGGCGAACGTCGCGGCGGAAAATCGCGCCGAAGCCTCGCAGGCGAACCCGATCGAGGCCCAGGCCCAGGCCCTCGGCCAGCACGGCGGCACCGTGCTTGAAGACGGCGCGTTGGCCGTCGAAATCGTGCTGTCCGAAAAGCCGGGTAATGCGCGTCTCGTCGTCTATCCGTTCGTCGACGGCAAGGCCGTTGGCAAGGGCGTCACGTTATCCGCCTCGGTGACGCGTTACGACGGTTCGAAGGAAACCCTGCAATTCGTGTCGGTGGGGCAAAAATTCGTCTCCACCGAGGCGATCGCGAAGCCGCACGTCTTCGATGCAAGCATCAATCTCAAATGGCAGGCGCAAGCCGCGTCGTTTGTTTTTTCCAGCGTCGACGGCGCGCTCGCGCTGAGCCCGGAGCAGATCAAGGCCGCACGTATCGATGTCGCGCAAGTTGGCCCGGCGCAAGTCGTCACGTCGTTCGAGCTTCCCGGCGAGATCAAATTCAACGAAGACCGTACCGCCCATGTCGTGCCGCGCGTGGCCGGCGTGGTGGAACGCGTCGGCGTGTCGGTCGGCGAAAAGGTCGCGCAAGGGCAGGTGCTGGCGGTGATCGCGAGCGTCGATCTGGCCGAGCGCAGAAGCGAACTCCTGACCGCGCAACGCCGCCTCGGCGCCGCGCGTACCGCTTACGAACGCGAAAAGACACTCTGGCAGGAACGCATTTCGGCCGAGCAGGATTATCTGCAGGCCCAGGTGCAGTTGCGCGAAGCCGAGATCGCCACGCAGAACGCGCGGGCGAAACTGTCCGCGCTGAATGCGCCGGTCTCCGCCGGCGCGTTGAACCGCTACGAATTGCGCGCGCCGTTCGGCGGCACGATCGTCGAGAAACACGCGACGCCCGGCGAGGCCGTCGCGGCCGACGCCAATCTGTTCGTGATCTCCGATCTGTCGTCGGTATGGGCCGAGATGGCGGTGCCGGCGCAGCGTCTGAACGACGTGCGCGTCGGCCGCGAAGCGCGCGTCAGCGCCGCGGCGTTCGAGTCGACCTCGAGCGGGCCGATTGCGTATGTCGGCGCGTTGCTGGGCGAGCAGACGCGCACGGCGCCGGCCCGCGTGGTCCTGCCGAATCCCGACGGCGCGTGGCGCCCGGGCATGTTCGTCAACGTCTCGGTCGACGCCGGCCGGCAAGCCGTACCGCTTGCGGTGGCGAGCGACGCGCTGCAGGACATCGACGGCGCGCCGGCGGTGTTCGTTCAGTCGGGCAAGGGCTTCGTCGCGCAAGGCGTCGAGACGGGACGGCGCGATGAACGCGTCGTCGAGATCGTCAAAGGGCTCAAGACGGGCCAGCAGTACGTGGCCGCCAACAGCTTCGTGCTGAAGGCCGAACTCGGCAAGGGCAGCGCCGAGCACGAGTAACAGCCGCCGCGCATTTTTCCGACGCCGCGCGACACACGGCGCGCGCGTCCATCACCCGGTTTCACAGGACGATCTCCATGTTTGAGAGACTGATTCGTTTCGCCCTGGCGCACCGCTGGCTGGTCATGCTGGCTGTCGCCGCTGCCGCAGCGCTGGGCGTCTACAGCTACCAGAAGCTGCCGATCGACGCCGTACCCGACATCACCAACGTGCAGGTGCAAATCAACACGGCCGCGCCGGGTTATTCGCCACTCGAAGCCGAGCAGCGCATTACGTTCGCGGTCGAAACGGCGATGGCGGGCCTGCCCAATCTCGAGCAGACGCGTTCCATTTCACGCTACGGCCTCTCGCAGGTCACGGTGATTTTCAAGGACGGCACCGACATCTACTTCGCGCGCCAACTGGTGAACGAGCGCATTCAGGAAGCGAAGGACAAGCTGCCGCCCGGCGCCACGCCTGCGATGGGGCCGACCTCGACGGGTCTCGGCGAGATTTATCTCTGGACCGTCGAGGCGGACCCCGCCGCGCGCAAAACGGATGGCACGCGCTACACGCCGGTGGATTTGCGCGAGCTGCAGGACTGGGTCATCAAGCCGCAACTGCGCAACGTGCCGGGCGTCACCGAAGTGAACTCCATGGGCGGTTTCGTGAAGGAGTTTCGCGTTGCGCCGAACCCGGCCAAGCTGATGTCGTACGGCCTGACGCTGGCCGACGTGGTGCGCGCGCTCGAGCGCAACAACGACAACGTCGGCGCGGGCTACATCGAACGGCGTGGTGAACAGTACCTCGTGCGGGTGCCGGGTCAGGCCGGTTCGGTCGAGGACCTGGCCAACGTCGTGCTGACCAACGTCGGCGGGGTGCCGGTGCGGATCAAGGATGTCGGTCAGGTCGACATTGGCCGCGAGTTGCGTACCGGCGCCGCGACCGCGAACGGCGAAGAGGTCGTACTCGGCACGGTGTTCATGCTGATCGGCGAAAACAGCCGGACGGTGGCGAAAGCCGTGGCCGCGAAAATGGACGACGTCAATCGCACGCTGCCGGCAGGGGTGCGCGCGGTGCCGGTGTACGACCGCACGGTGCTTGTCGAAAGAGCCGTGCAAACGGTGAAGAAGAACCTCCTCGAAGGCGCGGTGCTCGTGATCGTCGTGCTGTTCCTGTTCCTCGGCAATCTGCGCGCCGCGCTGATCACCGCGCTGGTGATTCCGCTGTCCATGCTGATCACGTTCACCGGCATGGTCAACGCGAAGGTCAGCGCGAACCTGATGAGTCTCGGCGCGCTCGATTTCGGCATCATCGTCGACGGCGCGGTGGTGATCGTCGAAAACTGCGTGCGGCGGCTGGCGCATGCGCAGACGCTGGCGGGCCGGCCGCTCACTCGCGACGAACGTTTTGCCGAAGTGTTCCGGGCGTCACAGGAAGCGCGGCGCGCATTGATCTTCGGCCAGCTCATCATCATGGTGGTCTATCTGCCGATCTTCGCGCTGACGGGTGTCGAAGGGAAAATGTTCCACCCGATGGCGGTGACGGTCGTGATGGCGCTGGCCGCTGCGATGGTGTTGACGGTGACGTTCATTCCGGCCGCGGTCGCGCTGTTTATCGGCGAGCGCGTCGAAGAGAAGGACAATCGCCTGATGAGCTGGGCGAAACGGCTCTACGCCCCGGTGCTTGCGGCCTTCATGACGCGGCCCAGGCGCGTGCTGAGCGGCGCGGTGGCAATCGTCGCGTTGAGTGTTTTACTGGCGACGCGGTTGGGCAGCGAATTCATCCCGAGCCTGAACGAGGGCGATCTTGCGGTCGCGGCGCTGCGCATTCCGGGCACGAGTCTATCGCAGTCGGTCGAGATGCAGAAGGCGATCGAAACCACGCTCAAGCAGCGCTTTCCGGAAATAGAGCGGGTGTTCGCCCGCACCGGCACGGCGGAGATCGCCGCCGACCCGATGCCGCCGAATCTGTCCGACGGCTACATCATGCTGAAGCCGGTGGACACGTGGCCGGATCCCAGCAAGACGCGCGAGCAACTGGTTGGGGAAATCGAGGCGGCGCTCGCCGCGTTGCCCGGCAACGCGTATGAGTTTTCGCAGCCGATCCAGTTGCGTTTCAACGAGTTGATCTCGGGCGTGCGTAGCGACGTAGCCGTTAAAATCTTCGGCGACGACATGACGGTGCTCAACGGCACCGGCGAGAAGATCGCGGCCGCGCTGCAGAAAGTGCCGGGCGCGGCGGAGGTGAAAGTCGAGCAGACCACCGGCTTGCCCGTGCTCACGCTCAGGCTCGACCGCGACAAGCTGGCGCGCTACGGCGTCACGGTCGGCGATCTGCAGGACACGGTCGCGGCCGCGGTCGGCGGCCAGAAGGCGGGCACGCTATTCCAGGGCGACCGGCGGTTCGACATCGTGGTGCGATTGCCGGACGAATTGCGCTCGGATATCGAAGCGATCAAGCGCTTGCCGATCGCGTTGCCGTTCTCGCCGGCCACGACCGGGAGCAAGACGGCGACCGCGACTTCACCGTCGATTCAGGCGCCCTACGTGCCGCTCGCGGAGCTGGCCACCGTGGAGGTAGCGCCGGGCCCGAACCAGATCAGCCGCGAAAACGGCAAACGGCGCGTGGTGGTGAGCGCGAACGTGCGCGGGCGCGACGTGGGTTCGTTCGTGGCCGAAGCGCGCGAGCGGATTCGTGACGAGGTTCAGGTGCCGCCGGGTTACTGGTTGTCGTGGGGTGGCCAGTTCGAGCAACTGCAGAGCGCGAGCGAGCGGTTGAAACTCGTCGTGCCGCTGGCGCTCTTCATGGTATTCGTGCTGCTGTTCGTCATGTTCAATAACGCGAAAGACGGCTTGCTGGTGTTCACGGGCATTCCGTTCGCGTTGAGCGGTGGCGTGCTGTCGCTGTGGATGCGCGGTATTCCACTATCCATTACGGCGGCGGTTGGCTTTATCGCGCTCTCGGGTGTCGCGGTGTTGAACGGTCTCGTGATGATTTCGTTTATCCGCAGCCTGCGCGACGAAGGCGCGGAGTTGGACACGGCCGTGCGCGACGGTGCGCTGACGCGGCTGCGGCCGGTGCTGATGACCGCGCTGGTGGCGTCGCTGGGCTTTCTGCCCATGGCCTTCGCGACCGGCACGGGCGCCGAAGTGCAGCGCCCGCTGGCGACGGTGGTGATTGGTGGCATTCTGTCGTCCACGGCGTTGACGCTGCTGGTGTTGCCCGTGCTCTATCGGGTCGCGCATTCGGGCTCGTGGCGTTCCCTCATCGTGGCCGGATTGTTTCGCGGCGGCGTCGGTCAGATGCTGCGCCGCTTCGGTTTAATTTCAAGGTAGGTTCGCATGCGGATTTTTTTAGTAGAAGACGAGCCGAAGACCGGCGCCTATCTGCGCAAGGGCTTGACCGAGGCGGGCTACGTGGTCGACTGGGTTCAGGACGGCGTGACGGGCTTGCATCAGGCCGAGACGGAAGACTACGACCTGCTGATTCTCGACGTGATGCTGCCCGGTCACGACGGCTGGACACTGCTGGAGAAACTGCGGCGCACGAAGCAGACGCCGGTGCTGTTTCTCACCGCGCGCGACGACGTGTCGGACCGCGTCAAGGGTCTCGAACTCGGCGCCGACGACTACCTCGTGAAGCCGTTCGATTTCGTCGAACTGGTGGCCCGTGTGCGCACGATTCTGCGGCGCGGCAAGCCGCGCGAATCGACCTTGCTCAAGGTCGCGGACCTCGAGCTGGATCTGACGCGCCGCAAGGCCACCCGCCAGGGCGACACGATTCTGCTGACCGCGAAGGAGTTCGCGCTGCTCTGGCTACTGATGCGCAGGGAGGGGGAGATTCTGCCGCGCGCGACGATTGCGTCGCAGGTCTGGGACATGAATTTCAATAGCGACACGAACGTGGTGGATTCGGCGATCAGGCGGCTGCGCTCCAAAGTCGACGACGCCTACGAACCCAAGCTCATTCACACGGTGCGAGCCATGGGCTACGTGCTGGAACACCGGAGCAGCGGCACGTGATACGGCGTATCTTGCCGCGCACGCTACGCGCGAGATTGACGGCGCTCATCATTCTGTCCACGTCGGCGGTGCTCGCGGCGAGCGGCTTCGGGCTGTATGAGGCGCTGCGCAATCGCATCGAGTCGGCGTCGCTCGAGCAGATGGCCGAGACCGTGAGCGCGCTGCAAATGCACCTGACCGCCATACGCAATCCGGATGACATTGCGCGTACCGCCGAGACATGGGTCGATCAATTGCATGGTCACCGGAATATGGATCTCGCCATTTATGACGCGGCAGGCAATCGTCTGCTGAGCACGGCAGGGTTTCAACCTTATGCGCCGGTTCTGTCGATTCCGGCACCGGTTCGGCTGGAGCGCAGCCGTTCGGCGCTCCGATACCTGGTGGCGAACGCGTCGCTCGAGGACCCGGGCGGCGCGTCGGTGCGCGTCGCGGTTCAGTACGATGCCTCCAGCGATCAGGCGTTGCTGCGCGCCAGCGCGCAAACGATCGTGCTGATCGAAGTGCTGGGCGTGGTGGCGGCGGCCGCGCTGGCCTATGGCATCGCGCTGCTCGGCTTGAGCCCGCTGCGCCGGCTGGTGGCGCGCGCGGAAGATATGTCGACCAGCCGCCTCGCGCAACCGCTGCCGGCGCTCGATACGTCCGGCGAGTTGAGAGAGTTGGGCCGTGCTTTCAACGGCATGCTGGCGCGGCTCGACGAGGCGTTCACGCGGTTGAGCCAGTTTTCATCGAACCTCGCGCACGACATGCGCACGCCGCTCACCAATCTGCAGGCCGCGGCCCAGGTCGCGCTGGCGCAGCCCCGCAGCGCGGACGAGTATCGCGACGTGATCGAGTCGAGCGTCGACGAATATCAGCGACTGTCGCGGATGATCGAAGACATGCTGTTTCTGGCCCGCTCCGAGCAGGCCGATGCATCGCTGTCGCTGCGCGAGCTGGATGCCGTGGCGGAGGCCGAACGTGTCGCGGGGTACTACGAGACGGTGGCGGAAGATGCGGGCGTGTCGATCGTCGTGACGGGGCAGGGTGTGGTGCGCGCGGACCTGCTGCTGTATCAGCGAGCGCTCAGCAATCTGCTGTCGAATGCGCTGGCTCATGCGCCTGAAGGGACTGCGATTACCGTCGACTGCAATCAGGCGGACGACGCGACGACGATCAGCGTGTCGGACCTGGGCCCCGGCATCGACACGCATCATATCGAACGGATCTTCGAGCGCTACTACCGGGTGGACCCGTCGCGGCACAACTCTGCGTCGGGCACCGGGCTAGGGCTCGCGATCGTCAGATCGATCATGAATAGTCACGGGGGAGAGTGCGGCGTGCAGAGCCGGCCGCATGTTCTGACGCGGTTCTGGCTGCGGTTCCCGGATCAGGCAGGCGACAGAGTGACCTCTATTTAAGCGCTATTGATCGCTGAGCCGCCGGACGTCAAACGTCCGGCGGCAGTCCGCGCTAGCGCGCTTTGGGGGCGTCATGCTGGTCGAGCGCGGGCGCGGTTTCTCCTTTGTGTCGTGTGCCCGCGTGGGTCTGCTTGTTCTGCGCAATCACCGCCTCGTTCGGCGGGTATTGTGTTTTGCCGAGCGGAATCGAACCATCGTGCTGAGCCTTGATTAACTCCTGGTGTACTTGCGCACGCGACTTGCCAGGCGCCTGGGCCTGCGCTTGCGCGGTTTGAGAGAGCGCGCCGATAGACAGCAGTGCCGCGACGGAAAGCGTGGACAGTTTGATGGCGTTCATCTGGATCTCCTGGGAAGCGATTGCCGGTTGGCGAATCAGGAGCCCAGTATGAGAAGCCGGCAGTGCGTGACCATGACCGCCAGATGAGAAAAATGTCAGCGTTGCCCGGTCGCTGAAGGTGCTTCGCAGCAGGCCTTGGAGCATGAGATTTTCGTCATTTTCGCGTCACGTTGACGGCGACCGTCGCGTTGCAAGATGCCCATCCCGATGTCGCTCTCTACGGTGGATCATGCGCGCACTCCTGTCTCGATCGCTCGTCACGGTTCTTGTCATCGCCAGTCTCGCCGGATGCGCGAGTCCTTCGCGCAAACCGGTGACTTCCGGCAGCACGTCAGCTTCGCCGTCGTCCTCAAACTCGGCAAAAGCGGGGACGCCCCCCATGGATCTCGGGCCCGGCGAGCAGGTGGACTATGCGGGTCATCGTTGCGGCAATCCGAATCTGCACATCAAGACGCACCTGTGTCTTTATCCGCGCCGGTAAAGGCCGTCTGCGTCTTGTCCGATTCGTGTCCGAAGGGCGGCGTTTGCCACGCTGCCCGAATCCGCGTGGCCTTCCGCCGGCCGCCGTTGCTGTCAGTCACTGTCATAATGCAGGACCTTGCCCGCACCTTCGCACGCTGAAGTGCCGGCCTGATTCATCCGGCAACCCGCCGCCTTCATACGGACCGCGTCCGGAAAAGCCGAGATTATCCCCAAAACGTCATGTTTGAAGAACCCCGCGCCAATGTTCCGCTCGCCGAACGCCTGCGGCCCCGCAATATCGACGAAGTGATCGGCCAGAAGCATCTGCTCGGCCCGAACAAGCCGCTGCGGGTCGCGTTCGAATCCGGCGAAGCCCATTCGATGATCCTCTGGGGCCCGCCCGGCGTCGGTAAAACCACGCTCGCGCGGCTCATGGCGGATGCGTTTCACGCCGAGTTCATCGCGTTGTCGGCGGTGCTTTCGGGCGTGAAGGATATCCGCGAAGCCGTCGAGACCGCGCAGATTCATCGCGCGAACGGGCACCAGACGCTGGTGTTCGTCGACGAAGTGCATCGCTTCAACAAGAGCCAGCAGGACGCGTTCTTACCGCACGTCGAGTCGGGGCTGTTCGTGTTCGTCGGCGCGACGACGGAAAATCCGTCGTTCGAAGTGAACAGCGCATTGCTCTCGCGAGCCGCCGTCTACGTGCTGAAGAGTCTCACCGACGACGAGCAGCGCGAGTTGCTCGACCGTGCACAGCAGGAACTCGGCGGCCTCACGTTCACCGACGAAGCGCGCGACGCGTTGATCGGTTCCGCCGACGGCGACGGCCGCAAGCTGCTGAACAACCTGGAAATCGTCGCCCGCGCGGCCGCGCAGCAGAAAACCACCGAGATCGATGGCGCGTTGCTGGGCAGCGCGCTCGCCGAGAATCTGCGCCGCTTCGACAAGGGCGGCGACGCGTTCTACGACCAGATCAGCGCGCTGCATAAATCGGTGCGCGGCAGCAGCCCGGACGGCGCGCTGTACTGGTTCTGCCGCATGCTCGACGGCGGCGCGGACCCGCGTTACCTCGCGCGCCGCATCGTGCGGATGGCGTGGGAGGACATCGGTCTCGCCGACCCGCGCGCGGCCCGCATCGCGCTCGACGCCGCCGAAACCTACGAGCGCCTCGGCACGCCAGAAGGCGAACTGGCGCTGGCTCAGGCGATCATTTATCTGGCGGTCGCGCCGAAGTCGAACGCCGGGTACAACGCGTACAACGAAGCGCGGCGGTTCGTCGGCAAGGATCAGTCGCGCGGCGTGCCGGTGCATCTGCGCAATGCGCCGACCAAGCTGATGAAGGAGCTCGGTTACGGTCACGAATACCGCTACGCGCACGACGAGCCCGATGCGTATGCGGCCGGCGAGACCTATCTGCCGGACAATATGCGCGATCCGCATTGGTACGAGCCGACGCCGCGCGGTCTGGAAGGCAAGATCGGCGACAAGATGGCGCGTCTGGCCGAACTGGATGCGCAGTGGCGCAGCGAGAACAAGCCGAAGAAGGACTGAGGGTATTCGCCCGGTGCCGGCATTCCGCACGCGCTCATCATCTAACGCACCGGCCGCCCGCGCCGGTGCGTTAAAATCCCAGCTTCATATAACGAACACCCGCCCCATCCCATGCTCGACATTCAGCTGCTGCGCAAAGACCTCGACGGCGTCGCCAAGCGCCTCGCCGACCGCGGCTATACCCTCGACGCGGCGGCTTTCACCGCGCTCGAAGCGGAACGCCGCGATACCCAGACCCGTACCGAAGAGATGCAGGCGCGCCGTAACAGCCTGTCGAAGCAGATCGGCGCGATGAAAGGCAAGGGCGAAGACACCTCGGCGCTGATGGCCGACGTGGGCGGTATCGGCGACGAGATGAAGGCGTCGGCGGCCCGCCTCGAAGAGATTCAGAAGGGCCTGTCGGACCTGCTGCTCGGCGTGCCGAACCTCGCGCACGAAAGCGTGCCGCACGGCGCCGACGAAGCCGGCAATGTGGAAGTGCGCCGCTGGGGCACGCCGCGCCAGTTCGATTTCGAGGTAAAGGATCACGTCGACGTCGGCACGCCGCTCGGCCTCGACTTCGAGACCGGCGCGAAGCTGTCGGGCGCGCGTTTCACGATGCTGCGCGGCCAGATTGCGCGGCTGCATCGCGCGCTGGCGCAGTTCATGATCGACACGCATACGGAGCAGCACGGTTATACGGAGGTTTACACGCCGTACATCGTGAATCCGGAAATTCTGTACGGCACCGGCCAGTTGCCGAAATTCGCCGACGACATGTTCCGTGTCGAGAAGGGCGGTGAAGAGAATACGGTCACGCAGTATCTGATTTCCACGTCGGAGATTTCGCTGACCAACACGGTGCGCGATAGCATCCTCGAAGCCGACGCGCTGCCGATCAAGCTGACCGCGCATTCGCCGTGCTTCCGCTCGGAAGCGGGCTCGTACGGCCGCGACACGCGTGGCCTGATCCGCCAGCATCAGTTCGACAAGGTCGAGATGGTGCAGATCGTCGCGCCGGATGCGTCGTATGAGGCGCTGGAACAGATGGTCGGTCATGCGGAAGCGATTCTGCAGAAGCTGGAGTTGCCGTATCGCGTGATCACGCTGTGTACGGGCGACATGGGCTTCTCGGCCGCGAAGACTTACGACCTCGAAGTGTGGGTGCCGGCGCAGAACACGTATCGCGAGATTTCGAGCTGCTCGAATACCGAGTCGTTCCAGGCTCGCCGGATGCAGGCGCGTTTCCGCAATGCACAAGGCAAGCCGGAGCTGGTGCATACGCTGAACGGTTCGGGGCTGGCGGTGGGGCGTACGCTCGTCGCCGTGCTGGAGAACTTTCAGAATGCCGATGGCTCGGTGACGGTGCCGGCGGCGTTGCGTCCGTACCTGGGTGGGACGGAGCGGTTGGAAGTGCCGGCGGCTTGACCAGGTCTCTTTGAAGTTTTTTTGACGAGGGGCTTGGAAATCGGATTGAGCTGTTCTATAATCTTTCTCTCTCAAGCAACGACCCGCTTGAGATCTGACGAAGCAGCCTTACAGCTGACAAGTTGGAAGACCCGGAAAGGTGGCAGAGTGGTCGAATGCGCTGGACTCGAAATCCAGTGTACCTTTAGGGGTACCGTGAGTTCGAATCTCACCCTTTCCGCCAAGTTTCTTCAGAAAACCCCGTAAAGTCTATGACTTGCGGGGTTTTTTGTTTGGGGGCTCAAAATCTCGCTTCGAGGCAAATGGGCCGAAGACTAACCCCCTATTCACCAACGCTAACCCAAAGCGACCGAATCGCCGCAATCCCATGAGCTCCCGACTTACGAGCCTCATCCAGGCTATCAACGCTCATCCCGCCCAACGCATAAACCGGAATCTTGGTCAGTGCCACAAGCTCACGAAAACGCGGCCAACCCAGGGGTGTGGCAGTCGTATGAGTGGCCGTCGGCATAACAGGCGAGATGGTCAGTAAATCCGCACCTATCCGGTTCGCATGCAGCACCTGATGTTCGTCATGGCACGCAGCCGAAACCAGCAGCCCAGACGGCAACGGCCTGCTGCTACAAGCCATCAGCCGAGTACTCGTGAGGTGAACCCCATCGGCGTGCACGGCCAGCGCCACTTCGGCCGACGCATTCACCAGCAAACGCGCATCGTAGCGCCGGCAGCACGCCAGCGCCTGCTCGGCCAACCCGGCATACTGCGGCGCATCCAGCGTCTTGGCGCGCAACTGCACCAGACGAACACCCGCTTCGAGACTGCGTTCCAGGCACGCGATAAAGTCGCCAAAAGGTTTCCCAGCCACGGGTTCAGGCGTGACCAGAAACGTCTGCGGTAACTGCATGAGATGACTCATTAAAGCTCAGCGAAAAGCGTTAAACAATCGATGACGACGCACGTCGTTGTTCGGCCTCAGCCGGATCGACGGCCGCCTTAATCAAGTTCCGTTGCTTCAGGCAAATGCTGTACGCAACCGGCGCGGCCAGCACACCCATCACGGTGATATAAAGCGCGGGCGCGGTTAGCAGATGCGTCACCTTGATCAGATAAGCGCCGACAACAGGCGCTGTCCCACCAAACACCGCGGTAGCGAGCGAATAGGTGGTCACCATACCAAAACTGCGCCAGTTGTCTTTAAACAGGTCGGGCAGCACGACAAAAATAACGCCGACCAGACAACCCGCCATGACGGCAAATGCCGCCTGCACCATCAGCAGCGTCAGGAAATCACCGCGCTGCAGAAACGCGAACAGCGGATAACTACTGCAGACCAGAGACACGATACCAATGAGGGCGAGCCTCGATGCCTCTATCCAGCGTGTGGCGTAACCCGCCGCGACCATCGACAGTGAAAAAATCACCAGCGTAATCACGTTGGTCGAATGAGCGTCGAAACTGGACACGCCGAGATAGGTGCGGAGATACCCCGGCAACCAGACAAACGCCGTATAAAGATGCGCCTCCATGAACGCCACCAGAACAATGGCTTGTATCAACGGCAATAAGGGCCGTGCATGCGATGCACGATCGGCCTGATTACCCGGTTTCGTCGAAATCGAAGACCTGAGCGAATAGATCCACAGCGACAGCGGAATGCACAGCAGGAACGGCCAGCGCCATACCTCGGTGAGATACCCGCCGCGAGCCGCCGCCGGCAAGCGTTGCAGCTTGGCGCTGCAATAGGGCAGAGCCAGAACGATCCCCGACGCCAGCAACATACCGACGAAGCCGCTCGCCACGACCACCGCGCAGTAGAGGCCGCGATTTTTATCCACCACGTTGAGCGACACAAAATAACCGCTCAACGGCAACTCACCGCCGGCCGCAAAACCTTGCAGTATTTTCAGGGCGATCAGCAGCCCCGTCGCGAGATAACCCGCCGTCTGGTAGGTCGGCAAAAAAGCGATCAACGACGCCGGAATCGCCATGCCGATCATGCTTAATCTGAGTGCGGTCCCCGCGCCGAACCGATTACCCAGTACGCCGAAAAAGACGCTGCCGAAAGGCCGCGCCAGGTAACTGCTCGCGAACACCGAGAAACTCAGCATGAGCGCCGTCTTGTCGTTGGCGGCGGGAAAGAATAGCCGGCCGATTTCGAGGGCCATGAAAGCCGTCAGCGAGAATTCGTACCACTCGAACAGATTGGCGGTGAGCGCGATTCTCAGCAGGGGGTTGAATCGGAAGCGTAGGGGGTATGCCATTTGACGAGGGAAAGGACGTGGGGCAGATTGCCGTCGACTACCTTGTTGCGCAGGGCGTCCAGATGGGTTTCCACTGTGCGGTCCGACGTGCCGAGAAACTTGGCGATTTCCTTGTTGGTGAGCCGCTCAGTCTTTAAGAGGAAAACCCGGAACTGGGCATCGGTAGGTAGCGTGACGAAGTATGGAACGATCTCGAGACACGCCAGCACACGCTTGATCGCACTCATGACGTCGTAAAAATTCAGGTAGAGCTGGTAGAGGCTGTTGGGCGGCAGCGTGGGCGTAATGTCATTCCGATACGTGACGATGCCCAGAATATTCTTCCGGGAACCTAGCACCGGGAATTTGACCATTTCCTCCAGTTGGGCCTCGCCGCTGTCGTCGAGAAAATGGTGCCTGCCGAGTACATGCGTTTTCTTTTCGCGCGCACGAAAATCAAGCTTCTGAATGGCGGCTGCGTATTGCGCGCCCCATTCCGGTTGACAGAATTTCAGATCATTGATCGTCAGGCCTACGAGTTCCGCCGGATTCTCAACGCCGAATTGCCGGGAATTGTATCTATTATTAATAATGTATTTGCCGGTGTCTGCTTCCTTGAGGCTGGCGGAGACCGGAAAATTCTCTATGAAGCTGATAATTGCGCTATCGGATTTCATGATCGGTCTTACGCAAAAAACCATGGTGAGTCATAGGTGCTCCGACGCTTGCTCAATCGGGCGGACGGATTGCAGATTACAGGGTCTTGGTATCCGTGATCAACTAAACATGCCTTATGGATTAAATCCGTATCGCTTTGATGATTTTCAGTGTTCCGTCGTGTCCGGTGTTCTCACACATTGTTCAAAACATGGCGACCAACTCGACTCGGCAACGATAGGTACACGTACTGGCAAGCTGCCATCCATGTCCGCCGCAACGAGCGTCAGATAAAGACGGGTGGCAGTCTCATCGTTGCACTGCTCAAGCACGCTTTGTGCAGCGCGCAGAATCGGCATGCGCTTACGCAGGCGCTTTGCGCTCTGGGAGACATCGCGCGCGAAATCGACCGGCTCCTCGTGCGGCAGGCTTTCGATAAGCTCAACATCCGTCGCATCGAGGTCGTCGAGCAGGCTCGGCGATGGTGCGTTGCTGGGCGTCGATTCGCTGTCCGACGACGTCGTTTCCGGCGTCATGCGACCCGCCAGATCGAGTAAGCGCAGACCCAGTGCGAGGATGGCGTTTCGCTGCACGTGCGGGGTCATCTCGATACGCCGGCCAGGCTGCCCGTTCGACTGACTTTGCCGTAAGACGACCGATACCGAATCCGGATACGCCGGCGCGGATTCGTCGCCATTCTCGATACACAGCCAGCTGGCGCCGATGCGGAATTTAAGATTCTTTTTCATGTTTCGCTCGTGTTGCGCAGATGAATGCGTGGGGCATATAAAGTCCGCGCGCGCTCCCTCGTCTGGCGGCAGTTCGTCCGTTTCGTACAGGTCCGAAAGCAACGCGCGACGTCTTGATAATTGTCGCGTTAAAAGGACGGGGGCGTATCCGTGGAAACTACGTAACCGGTACGTATATGGCATAAATTATTGAAAGGATGGCGAATTGTGGTATTTAAAGTGAATCTTAATGCGAGAGTTGATTGTGGTAACAGAAGTGGCTCTATTTTTGTAATTCTGAAAGTGGAGGGTGTCGATGAGTGAGTATTACCTTCTATCTGGAAATAAAATAAAAATGCGCCGTGACTATATCTAAAATCTTGAAGGGCGGCCGGAATCGTTATCGCGTGTTCAATGCGATAGAATTCGAGTCGAGATATCAATTTCATTGAACAGCGCTTAACGGTTCATGGCAGAACCCTATCTGCCTGACGACGGCACCGGCCACCGCTGCAACGTGTCGACCGGCATAACCCAACCCTCCGGAAGCAAAGGTATCGCGATGAGTACGACTGCAGCAGCTTCAGACAGCCCGGAAACGTTCGACGTCGTGGTGATCGGCGGCGGCGCCGCAGGCATCGGCGTGACGGCGAGCTTGCTGCGCCGCCGTCCCGGATTGCGCATCGCGATCATCGAGCCGGCGGAGCGCCATTTCTATCAGCCGGCGTGGACGCTGGTCGGCGGGGGCGTCTTCAATATCGGCGACACCGTGCGGCCCATGTCGTCCGTCATGCCCGAGCGCGCGCATTGGATACGAGCGAGCGCCAACGCCATCGAACCCGAACAGCATCTTGTTCGGCTCGACAACGGACGCGCACTGACTTACCAGCGTTTGATCGTGTGTCCCGGTTTGCGGCTCGCGTGGGAAAAGATCGAAGGGCTGGAAGAGACGCTGGGCAAAAACGGTGTGACGTCGAACTACCGGTTCGATCTCGCGCCGTACACCTGGCAACTGGTCCGTGAACTGAAGGGCGGCAAGGCGCTTTTCACGCAACCGGGCATGCCGATCAAATGCGCGGGCGCGCCGCAAAAGGCGCTGTATCTGTCGTGCGATTACTGGCGCAAGCAGCACGTGCTCGACAAGGTTTCGGTCGAATTCAATCTGGCCGGCGACGTGCTGTTCGGCGTGGCGGCATTCGTGCCGTCGTTGATGAAATACGTGGAGCGCTATCAGGCGTCGCTGGCGTTCGGCTCGAATCTGATCAGCGTCGACGGCGCTCGCAAGATCGCAACGTTCGCTGTGAAGGACGAGGCGGGTGGCGTCGTTCGTGTCGAGAAGCCGTTCGACATGCTGCATGTGGTCCCGCCGCAGCTTCCGCCGGCCGTGGTCAGCAACAGCGTGCTCGCCGACAAGACCGGCTGGTGCGAAGTGGATCACGCCACGCTGATGCATCCGCGCTATCCGGAGGTGTTTGCCCTCGGCGATGCGTGTTCCGCGCCCAACGCCAAAACGGCCGCGGCGGTTCGCAAACAGATCGTGGTCGTCGCGGAAAATCTGCTGGCGTCGATCGACGCTAAACCATTGCCTGCGCTCTACGACGGATACGGCGCGTGTCCGCTGACGGTCGAGAGAGGCAAGGTCGTGCTGGCGGAATTCGGCTACGGCGGCAAGCTGCTGCCCACGTTCCCGCTCGACCCAACGGTGCCTCGCGCGCTCGCCTGGCATCTGAAGTCCGGTTTTCTTCCGTGGCTGTACTGGAACGGCCTGCTGAAGGGCCGCGAATGGCTCGCCGCGCCGGCAAAAGCGCCAGCGTGAGCGAAGCGCCGCCCGGCGGCGCGAACGCAGAAGATAATCGGCATGGGCGTGACGTATCAGAACATAACGTCACGCTTAGAACTCCAGTGAAAGCGTTGTGAAATATTCGCCACGTGACTTCGTCAGAATCAACGAGCGTTTGAATTCCTGCCAGCCCTTTCCGATCGCGCGTCAAAACCACCCCCACTTCCCCCGTCGCCTTAGTGGTTGTAAAGTCATACCGCGTTTGCCCGCTGAAGTCCAAAAACCCAGCCCGCAACCGCAAAGTAATAACGCCACACAAGGTTCACAAGCCACAAAGACGTCCCGTAAGTTTTTTTGCAAACGCAGTTTTGTAAAACAGGCTTCAAAAGGGGATTCACATGTCAGTCGGCAATACGGTCGTTGACGCGACCAAAAGCAGCACGAAGTACAAGCTCATCAAGTGGTCGATTATCGGGTTGTGCATCGCCATCGGCGCGCCGCTCGCCATCCTGCTGGTCAAGGGCCTCGTCGGCCTGATCCTCGCCGCGGTCATCGGTCTCGCCGCGATCAACTTCGGTCCCGTGCTCGCCATGAAGTTCGCGAACCAGAAGGTCAAGATGTTCGTGAACGAAGCGAAAGCCAATCCGATCGAAACGCTTTACAACGAACTGGCCGAAAAACAGGAAGGCGCCGAGCGCTTCAAGAAAAGCATCACCGATTTCCGTACCGAAGTAAAAAACTTCGAAGACAAAACCGCGCAATTCAAAAAACAATATCCGGAAGATGCCGCGCGTTTCGAAAACCAGCTGGCGACCATGAAAAAGCTGCTCGCGTTTCGCGAGGGTCGCTATAAACAGGTACAGGACGAACTCAAGCGTTTCGCCGACGCGATCGACCGCGCCAAGGCGCTGTGGGATATGTCGCAGTCCGCGCAACGCATGAACAAGATCGCCGGCATGCAGACCAGCGACACCTTCGCGCAAATCAAAACCGATGCCGCGCTTGATTCGGTCATGAACTCGGTCAATAAAGCGTTTTCTGAAATGGAAACGTCGCTGATGGAGAGCGCCGAAGTGCAGCAGGCGAAGGCCGCCACCGAAATGGGCACGCTCACGCCGCCCGCCCCGCAAATCGGCTCGCCGACCGCGCCGCACTAATTCCGGCGCACCCTTCGCGCACCTTCCGATAACTCGACTCGACCAAAAATGAAGAAAATTCTGGGTTCGGTTCTTTTCCTGATTTTGCTGGCGGCTGGTTGGTACATCCACGAAGGCGGCCTGAAAAACCTCAACTACGGGCAGGGCGCTAACAAAGACTCCGCCACGGTGAACGGCATCGACACCGGCAACAGCGGTAATAATGGCAACAGCGGCAGCACCGGCAATAACAGCAACAGCGCCACCACCGCCGCCGCGACGCCGCCCGTCGCCAACAACCCCGACGGCTTCGTGCCCAACAAGGACACGCTGAAGTCGATCCTGAGCAACGGCGTCGTACGCGTCAGCGTCGAGAATCCGTCGCGGCCGTTCTATTCGGAAGACAACGGCAAGCCGCAAGGCTTCAACGTCGACTTCGCCAAGCTGCTGTTCGCGCAGAAAGAGTTCACCTCGGGCGATCATCCGACCATCACGGTCGACACGCATCACGGCGTGGACACGTACCCTGCGGTCCCCGATCAGCTCACGAAGACCGACCAGCAGGGCAACGCGGTCGTCGATGTCGCGATGGACGGCCTGACCTTCGCCGACAACACGCCGAGCGGCGTCGTGTATTCGATTCCGTATGTGGAGGATTTCGGCTATTCGCTGATCGTCGCGCAGGGTTCGCCGGTACGTTCCGCGGCGGATCTCGCGGGCAAGACGGTCGGCGTGCTGCAAGGCGACCCGGACGTGAAGGCGTTCGTGCAGAAAGCCTTCCCGGACAGCAAGATCGTCGAATTGTCGGATGCAAGCATCGAAGGACAGCGCTCGTGGATGGCGCACTTCCTCGACGGCCACCAGGTCGACGCGATCGTCTACGACTATCCGTTCGGCGTCGCGGAGATCAAGGGCACCGATCTGAAGTTCGCGGTCACCAAGCTCGACGGCTCGAACCTCTCGTACAAGGTCGGCGTGCGCAAGGAAGACAGCGCGCTGCTGATCTACCTGAACTCGGCCATCGCCAAGGTCAAGCAGTCGCCGGCGTATCTCGATCTGCTGCGGAAATATTTCATCAGCGACCAGGTGCTGACCACCGCGGCAAGCGGCGGCGAGAAGACCTACGTGGTGCGTTCGGGCGACACGCTGAACGCCATCGCGCTCAGCCAGTTGGGCAGCGGCGCCCGCTATGTGGACGTGCAGAAGCGCAACAACCTGCCGAACCCCAATCTGATCCTGATCGGCCAGCATCTGATCATCCCGCTGCGCTAAAACGCATCGCCGGAGCGTCGTTCCGCCACCCGTCTCACGCCGCCCGGCGCGAGACGGGCAGGGCGTCGTGAAGCAGGTCGCATACGGGTCATCCCGCTGCGCCCATTTCACATCACAGAATCAGCCCCCTAATTCCGCCACGCCTGCATCCATTCCGGTCCGCGTTGCGTAAATCCCCTCAAGGACGCGCAACCCCCGCTACATCCCATTCACCGACCGCGCGCCCCTCGATCAGGAGACGCGCCCATGACCCACCCGGCACCGACCACCCCACTACCGCGCGGATCGCGGGTCGCGGTTATCGGCGGCGGTATTTCGGGCCTCGCCAGCGCTTATCTGCTGGCACGCAACCATCAGGTCACGCTGTTCGAATCGGCCGGCTACATTGGCGGTCACACCAATACCGTCGACGTCACGCTCGAAGGTCACACGCATCCCGTCGACACCGGCTTCCTGGTGTTCAACGACCGCACCTACCCGAATCTGATCGCGCTGTTCGCCGAACTGGGCGTGCAGTCGCACCCGAGCGAAATGACCTTCTCGGTCTCGCTCGACGAAGGCCGCCTCGAATGGGCCGGCACGAATCTGAACACCGTGTTCGCGCAGCGCCGCAACCTGTTCTCGCCGACGTTCATCGGCATGCTGCGCGACATCATGCGTTTTAACGGCAGCGCCCAGCAGAACCTCGAACTCGCGACGCAAACGCGCGCCTCGATGGGCGAACTGCTGACGGCCGGCGGCTACGGCGGCGCGTTCCAACGCCACTATCTGCTGCCGATGGCCGCCGCGATCTGGTCGAGCGCGACCTCCGACATTCTCGCGTTCCCAGCCACCACGTTCCTGCGCTTCTGCCTGAACCACGCGTTGCTGCAGGTGAACCGGCGTCCGCAGTGGCGGACGGTGGTCGGCGGCGGGCGTGAATATGTGCGTCGCATCGTCGACACGCTCACCGATGTGCGCATCGACACCGCCGTGCGCGGCGTGCGGCGTGACGCGCACGGTGTCGACATTTTTACCGACGACAGCGCGCAGCGCTTCGACGCCGTGGTGTTCGCCACCCACGCGCCGACCACGCTGCGTCTGCTGGAAGATGCCGATCAGGGCGAGCGCGGCGTGTTGAGCGCGGTGCGCTATCAACCGAACGTCGCCGTGCTGCATACCGATACGAACCTGCTGCCGCGCCGGCAACGCGTGTGGTCGGCCTGGAATTACCTGGGCAGCCGCCGGGTCGACGGCACGCATCCGGTGTGCGTCAGTTATCTGGTGAACCAGTTGCAGCCGCTGCCGTTCAAGACGCCGCTGGTCGTTACGCTGAATCCGGTCACGCAGCCCGCGCCCGGCACCGAACTGCGCCGCTTCGTCTACGACCATCCGCTGTTCGATCTGGCCGCGATCGATGCACAGCACCGTCTGCCGCAGTTGCAAGGCAAGCGTCGCACGTGGTTCGCGGGCGCATGGACGGGCTACGGTTTTCACGAGGACGGCCTGAAATCGGCGCTGCGCGTTGCCGCCGATTTCGACGCTTCACCGGCATGGGCGAAGCTATGAGTGCCGTCCGCGCCAGCGTCGATCCGGCCGCCTGGCTCCTGACCGGGCAGGTGATGCACGAGCGTCTGCGACCACGGCCGCATCGTTTCACGTATCCGGTGTTCTACGTGCGCTGCGATCTGGACCGGCTGGCGTCGCTCGCGAGCGGCTGGTTCGGTATCGACCGCTGGCGGCCGCTCAGTCTGCATACGCGCGACCATGGTCCGCGCGACGGCAGCGATCTCGCCGTGTGGATGCGCGCGCAACTATCGGCGGCGGGTATCGACGAAGCGGACGGCAGGATCTGGCTGCAGGCGTTTCCGCGCGTGTTCGGCTACGCGTTCAATCCGGTGAGCTTCTGGTTCTGTCACGACCGCGACGGGAATCTGCGCGCGCTGCTGGCCGAAGTTCGCAACACGTTCGGCGCGCGTCACAGCTATCTGTTGAGCGCCGAAGGCAACGCGCCGATCACCGCGGAGACGCAACTCATGTGCAGAAAAGTGCTGCACGTGTCGCCGTTTTGCCGCGTGGAAGGCAGCTACTCATTTCGCGTCCGGGAGACGCGGCTTCACGCGTCGGTCGCGATCGACTACCGCGACGCCGACGGTCTGCTGATCCGCACCGCGCTGGGTGGCCATCTGCAACCGCTGACGCGCGCCAGCGCGCTTGGCGCGTTGCTGCGCCAGCCGCTGCTGACGCTCGGCGTCGTCGCCAGAATTCATTGGCAGGCCGTGCGCCTCGCGCTGAAGAAAGCGCCGTTCTACGGCAAACATCCCGCGCCGGGGCGCAATGCCGACGCATCCACCGACCACGCCGCAGCGGGCCAACCGTCCACCGCTGCGCGTTCCATTTCGTCCGATTGAGGAGATTGCGCCATGGCGTTTTCCCGAACCCTGAGCGGGCACCCCTCCGCCCCCGCGTCAGCCCGTCTGTTTCTGTCCTTGCTCGAGCGGATTCAGGTCGGGCATGTGGAACTGATCACGCCCGACGGCCAGCCGCATGTGTTCGGCGATCCGCACGCGGCGCCGGGCGCGCGTCTGGAGTTGCGTGACTGGCGCGCGTGCGGCGCGATTCTGCGCAAAGGCGACATCGGTTTCGCCGACGCGTGGCGTTCGTTCTGGGTCGATACGCCGGATCTCGCCGCGCTGCTGCGTGTCGCGATCCGCAACGAACGTGCGCTGCAACGCACGGTGTACGGGGGCTGGCTCGCGCAACTCTGGTACGGGTTGCGCCACAAGCTGCGGCCGAATACGCGCTCGGGCAGCCGGCGCAATATCCACGCGCACTACGACATCGGCAATACGTTTTACGCGCAGTGGCTCGATCCCACCTTCACGTATTCGAGCGCGGTGTTCGACGGCGACTTCCATCAATCGCTCGAAGACGCGCAGCACGCGAAGTATCAACGCATCATCGATACGCTCGGTTTGCGTGCGGGTATGCGGGTGCTGGAAATCGGCTGCGGCTGGGGCGGTTTCGCGATGCATGCGGCGCGGCAGGGCATTCAGGTGCATGGCGTGACGATCTCGCCGGCGCAACTCGAATTCGGCCGGATACGCGTGCGCGAGGCGGGCCTCGACGAGCATGTGCAGCTCGAACTGCGTGACTACCGGACGCTGACCGGGCAATACGACGGCATCGTCTCGATTGAAATGTTCGAGGCGGTCGGCGAGAAATTCTGGCCGACGTACTTCAGCATTCTGCGTGAGCGTCTGCTGCCCGGCGCGCGCGCGGTGGTCCAAACCATCACAATCGACGACTCTCACTTCGCCGCGTATCGCGCCACCAGCGACTTCATCCGCGAATTCATTTTTCCGGGCGGCATGCTGCCGAGCCCGCAGCGTTTCATCGACGCGGCACGGCGCGGCAAGCTGGTGGCGTCGACGTCGCTGGCATTCGGCCGCGACTATGCGGAGACCTTGCGCCGCTGGCGTAGCGCGTTCGAAGCGCAACTCGATACGATCCGGACGCAGGGCTTCGACGAGATTTTCGTGCGGACCTGGCGGCTGTATCTGGCGTATTGCGAGGCCGGCTTCGACGAAGGCCGCACGGACGTGATGCAGTTCGTGCTCGTCCGGGCGGACTGACATGCGCAAGCTCGCCGCTGTGCTGCTGATGCTGTGGGCCGGCGCCGCCTGCGCCGATTGGCGCGGCGACGTGCAGTCGGCGAAACTCGTCGGCGAAGGGGATTTCACCGTGTTCGGCTTCCGGCTGTATCGCGCGCAACTGTGGAGCGAACGCACGCCGGTCGATTACGACGAGCGCTTTGCGTTGCACATTGTCTATACGCGCGGAATCAAGCGTGAGCGGCTGGCGGAGACGGGCATCGGCGAGATCAAACGTCTGGCCGATGCGCCGATTCCGGCCGAGACGCTAGCGCGCTGGCGCGCGGACATGATGCAGGCGTTCGTGGATGTCGCGCCCGGCGATCAGTTGAGCGCGGTCAATCTGCCGGATAAGGGCGTGCGCTTTTATGCCGGCGATCGCATGACCGGCGAGTTCGACGATCCTGCGTTCGCGCGGGCGTTCTTCGGCATCTGGCTCGATCCGTCGACGCGTGCGCCGACCTTGCGCAAGCATTTGCTGGGGATCGGGGAGTGAGCCGTTCAGTCGCCGTGACCCGGCGTGCGCTGTTTCGGGCAAGTTGCTTCGGCGAGCGACATTGACGCCGACGCCGACGCCGACGCCGATGCTGACGTTGAAGCCGCCTCGCACGGCGCCGCCTCTGCCTTCATCCGGCGACGCATTTGAATCACGTTGTCGGACCTGGACGGCTGTGAAACCGGCGCCGACTGTGACGCCACATCAGGCGCCTGCGTGGTGCTGTCCCGCCGCACCGCGATCGTCGCCTGACTGTTGATAAACGCCACGCTATCGTCCAGCACCGGCGCAAAACCGCGCAACGGTCCGGCAATCGCGCCCACCAGCATCGCGTGGCCGATCCGCGGATAGTGCTTCACCTCCACCTCTTTATCCCCCGCCAGACGCAGCTTCGCCGCCAACCGGTCCGTGTTGCCCGGGTCGACGGTCGTGTCGCGCTCGCCGGCGGCGAGGAACATCGGCGGTTCGTCGCCCTGCACGAAGTTGATCGGCTGACTCGCGGCACGCAACGCACGCGGGAAAATGTCTTCGAGCGTGGCGTCGTGCAGCGGCAGGAAATCGTACGGACCGGCCAGGCCGATCACGCCGCTGAGGTCGCTTTTGCTCATCTGCTGGGCGGCGAGATAGCGGCCGTCGGTAGCGAGCAGCATGACGATATGCGCGCCGGCCGAATGTCCCATCAGGAAGATGCGCGACGGGTCTCCGCCGAATTCGGCGGCGTGATCGCGAGCCCAGCGCACGGCGCTGGCGGCGTCGTCGACGAAACCGGGGAAGGCCGTTTCCGGCCACGTCCGATAGTCCGGCACCACGGCGACGAAACCGCGCGCGGCAAGGGCCGCACCGACGAACAGATAGCTGCTGCGCGAGCCGTTTTGCCAACTGCCGCCATAGAAGAACACGACGACCGGACGGCCGTGCGCGCCAGTTTGCGGCGCGGAGGCGGAGGGCGTGTAGACGTCGAGTTTCTGACGCGGATTGGCGCCGTAGGCGATATCGTCGTCGGCGTGGAAACTCTTGGGCGAGACGGCGGCGTTGAGCACACCGGTGGCGCTGCAACCGCCCAGGGCGGCGAGCGCCAGCGCGGCGGTCAGGGTGAGCAGGCGTCGAGGCATGACAGTCGATCCGTTCGAGATGATTCGTTCGAACAATGTACGTGTCTTTCTGCGAAGTGGATGCAGCGGCACATCGCCCCAGATCCTCAGCGCCTCAGACCCGCAGCGCCTAAGACGCTCTCAGCCGCTCACCACGGCGAAATCCCCGCCACCTGCAGCAACAGCACCAGATTCAGCGCCAACACCGCGATCGTGCCGACCACGGCGGCGATCGTCGTCGAGCGACGGTTGCGGTAGCGCCCCATCAAGTCGCCGCGCGACGTGAACCACACCAGCGCGATCATCGGCACCGGCAGCGCAATACTGAGCACGACCTGGCTCAATACCAGCGCACGCGTCGCGTCGACGCCCCACGCGACGACGGCGAACGCCGGCGCCATGGTGATCAAACGCCGCGCCCACACGGGAATGTGAAAGCCGACAAAGCCCTGCATGATCATCTGCCCGGCCATTGTGCCGACCACCGAACTCGACACGCCCGACGCGATCAACGCCGCAAGAAACAATCCCGCCGCGGCGCCGCCGAGCAGCGGCGTAAGCGTGCGCCACGCGGTTTCGATGCTGGCGATATCCGCGTGACCCGCATGAAAAGCGCTCGACGCCATGATCACCATCGCCATGTTGATGAGCCCCGCGACGCCGAGCGCAACCACCACTTCGATATTCGAAAACCGCAGCAATTTGCCGCGCTCGTTTTCATTGCGCGGCGTCACGCGATTCTGCGTGAGTCCCGAATGCAGGAACAGCACGTGCGGCATCACGGTTGCGCCGATGATGCCGACCGAGATCGTCAATGCATTGCTATCGGGCATGGCCGGCGTGAACGTATGTTTGACGACCGACGGCCAATGCACCGGCGCGATCAGCAATTCGGCGAGATACGACAGTCCGATCACGCCGACGAGCGCCGCGATTGCGAGTTCGAGCGGACGAAAGCCACGCTTTTCGAACTGCAGCAGCGCATAGGTGACGGCGGCGGTGATCAGCATGCTGGGGATCATCGGCAGATGCGTGAGCAACGACACGCCGATCGCGCCGCCCACGAACTCGGCGAGATCGGTCGCCATCGCCGCGATTTCGCTGATGCCCCACATCGCGAGCACGTAGCGGCGCGGTAACGCAGCGCGGCATAACTCGGCGAGATTGTTGCCGGTGACGAGCCCGAGTTTGGCGGACAACGACTGGAACAGCATCGCGACGATGTTCGCCACCGCCACCACCCACAGCAGCGTATAGCCGTAACCGGCGCCCGCCTGAATGTTGGTCGCGAAGTTGCCCGGGTCCATGTAGGCGATCGAGGCCACCACCGCCGGTCCGGCGAACGGCAGCATCGCGCGCAGGCCGCGTCGCCGTCCCGCGAGCGTTTCGCGAATGTCGAAACACGCCTGCTCGGTGAGGGTTTGCGGCACGGTGGGCTGACCTGTCGCTTCGTTCATGACTGCTCCTGTCCGTCGTCAAGCGTTCAAGGCAATACGGAGAAAGGCCGGCCAACGGGTGAGCGCGATCGTCATCGCGGCGACCCGTTGCCGGTGCAGCAAACGGCTTGCGTCAGGCGCTCATGTTGAGCACACCGTTCACGCCGTTCGGGAAGAAGCCGCCCTTGGTCGCGACCGAACTCGTCAGATAGACGATGTTGAGCACGTTGCTGTAATTGCGGCTGAACGCGAGTCCGTTGCTGTCGAGCGGCACGATGTTGGAGGTGCCGGCAGTGGCGCCGGTGATCCCCTGATCGTCGTTGCCGACGCCGTCGAGGCTGGCGCGGGCGGCGGAGATCGCGTTGGCGGCCGTGACGAGGCTCGTCATGTCGATCCCTTTCGAATACAGCACCGTGCGTACCAGACTCGCGTGATACGCCTCGGCCGCCAGAATGCCGGCTGCGGCGGACAGGAAGGTCTTGTTGGTGATCAGCGGCGCGGCGCCTTTATAAGCCGTCACACCCACATCTTCGAAGATGAACGCGCCGAGCAGGAAGTTGTTGTCGCTCGCATACGGGTTGAACGCGACACCCGCGCCGACCAGGCCCGCCGCGCGCGCCGCGTTCGAGAACGCGCCGTTCGGATCGGTGCCGCCGATATCGATCGACGGCATCGCCACCGCCGCCGAACCCAGCGCGCTGCGCAGGAACGCGACGTGCTCGCGTTCGTCGTTGGCGATCTCGTTGGCATACGCCTGCACCACGGGATCCTGGAACGGCACCTGCTGGCCAGGGATCACGGTGCCCATCGTGCCGACGCCGGCCGTCATGCTGGCCGCCAAGCCGGCGCCTGTCGTCGCGTACGTATAGAACTGCGATTCGAGGTACTCCAGATTCAGCGCGAAGTTCAGAATCTCCGGATCGGTCGGCGCGGTCTGAGCCGACACGCTCGAACCCGAACCGCCGCCGCACGCGCTGATCAGCGTGCCGCCGACCAGGCCCAGACCCAGGCCGCCGGCGTTGCGGAAAAACTGTCTGCGTTGCAAACGCCGTTCGACCCGGCGATCGAGTGCATCGATAAGCTCTGCTGATTTGCTGCTGGACTCCGACATGGCTGTGCTCCTCAATTGGTTCGCTGCCTATGCCGCGGACTGGCGATGCAACCACGCGCTCGACTGCTGTTCACGCGTTGCAAAACGCAAAAACGCGGACGCAAAGAGGCCTCGGTTCTTCTGAGAAGAACTAATCGATGCAGGCAGAAGAAGCGAGTCCTCACCCGCCTTTACGGAACGAAACTGCGAGTAGATGCAAACCTCACAAAAGATTTCCTTGTGCGTTTGCAGCATCGCGCGCCGCGTACCGGTCGATGGATTTTTTGCGGCGCGTGGCGCCCGGCGCGAAAGTGTCCGACTGGCAAGTTCGACCCGGTTCGCGGAGGCCGGCGCGCGATCCTCTGTACAATTGGCCGATCGATCGCCGGCGTAGGCCGGTTCGCCATGCCGTTTCAGGCGGCAGGGCGGCCACGCCGGTCATGCAGAGCGGGACGCGCGGGCATGTGATTACGCAGCGTCCTTTGAACCATCGAACCCCATCGACTGAATTCATGGCCATTACCTACAAGACTCCCGACGACATTGCCAGGTTACGCATTTCGGGTCGCCTCGCGGCCGACGTGCTGGCGATGATCGGCGAGCACGTCAAGGCCGGCGTCTCCACTGAGGAGCTCGACGCGCTGTGCAACGACTACATTGTCAATACGCAAAAGTCGATTCCGGCGAATGTCGGCTATCTGGGTTTTCCGAAGACCGTGTGCACCTCGGTCAACCAGGTGGTGTGCCACGGCATCCCGAATCGCGCTGAAGTGCTGAAAGACGGCGACATCGTCAACATCGACGTCGCGATCATCAAAGACGGTTATTTCGGCGACACCAGCCGCATGTATTGCGTCGGTCAGCCGAGCACGGTAGGCCGCCAGTTGATCGACACGACCTATGAAGCGATGCTTGCCGGCATCCGCGAAGTGAAGCCGGGCGCCACGCTCGGCGACGTCGGCCATGCGATCCAGAAAGTGGCGCAACGCGACGGCTTCTCGATCGTGCGCGACTATTGCGGGCATGGCATCGGCAAGGTGTATCACGAAGACCCGCAGGTGCTGCACTACGGCCAGCCGGGGCAGGGCGTACGCCTGAAGCCCGGCATGGTCTTCACGATCGAACCCATGATCAACGCGGGCCGCGCCGGCACCACGGTGCTGCGCGACGGCTGGACCGTGGTCACCAAAGACCGCTCGCTGTCCGCACAGTGGGAGCACATGATCGCCGTCACCGACGACGGCTACGAGCTCCTCACCCCCTGGCCGGATGGCACCGGCAGTTACGAAGCGCCTTGAGCGCAACCTGAACGTGGGTTGCGCGCTGCATCGATCACACGCGCTCTGCATGCCGGGCGCGTGAATTGCCTGCTCGATGTGCGCACGTCTCGTATCAAACCTCGCGTGCGAGTCAAATCCGGTCAATAATGATTTGACTCGCACGCCGGTTCGGTTAAAGCTACGCCTTAGGGTTTCAAGGGGTTTTCGTCTGCATGAGTCCGTCATTGACCGTTCGCCGTATCGCCGCTGATCAGGGCGCCGTTTTTCGCGAACTCCGTACCGCGTCGCTGCGGGAGGCGCCGTATGCCTTCGGCGCTACGCTAGAGGACGCGTTGTCGGCCGATGTCGCCAGTTTCGACGCCACCGCCGCCGAGCGCGCGGTGTCGTTTGCCGTCGCCACTTTTATTCTCTACACCGAGGGCCATCCCGCCGGGCTGATCGAAGCGCATTTCGACGACAGCGCGGCACGCCGCGCGTTCGTCTGCGAACTGTGGGTGGCGCCGGCCGTGCGTCATCTGCGTGGCGGCGAATTGCTGGTCGACACGGCCGGCAGTTGGCTCGCGAGCGAAAGCGCCACGGAAATCTATGCGTGGGTCGCCGACGCCAACCGCAACGCCATGCGCTTTTACGAAGCGCTCGGCTTTGGTCCGACCGGCGAACACCGGCGCGTTCAGCGCGCGCCGGAACAAGCCGAAAGTCTGCTGGTGCGGCACGTGCCGACCACGTCCCAGGTATTTCAGCAGTGATCTCGCGAGCGGCGCAGCAGCCTGCCGCTCGATTCCCCTCCGCGTCTGTGCAGCGTTCGTGGCGGTGTCTTCGGCACCGTCATCGGTGGCTCCCCGTTGCCACGGCAAAAAAACTGGCCGCGCGCGTGGACGCCTGTAAAATACGCAAAATTTTTTGCCGAACGCTATGTCGCCCAAGAAATCACCCTTTTTCGAACTCCGCAGCGGCTCGGTCGATACGCTCCTGTTCGTGGTCAAGACAACCGACCTCGACGCGATGCGTGCCGAGCTGACCCGGCGCTTCGAGGCGACCCCCGAATTCTTTGCCAACGACGTCGTCGCGATCGACGTGCGCCGCCTCGCCGACACGGAACGTGTGCCGCTCGCCGACATCGCGCAGTTGCTCGACAGCGTGCGGATGCGGCCGGTCGGCGTGGTCGCCAATCCGCATCAGACGTGGGCCGCCGAGTCCGCGCTGCCGCTGCTGGAAGCGCGCGACCGCCGTGGCAGCACCGCTAAATCCGCCGAGGAAGAGGCCGCGAACGCCGCAGCGGCGGCCCCAGTTACCCCGGCCACCGCTGCGTCGACCGCCGGCAACGGCAACGCTCAGGCAAGTCTGCTGCCGCCCGACGGTACGCCCGCCAGCGCCGCCACGGTCGAACCCGTGCCCGCCGCCGAGCCGGTGCGTCTTGCCACGTCGTCGCAAACCACGGTGGTCGACAAGCCCTTGCGCTCCGGCCAGCGGATCTACGCGAAGGGCGATCTGGTCGTGCTCGGCCTCGTGAGCTACGGCGCGGAAGTGATCGCGGAAGGCAATATCCATATTTACGCGCCGTTGCGTGGCCGGGCTTTGGCCGGCGTGCAGGGCAATCACGACGCGCGCATTTTCTGCACGTGTCTCGAGCCGGAACTCATCTCGATCGCAGGTATCTATCGAACGACCGAGAACCCGCTGCCGGCCGACGTGCACGGCAAGCCGGTGCAGATCTGGCTCGACGAAGAGAAATTGATGATCGAACCGCTGCGGCTCACGTAACCGGCGCGACGCGCGCGTTGCCCTGAGCGAATCAACGGCACGCGGCGCAGCACGGCACGGTAGGGCAAAGAGGGCCGCACATAATTGACGAATTTGACGAACACAAGGTAAGGGTAATGGCAAAAATCATTGTGGTGACTTCGGGCAAGGGTGGCGTGGGCAAGACGACCACGAGCGCGAGTTTTGCATCGGCCCTCGCACTGCGGGGCAGCAAAACCGCCGTGATCGACTTCGACGTCGGCCTGCGCAACCTCGACCTCATCATGGGCTGTGAGCGCCGTGTGGTGTACGACCTGATCAACGTGATCCAGGGCGAAGCCAACCTGAACCAGGCGCTGATCAAGGACAAGAAGTGCGAGAACCTGTTCATCCTGCCGGCCTCGCAGACGCGTGATAAAGACGCGCTGACGCTGGAAGGCGTCGAGAAGATCATCAACGACCTGATCGCGATGGACTTCGAATACATCGTCTGCGATTCGCCGGCCGGTATCGAATCGGGCGCGCTGCTCGCCATGCACTTCGCCGACGAAGCGCTGATCGTGACGAACCCGGAAGTGTCGTCGGTACGCGACTCGGACCGCATTCTCGGCATCCTGTCGTCGAAGACCAAGCGCGCGATCGAAGGCAAGGATCCGATCAAGGAACACCTGCTGATCACCCGCTACAACCCGAAGCGCGTGAGCGAAGGCGAAATGCTGTCGCTGACCGATATCCAGGAAATTCTGCGTATCGATCTGATCGGCGTGATCCCGGAGTCGGAAGCGGTGCTGCACGCATCGAACCAGGGTCTGCCGGCCGTGCACCTCGACGGTACCGATGTGGCCGAAGCCTATAAAGACGTCGTGTCGCGTTTCCTCGGCGAGCAGAAGTCGCTTCGCTTTACCGATTACCAGAAGCCCGGGCTGCTGCAGCGCCTCTTCGGCACCAAGTAAGGGGAGCGCACGTCATGTCGATTCTTTCGTTTTTGCTGGGCGAGAAGAAGAAGTCCGCGTCGGTAGCGAAGGAACGCCTGCAGTTGATCATCGCGCACGAGCGCGCCGGCGGCCACGCGCCCGCCGATTACCTGCCTGCGTTGCAACGCGAACTGGTGGCCGTGATTTCGAAGTACGTCAAGATCTCCGACGACGATATTCGCGTGAGTCTTGAACGCCAGGACGACCTCGAAGTGCTCGAGGTCAAGATCGAGATACCGCAAGCCGGAGCGCCGGCGGCGTAAGCGGCTGGGCGGTTCTCATCGGTTCAGTTCGGTTGACGCGTCGCGTCCGTGTTGCATAAGCATCATGTGACGCGGCGCGCGAACGCCGGCTCTGCCGCGCGCGGTTTTTTCTCCGCGCTTTTCACTCTCCGCTTTTTATCCCACGCTTCTCATTTCCCGCCGTTCACCTCGTGCTTTTCTCGCTGCTTTTCCACTCCGCGAAATAATCCGTAGCATTTCCGTGTGGACCGTTACACGGCCGCCGTCAGCCAGTTCGACCCCTCGCGCATTAAACGGATAACGCCGTATTCGGTGTCCAACTACAGAGGGAAAAATGAACAAGACCTTGCGTGTGCTGCTCGCCAACACCGTTCTGATCGCCGCCGGCGTCGCTGCCGTGGGATCGGCTTCGGCCGAAGAAGTCGTGGTGATCGCGCCGAACGCGCCGCCGCCCGTGCGTTACGAAGTCGTACCGACTGCGCGCGTCGGCTATGTGTGGGATCACGGTCACTGGCGTTGGGACCATGGCCGCTATGTGTGGGCCGCAGGTCACTGGCAAGCCGAACGCGTCGGCTTTCATTGGGTGCCGGGCCACTGGGACGCATTCGGTCCGCATTACCACTGGGTCGCAGGCCACTGGGCTTAATCGCCTCCCTTCAGCGTGACTGGCGCGGCGCGGCTCAAGCCGATTGAGCTAATCGAGTCGCTCGCGCCGCCTCTCCCCGATTGAACACAAAGAGCACGCAGGCGCCGCACATGCGCCTCGCGCGGATGCGCGCGCCTGCGTTTCGTTTCCCTAGACTTTCAGGACTCGAGTGATGAAAAAGAATCTGCTTCTGATCGCCATGCTGGCGATGATGCTGGCCGGTTGTGTCGTTGTACCGGCGCGGCCTTTGGTGGTGCGCGCGCCGGGCGTCGTGGTTTATTGACGCGGTGTGTCGGTGCCGTTTTCAGCGTCGTTCTTGGCGTTGTTTTCAGTGAGGCCTTGAACGCTGTCCCGGGTTTTATGTTCCGCCGTATTGTTGGTTTCGTCGGCATCGTCGGCTTCATTGACGACCACGGGTTCCGGCGCCTCGACCTCGGGGACTTCCGGCACGGGCGCGGGTGCCGGTTGCGGCAGCGGCTTCATATAGCGCTCCGCCAGCGACTCGTACAACGGCGGCGCGAACAGACGCGCGACGCGGCTCGCAATCAACGCGGTCGCCATCAGCGAAATCACCAGCGCGTGACCGTCGATCATTTCCATGACGATCACGAACGACGTGATCGGCGACTGCGTGACGGCGGCCAGATAGCCGACCATGGCCAGCGCGATCAGCATGGGCAATTGCATCGAGCCGAACACCATGTGCAGCAGATTGCCGAAGCCTGCACCGATCGACAGCGACGGCGCGAAGATGCCGCCCGGTATCCCCGGCAAATACGAGCCGACCATCGAGATCATTTTCAGAAACGGATAGAACACCGACAGATGCTCATGTCCGTCCAGCAGTCCGCGCGCTTCCGCATAGCCGCTGCCGAAAGTCGTGCCGCCCGAGATCAGGCCGACCACCGCGATCGCAAAACCGCACAGCGCGGCGAACGCGACCGGCCGCTCGCCATGCAATTGACGCAGCGGCGCCGGAATCCAGCGCGCGGTGTTCAGCAGCAGCCAGCCGAACACACCGCCCGCGATGCCGGTGACGATCGCGGTAAGCAGCACGGCGAGCGCCAGCAGATCGGGGAAATGCGCGCCGATCTGGATGGTGCCGAAATAGGTGTAGTTGCCGTTCAAGCCGAGCGCGATCACACCGGCGATGATGATCGCGGTAATCAGCACGCCGCTCGCGCGGGCTTCGAAGCTGCGCGTGAGCTCTTCGATCGCGAAGACGATCCCGGCGAGCGGCGTGTTGAACGCCGCCGACAGACCCGCCGCCGCGCCGGCCAGTACCAGTTGCCGCTCGATCAGCGCGTTCGAACGCGGATAGAGCCGCCGCAGATTGAACATCAGCGCGGCGCCCACCTGCACGGTGGGCCCTTCGCGACCGATCGTGAAGCCGCCGAGAATCGCCAGGAACGACACGGCGATCTTGCCGAACAGAATCCGGAACGACAGCAGGCGCGCGCCGTACTCACTGGGTTTCGAATGCAGCGTGGCAATGACTTGCGGAATACCGCTGCCTTCGGCGCCGCGGAAGAATTTGCGCGTGAGCCAGACCGCCAGTGCGGCGACCGCGGGCGTCACGATCAGCGGCGCCCACACGTGCTGTTGCTGCATCGTGCGAAATTCGCCGTAGCCCCAATCGATCAATCGGGCATACAGCACGGCCACCAGGCCGACGGCGATCGCGCCGAGCCAGAAAATGCCGTATTGCCGCCACAGGCGTCTCGCGCGACGCACGATTCCGGAAGAAAGAAGAGGGTAAGCGCGGGACATGAGAGGTGAGCCGTGTGCTGGCGCAAAAGGTGAATTATAGGGGCCGCAGACGCATCAAAACCGGGAGAAAGTATTTTGAAACGTACGCAAACGGTCTATTGTAAGGTTGACGATGTAATGCATTGTATTAATGACATGTTTGCGTGCTGCCGGCTTCGGTCAAGATTAATCCATTCGTCGGCTAAAATAGTTTGACGTTCGAACAACTAATAGGTCCTCAATGATGCTGAAGCGAGTCCTTATCGTTAAGGTCACTTCACTCGGCGATATCGTACAGGCGTTGCCCGTGGTCGCCGATATCAAGCGCGCGTTCCCCGGCGTTCAGGTGGACTGGGCATCGGACGAATCCTTCTCCGAGGTGGTGCACTGGAGCGAAAGCGTGGACCGCGTGCTGTCCGCGCCGTTGCGGCGCTTCAAAAAAGCCCGCCGCTGGGCCGATTTCAAGGCGATCGCGGCGTCGATCGCCGAGTTGCGGGCGTACCGCTACGACTATGTCGTCGACATTCATGGTGTCTACAAGAGCGCGATCATCGCCTTTCTGACGCGTTCGTCGCGGCGTATCGGCTATCAGAACCAGGATCTGGGCGAGCGTGGCGCCGCGTTTGCGTACACCGGGCGCTTCGGCCCGCGTCCGCAGTGCGATGCGTGGCACGGCATGCGCGTGAGCACGAGCGAGGCGCTGGGTTATGTCGTGGAAGGCCCGCCCATCTACAACCTGCGTTTGCCCGAGCCGGCCAAACCTCCGTTCGGCGGTGAGACCGCGCCGGTAGCGGCGTTCTTTCACGCCACCTCGAAAGACGACAAAAAATGGCCGCTCAGTCATTGGGCCGCGGTTGGCCGCGAATTGGCGCAGCGCGGTTTCAAGGTGGTGTTGCCGTGGGGTTCGGAAGGCGAGCGCGCCGAGGCGGAGCAGATCGCCGCCCAGGTGCCGGGCTCGACCGTGTTGCCGAAAATGAGCGTGACTGAAATCGCGCAAATGATCGACGCCTGCGCGCTGGTGGTGGGCACCGATACCGGCTTCGTCCATCTGGCGCACGCGTTGCTCAAGCGCACCGTGATGATCTTCGTGGCGACCTCGCCATCGCATTGCGGTATCCATGCGCCGTTCCGCTCGATCTCGATCGGCGACGGCGGCGCCATGCCGTCCGTCAGCGACGCGCTCGAAGCGATCGACTACGTCCACACCGAGCCGCACGACGTGGCCCTGCATCATCACGATTCGGCGGCCTGAGCGTTTCTTCTTGCGTCGCAGCGCAATCGTTTGCTGAAAAAGAAAAGAGGCGCGACGCACAGTCCGCCCGAGCGAACGGACGCTGCCACGTTGCGCCTCCAAAAAACGCCCGCGTCGGGGAACAACGGGCGGAGAGGAATCATCGCGAAGAACACGTAGCGCGCGTCGAAGTCGGTTTGCGGCTCTGCGCGCGCATTACACGTCTGTTAAAACTGTCGCTATTCGTTGAGCACCTAATCGTCTACGGCTCGAGTCGTGACGCTTTGATTCGCCCGCCTAACCGTGTTCAACGGCGCGTAAATGGGTCGCTGCAACATCCACGCTCAGGTTGCCGCGCCGCGTAACCGCAGCCAGCAAGGCATGCGCCGGATATTGATGGTCAACCCAGTATAGGCGGTGTTTTCCTCTGATGTGAGTCTCGCAAGGCGCCGCGTCGGATAACGCGAAAACGCGAGGCCCAAACCTGTAACGCCCGCGTGATCTTCCTTTACAAATGGCAACGCCCGCGCGAGGCGCCATCGTGTCCAATCAAATCATTCGGGGTTTCGGCTCGAATGAATCTGACTCGATGGAGAACAATATGAAACGCTTAATCCTGACCCTGATCGCAGGCACTCTGCTCGCCACGGCCCTCGGCGGCTGCATCGTCGCACCGGCCCCCGGCTACTACTACGGCGGCGGCTACGGCTACTACCATCACGGCGGCTACTATCGCTAAGCCGTCACGCCAGCAGCATTTCGAACGCGATGACCGCCGTGATGGCGGCCGCGTTTGCGGCCAGCGCTTCGATCACGATGCCTTTCCAGGTGGCGGGGCGAAAGCGCAAGGCCAGCAGCAGCGAGCACAGTAGCGCCAGCGCAATGATCATGACGATATCCGCGTTGTGGAGATGAACGTTCATCCGAGCCTCCCTGCTTGCCTTAGGGTTATTGAAGTTGAGTATAGGCAAGTCAAAAAGACGCGCAAGGCAGGGAATTTACTCAGAAGTCCCCCGCCTTGCGTCGCTCGCGTCACATCAGTTGGGTGTCGCGCGTTTCGCGCATGCACAGCACGCCGATCATGCTGACCGCCGCGGCGATCGACACATACGCGCCGACCCACGGCAGGCCGCCGTGCGCCGCCAGCACCGAGGCGATGTAAGGCGCCACGGACGCGCCGAGAATCCCGCCGAGGTTATACGACACGCCTGCACCGGTATAGCGCACGTTGGTCGGAAACAGCTCGGGCAGCAGCGCGCCCATCGGCGCGAAGGTCACGCCCATCAGGAACAGCTCGATCACGAGGAACAGCAGCACCAGCGGCGTCTGTCCGCTGCCGAGCAGCGGCGCCATCGTGAAGCCCGACAGGATCGCCGCGACAATGCCGACGAGCAGCACCGGCTTGCGCCCGTAGCGGTCCGCGGCCCAGGCCGACAGCGGCGTAGCGAGCGCCATGAAGACGACGGCGATGCACAGCATGCCGAGGAACGTCGGTCGCGGAATATGCAGCACCGAGACGCCGTACGACAACGAAAACGTCGTCGCGTTGTAGAACAGCGTGTAGCAGACCACCATGGCGAGCGCGCCGAGCAGCGTGGGCAGCCAGTGTTGCGACAGCAGTGTCGCGATCGGCACCTTGACGCGTTCCTTGCGTTCGATCGCGGCCTTGAAGGCCGGCGTTTCGGCGATTTTCAAACGCACGTACAAACCGAGCGCAACCAGCACCGCGCTGACGAGGAACGGTACGCGCCAGCCCCAGCTACGGAACTGCTCGTCGCTCAACGACAGAGCCAGCGCGAAGAACAGACCGTTGGACGCCAGAAAACCGACCGACGGCCCGAGCTGCGGGAACATGCCGAACCAGCCGCGTTTGCCGGCCGGCGCGTTTTCGGTGGCGAGCAGTGCGGCGCCGCCCCATTCGCCGCCCAGACCGATGCCTTGCCCGAAGCGCAGCACGCACAACAGGATCGGCGCGAGGCTGCCGATCGAGTCGTAGCCGGGCACGAAGCCGATCAGCGTGGTGGACACACCCATCACGAGCAGCGAAGCCACCAGCGTCGATTTACGGCCGATCCGGTCGCCGAAATGGCCGAACAGGAACGAGCCGATTGGCCGAGCGACGAACGCGATGCCGAACGTGACGAAGGCCGACAACGCCTGAGCGGTCGCCGAGCCGTGCGGGAAAAACACCGGTCCGATCACGAGCGCGGCGGCGGTCGCATAGACATAGAAATCGTAGAACTCGATCGCGGTGCCGATAAAGCTCGCGAAGATGATCCGCGCGCTACTGTTCTGCCCGGCCGCATTGGGCTGGGCCGCGGAAATCGGCGAAGTGGACATGCAAGGTCTCCTTTTGTCGTGGATGCCGGCGAGCGCCGTGAGTCTTGAAGCGGCGGCGCGCACGTGGGCGGCATCTCTGTTTGGGTTCGTTCGGGCTTGCTTCGGCGTCGGCGTCGGACGTGGACTGAGGTGCGGCCACCTGCGGCGGGGGCGACGAAGCAACAGCTTACAACGGCGGCTGGCCGTGTTCGCGCGGGAATGCGGTGATACCAGGGGAATAACCAGGGGCTTGCGCGACGCGTGCGGGTAGCGCGACAACGCGGTAATCGGGCCGATGCCGCGCCGGCGGGTGAGCGGGCGGTGTGAGCCATGCCGGATAGGTCCGGCGCAGGGAATCGCAAAATTATAGCGAGCTTGGGGCGGCTGCGGGCTCGGCCCGGCAGGGCGGTGCAGGGAGCTCACGCATGCGCTCTGCACAGGACCGCGCCGTCAGTCGATGGTTTGCGCTTGCGGCGAGGCCAGTTCGCGCAACTGGAATTTGCCGTCGTCGTTGAAGAGCCAGTCTTCGAACAGTTCAAGCTGGCCGCGTCCGTCGAGCAATTTGCCGGGCGGTTGCGGCAGCGGCGAAGCGCGTCGCAAGGTGGCGAGCGCGGTGCTTTCGGCTTCGTCGTCACCATTGGTGCGATACACCGACGACTGCAGCACGCGGCCGTTGCGATCCACCGTGAACGACACCACCACCAGCGAACGCAGCATGGCTTGCGGCGTGCCGCGCAACACATAGGACGGATTGCGTTCGATGATGCGTCGCGCGACGGCGTCGCGATACTGATCGAGCGTCGCGCTGTTGATGGCGGCGGGCGGTATCGTGAGGGCCGGGCGGGTTGGCGGCGTGAACGTGCAGGCGGTCATGGCGAACGCCATCACCGTGACGAGGGCTCGCGACGAGGCGCCGAAGCGTCCGATAAACCTTCCGGTAAAGCGGCGAACGTGACGTGTGCGGATGAGCATGGTCGCGGCAGCATTGAGGCAGGGTGTAGCTGGATGGTAGTCAAAAACCGCCGTGATTCAATGAGCGTTGTCCCTGCGTGCCGTCGAAATGCCGGCGCTGCGAACTGACCTATCATGTGTGCCGGCCTTCATCCATTCACCCATTCCGACACGGAAACCGGCAACCATGGTCACCTGCTATCTGCGCTACATCATCGACCCGTACAAGCTGAAAGAATTCGAGCATTACGGCAAGCTGTGGATTCCGCTGGTCGAGAAATTCGGCGGCCGGCATCACGGCTATTTTTTGCCGTCCGAAGGCGCGAGCAACGTCGCGCTCGCCATGTTTACATTCGAATCACTGGCGGCTTACGAGGCTTACCGTATTCAGTCAACGGACGATGCCGAATGCCAGGCCGCATTCGCGTACGCGCAGGCAACGCGTTGCATCGTGAGTTATGAGCGCAGTTTTTTTCGTCCGGTTTTCGCCTGAGTTCGGCCCGTTTGGCCTGCTGACGTGGGCCGCTCCGCAGCTTGTAATAGCCTGAAATATGAGCAGATTTGTTTGCGGCGAAAACGCGCCTACACTCTGCTGGCCTCTTTCGGGAGGCATCGGTGGAAGTCTTTCATTTAGCCCGCTTTATGCGGGCTATTTTTTTGCGCGGCACATTCATATGCCGCATTCAGGACGAAAAAAAAGCGAACCCGGTTCAAGGATTCGCTTTCTTGAGCGTCAGCGACGAGCGCGCGGCAAGCGCACTCATCGCACACCGGGCGCCGCTTACTGCAGTGCCGCCCGTGCTGCCTTCACCGCCGCGAGCACCTGTTCCGGCGCCGTGCCGCCCGGATGATTGCGGCTCGCCACCGACCCTTCCAGCGTCAGATACGAGAACACGTCGTCGCCGATCAGATGCGCGACGTTCGGCAGATCCGCGCGCATTTCCTCGAGCGACAGATCCGCCAGATCGCAGCCGCGATCCGCACAGATACGCACCGCCAGCGCGACCGCTTCGTGCGCGTCGCGGAACGGCAGGCCGCGCTTGACCAGATAGTCGGCCAGATCGGTGGCGGTGGAGAAGCCTTGCAACGCGGCGGCGCGCATGGCTTCCGGCTTCACCGAAATACCCGCGACCATTTCAGCGAAGATGCGCAGCGTGTCGGCGACCGTGTCGACGGTGTCGAACAGCGGTTCCTTGTCTTCCTGATTGTCTTTGTTGTACGCGAGCGGCTGGCCTTTCATCAGCGTCAGCAGCGCGATCAGATGGCCGTTCACACGGCCGGTCTTGCCGCGCGCGAGTTCGGGCACGTCCGGGTTCTTCTTCTGCGGCATGATCGACGAACCGGTGCAGAAGCGATCGGCCAGATCGATAAAGCCGACGCGCGGGCTCATCCACAACACCAGCTCTTCGGAGAAGCGCGACACGTGCGTCATGACCAGTGCCGATGCGGCCGTGAATTCGATCGCGAAGTCGCGGTCGGAAACGGCGTCGAGCGAGTTCGCGCAGATGCCGTCGAAGCCCAGCGTTTTCGCCACCGCGTGACGGTCGATCGGATAGCTGGTGCCGGCCAACGCGGCGGCGCCCAGCGGCAGGCGGTTCACGCGCTTGCGGCAATCGATCATGCGCTCGGCGTCGCGCGAAAACATTTCGACGTAGGCGAGCAGGTGATGCCCGAACGTGACCGGCTGCGCGACCTGCAGGTGCGTGAAGCCCGGCATGATGGTCGACGCGTTCTTCTCCGCCATGTCGACGAGCGCCACACGCAGTTCCGTCAGCAAGCCGCCGATCCGGTCGATCTCGCCGCGCAGCCACAGACGGATGTCGGTCGCGACCTGGTCGTTACGCGAGCGGCCGGTGTGCAGGCGCTTGCCGGCGTCGCCGATCAGCGCGGTCAGACGCGCCTCGATATTCAGGTGGACGTCTTCCAGGTCGAGTTGCCACTCGAACTCGCCGCGCTCGATTTCACCCTGGATCTGCGCCATGCCGCGTTGGATCGCGGCGAGGTCGTCGTCGGCGATGATCTTCTGCGCGGCCAGCATCGAGGCGTGCGCGAGCGATCCCTCGATATCGACGAGCGCCAGACGCTTGTCGAAGAAGACCGACGACGTATAGCGTTTGACGAGTTCCGACATCGGCTCCGAGAAGCGAGCCGACCAGGCTTCGCCTTTTTTGTGCAGTTGGGACGTCATGGTGTTGGGCAGTTAAGCGGCGGTTGAGCGGCAGTTAAGCAGCGGGGTTGAGCGAGCGATGAAGAGGCTGACGGCGCAAGGGCACGGTGCGTGCGAGGTGCCGCCGAAGCGCGGAAAGACAGGGATTTTAACACCGGCGGAGCAGGCCGAAGACAGGGCGGTGGGCAGCGAACGCGCTGCCCACCCGGCGAACGAGTCGCGACACGCACGCCGGGCGGCGTGTCGAGCGCCGCGCGCGGCTACTCGCGCACCAGCACCACCAGCTTCAGATCCTCACGATGCGCGGGTTTGAACGTGATCTGGTCATAAACGATGCGGCCGTCGCGCGGATGGTTGAATTCGCGCCGCCCGCCCTCGCGGCCGCCGACGTCCTGCGACGCCCAGAAGCGCGTGAACGCGTCGCTGGCGGCGCTGAGGGAGTCGATCAGCGCGCGCGTGGGCGCGTCGTTCAGATGGCGGATCGAGTCGGCGCGAAACTCGGCGGCGAGCCGCCGCGCGCGCGTTTCCCAGTCGACGATCAGCTCGCTCGCGGCGGGTTCGGTGAAGGTGTAGCGCAGCAGATTGCGGTCGTGCGCGCCGTCCAGCCAGCCGACGAACAGGTCGGCGGCGCGCTCGTTCCACGCCAGCGCGGTCCACTGACGGTCGAGCACATAGGCCGGCGCGTTGACCAGCCGCACGGTTTCGAGCAGCGTGGCAGGCGCCTCGGCGGCGGCCGGATCGGGCTCGGCCGGATCGCGCTGGGCGGCCAGCTCGAACAGATAGGCCCGCTCGGCGCGCGACAACTGCAACGCGACCGCGATCCGCGCGAGCGCCTCGGCGGAAGCCGACACCGGCCGCCCTTGCTCGATCCACGTGTACCAGGTCGGGCTCACGCCGCACAGTTGCGCGACTTCCTCGCGCCGCAGGCCGGGCGTGCGGCGGCGCGGACCGGGCGGCAGGCCGACCGCTTGCGGCGACAGGCGCTCGCGGTGAGCGCGGATGAAGTCGCCGAGCGCGCGGGCGGGGGTGGCTTCGAGCGGCGGCGGGTGGTCGGCGGTGGGCGGCGTGGTCATTCTGAGCGGGCGGCGCGTAGAGCGGCGTAGAGGGGATTATTGAGGATTGTTCGGGCGATCTTTTTTGGGGGTGCTTTTGATACCAGAATAATTGCTTAACTTGTACTGGTACACGGCGGGCCCTATTGTAGCGGCAGGAACGCAGCAACGCCTTCCCGTATCAGCTGGGTTTCACCCAATAACCGATAACCGGAGCCTCCCCATGAAGCATCACGATCAGGTCGCCGACGCCTTCGGCTCGACCGCCGCCGCGTATTTGACGAGTCAGACCCATGCCACCGGCGCCGATCTGCAGACGCTGGCGACGTCGATCGCCGCGACGCCGGACGCGACGGTGCTCGACATGGGATGCGGCGCGGGCCACGCGAGCTTCGCGGTCGCTAAGCATGCGAAAGAGGTGGTCGCGTACGACATCGCGCCGCAAATGCTCGCCACGGTCGAAGGCGCGGCGAAAGAGCGCGGCCTCGCGAACATTCGCACGCAGCAGGGCGCGGCGGAAAAGCTGCCGTTCGCCGATCACAGCTTCGACTGGGTGATCAGCCGGATGAGCGCGCACCACTGGCACGACGTGCCGCTCGCGCTCGCGGAAGTGCGGCGTGTGGCGAAGCCGGGTGGCAAGGTGTTGTTTATCGATATCGCCGGTAGCGATCATCCGTTGCTCAATACGCACTTGCAGGCGGTCGAGGTGTTGCGCGACGGTTCGCATATCCGCGATTACCGCGCCGACGAATGGGTCGCATTTTTCGAAGCGGCGGGATTTCAGGCGTCGATTCGCGAGCGCTGGCGCATCGATATCGAATTCAGTTCGTGGGTGGCGCGCATGCGCACGCCGGAGCCGCGGGTCGTAGCGATCCGTTCGCTGTGGACCCATTCGCCGGACGAGGTGCGCGCCTATTTCGACGTGCAGGAAGATGGCTCGTTCAAGCTCGATGCGCTGATGGTCGAGGCGCACTAACGAACGCGCACAAGAAAGCGAGAAAGGAACCCGCGAAGGAAAAACCCCCAGCCGGAAATGACAACGCCGGACACGGAAAAAACTCCGTGCCCGGCGTTGTCGTTCAAGCGGCCGACCACGCCGCTTGCGCGCTCAAACCGTGTGCTTAACCCGTATTGCGCAGCCCCGCCGCAATCCCGTTGATGCTCAGGTGAATCCCGCGCCGCACACGTGCGTTGGTGTCGCCCGCGCGGTGACGCTTGAGCAACTCCACCTGCAAGTGGTTCAGCGGATCGAGATACGGAAAGCGGTTCTTGATCGAACGCGCGAGCAGCGGATTCTCCGCGAGCCGCTCGCTCTTGCCGGTGATTTCCGACAAAACCTTCGACGTGCGTTCCCACTCCGCGACGATCCGCTCGAACACGTGCTTGCGCAGCTTCTTGTCCGACACCAGCGCCGCATAACGCGAAGCGACGGCGAGGTCGGTCTTCGCCAGCACCATGTCCATGTTCGACAGCAGGTTCGAGAAGAACGGCCAGCTCTTGTGCATTTTCTTCAGCAACGTGAGACGGCGCGCGCGTTCGGCGTCGCTCGGCGCGCTGTCCAGATGCGCGGCCACCGCGCTGCCGAAACCATACCAGCCGGTCAGCAGCAAACGGCATTGGCCCCACGAGAAGCCCCACGGAATCGCGCGCAGATCTTCGATCTTGCGTTGCTTCGGATCCTGCAGTTTGCGCGAAGCCGGCCGGCTGCCGATGTTCAGCTCGGCGATCTCGGCGATCGGCGTCGACTCGAAGAAGTACTCCTTGAAGCCCGGCGTTTCATAGACCAGCGCGCGATACGACGCCATGGCCGCGTCCGACAACTGCTGCATGGTCTCTTCGAACTCGGGCAACTGCGCGGGCGTATTGCCGTGCGGCAGCAACGACGCTTCGAGCGTCGCGGCCACGACCGTTTCCAGATTGCGCCGGCCGATTTCCGGATTGCCGAACTTGCTGGCAATCACTTCGCCTTGCTCGGTCAAACGGATCTGACCGTCGACGGTGCCCGGCGGCTGCGACAGAATCGCCTGATAGGTCGGACCGCCCCCTCGGCCGACGGTGCCGCCGCGGCCATGGAACAGCCGCAGCGTCACGCCGCGCTGGTTGAACAGCGACACCAGCGCGAGTTCGGCGCGGTACAGCTCCCAGTTCGACGTGAGGAAACCGCCGTCTTTATTGCTGTCCGAATAGCCGAGCATGACTTCCTGCTCGTTGCCCTGATGTTCGATCAGCGCGTCGACGCCCGGCAGCGAAATCAGGTCGCGCATGATGTGCGGCGCGTTGCGCAAGTCGGGAATCGTCTCGAACAGCGGAATCACCATCAGGCCCGCGCGCGCCGGATCGTTGGCGTCGCCCAGACGGCCGTGCAGCAGGCCGGTTTCCTTTTGCAGCAACATCACTTCGACCAGATCGCTGACCGTTTCCGTGTGCGAAATGATGTAGTTGCGCACCGCGCGCGCGCCGAATTTTTCACGCGTCACACGGGCTTCTTCGAGCACGCCGAGTTCGCTCTTCACGAGATCGGAATACTCGGCATACGGCAGACGCAACGGACGCGGCTGTGCCAGTTCGGCGAGCAGCACGACCAGCTTGTCCGCTTCCGACAGCGCCGCGTAGTCTTCCACGACGCCCGCGCGCTTGAGCAATTCGGCGATCACGGCTTCGTGAACGTCCGAGCTTTGACGCAGGTCGATGCTCGCGAGGTGGAAGCCGAATACTTCGGCGGCGCGCGCGAGCGGCGACAGACGCGGCGCGGCCAGCGGCGCGCCGTGATGCTCGGCGAGCGAATCCATCAGCACGTGCAGATCGCGCACGAAGTCGGCGGAGTCGTCGTACGGGATCGCACGCACCGGCGCCGCGCCGCGGCCGGCGCTGCGCACCGGCACGCTGCCTTCGCCCAGACGCACGCGCGCGCTGGCGGCGAGCCGCGTGTACATGCCGATCAACGCACGGCGATACGGCTCGTCGGTGCGGTGCGGCGACTGGTCGGGCGACGCGGCGGCGAGCGCCTTGAGCGGCTCGCTCGCGCCCGCCAGCAGGTTCGACACCGACAACTCCGCACCGAGCTTGTGGACCTGCTCCATGTAGTGTTCGAAGATCACCGCGGCCTGGCGGGTGATCGCGTTTTCCAGCGTTTCGGCCGTGACGTTCGGATTGCCGTCGCGGTCGCCGCCGATCCAGCTACCCATCTGGAAGAACGGCGGCAGACGCGCTTCGAGGCCGTGCTCGGCGAGCGCTTCTTCGATATCGGCGTACAGCGCCGGGATTTCTTCGAGGAAGGTGGCGCGATAGAACGACAGCGCGTTTTCGATTTCGTCGGCGACGGACAGACGCGTGTCGCGCAGCATGCGCGTTTGCCACAGCGACGTGACGCGTGCGCGCAGCATCGCTTCATTGTGCGTGCGCTCGCGATCGGTCAGTTGCTGGTCGCGCTCGGCAAGCAGACGGGCGACGTCGTGCTGCGCGTCGAGAATGCTCTTGCGCTGCACCTCGGTGGGGTGCGCGGTCAGCACCGGCACGATCAGCGCTTCGTTGAAGAACTGCTGCAGCACCGGCGTCGCGGCCGCGCCGGCGGCGACCAGCCGCTCGAGCGCATGGGCGATCGTGCCCGGCTGCGAGGTCGAGCCGGCCAGCGCGTGAATCCGGTGACGGCGGTTGCGGTGGCGGTCTTCGGCGATATTCGCCAGATGCGAGAAGTAGCTGAACGCGCGCACCACGCTGACCGTTTGCTCCGGGCTCAGCGAGCGCAGTTTCTTGTCGAGCGTTTGCGCGGCCGCGCTGTCGTCCTCGCGGCGAAAGCGCACCGCCGTCTGACGGATCGTTTCGACGACGTCGAACACCGCGTCGCCTTCCTGCTCGCGCAGCACGTCGCCGAGCAGGCGTCCCAGATAACGGATGTCCTGGAACAGCGGGTGGTCCTTGTCTTCGCGCGTGCGGCCGTTGGTTTTCGGCGCGGAAACCTTGGTGTCTTTCGACACGGCCTGCAACTGCGGCGCAGTCACGCCGGCCGCAGCCGGTGTGGCCTTGTCCGTCTTGACGGTTTTCATGGGCTTGGCCGCCTTGGCGGACGTGGACGTTTTAGCGGATTTGCTGGCCTTGGCGGCATGGGCCGGCTGGGCGGCGCGGGCTGTTTTGCCGGCGCGTTTGGCCGGTGTCGACTGCGTGGCGCTCGCGGTGGAGCCGGCGGAAGCGGTAGGCGCCGCGGCGGTGTCGGCCGCGTTGGTGTTGGGCGATGCAGTGTTGCGGCGGGCAGGGCGCGCCGATCCGGAAGACGTCACGATGGGTTTCCTCAGGGAAGCCGGGGTCTGTTGAGTGATGAACTGCTACTGCGGAACTGCGCTACGGACTGCATGTGAACAGCACTAACGACAGGTGCCGATGGAGAACGGCTGTGGAACCAGCACGCTGAACCGCCGAAACGCCGGTGAGGGTGACCGTGCGCCGGCATGCGATGCACGCCGGCCGGGTCGGCCACGCGTGCAGCTTGCGCCGCATTGCATCATCCCGCATGCCGGGCAGCGGTGCGCGAACGACCGTGCGTGAACAGGCTGGGATGGGGCAGGCGTGCGCTGCGCGAAGCCTGTCTCCTCCATCGATACCGCGCCCGCACGGCGGCTGGCCGTGCCTTGAGACATAAGGGCGCGTGCTAACATTGTTTGTTATTACATCCCGACATTCGATCAGCAAGCTAATGAACACCGAGACGTTTTCTACGCCACCCCACACGCTTGTGATTGCGTCGCGAGAAAGCCGCCTTGCCATGTGGCAGGCGGAGCATGTGCGATGTGCGCTGCACAAATTATATCCATCTTGTGACGTAAAAATCCTCGGAATGACGACACGTGGCGATCAAATTCTCGATCGCACTTTGTCGAAGGTGGGTGGTAAGGGTTTGTTCGTCAAGGAACTGGAGGCCGCACTGGCCGATGGCCGCGCCGACCTCGCCGTGCATTCGCTCAAAGACGTGCCGATGACCTTGCCCGAGGGCTTTGCGTTGTCGACCATCATGGAACGCGAAGATCCGCGCGACGCGCTGGTCTCGAATCAGTACGAGTCACTGGCCGCGTTGCCGGCCGGCGCGGTGGTCGGCACGTCCAGCCTGCGCCGTGAGGCGATGTTGCGCATCCGTTATCCGCATCTCGAAGTGCGGCCGCTGCGCGGCAATCTGGATACGCGCCTGGGCAAGCTCGACCGTGGCGACTACGCAGCGATCATTCTGGCGGCCGCCGGGCTGAAGCGGCTGGGTCTCGCTGAGCGCATCCGTGCGCTGCTCGATCCGGAAGACAGCTTGCCCGCGGCGGGCCAGGGCGCGCTCGGTATCGAGATTCGCGCCGATCGCGTGGACCTCGCGGCATGGCTCGCGCCGTTGCATCACGAACACACGGCGGCGGCCGTCGAAGCGGAGCGCATGGTCTCGCGCGCGCTCGGCGGCAGTTGCGAAGTGCCGCTCGCCGCCTATGCCACATGGCATGACGGCGCGTTGCATCTGCGCGGCATCGTCGCGACGCCCGACGGCCAGCGCGTGTTGAGCGCGCAGGCCTCGGCGCCCGCGCCGACCGTCGAACGCGCAATCGCGCTCGGTCAGCAGGTCGCCGATGAGCTCGAACAGCAAGGCGCGATGGAGATCGTGCGTGCGCTCAGCACGGCCAGCGGTCCCGCTGCCGGCTCGGCAGACAGCGCAAATCCCCACACAACCCCCGGCGCGGTGACCGGCGAGTGATGACGGCCGACTTCTCCGGCAACACCTCGTCCTCCGCCGTCGGCAAGACGGCGTTCACGGTCGTGATTACGCGACCGGCCGGTCAGTCGAGTGAGCTGATCGCGCGGCTCGCCGAGGCCGGCATCGCCACGCTCGATTTCCCGCTGATCGACATCGCACCGGTCACCGATGCCGCGCCGCTGCGCGCGGCGCTCGCTTCGCTCGAACGCTACGCGCTGGTCGTGTTCGTGTCGCCGAACGCAATCGACCAGGCGTTCGCGCACAGTGACGCGATCTGGCCGCATGCGCTGCCGATCGGCGTCGTCGGTCCGGGCAGCGTGCAGGCGCTCGCGCGCCACGGCGTCGCGGCGCCGGCGTACAACGTCATCAGCCCGCCGTCGGGCAACGACGAGGAAACCGCGCGCTTCGATTCCGAAGGTCTGTTCGCGGCGCTCGAAACCGCGCTCGGCGCCACCGGCTTCGAAGGCCAACGCGTGCTGATCGTGCGCGGCGACGGCGGCCGCGAATGGCTCGCTGAACGTCTGCGCGAAGCCGGCGCCGAGGTCGAGACGGTCGCGGCTTACCGGCGTCTGGTGCCCGAACCGTCGATCGGCGGTTGGGCGCGCGTGCACGAACTGCTCGCCGGTTTGCCGCACGCGTGGCTGCTGACCAGTTCCGAAGGCGTGCGCAATCTGCACGAACTCGCGCAAGACCATCTGACTACCGGCGAAATCGCCGCGCTCAAACACGCCACGCTCGTCACGCCGCATCCGCGTATTGCGCAGACCGCGCGGGCATTGGGTTTTGATAGCATGACGGTGTCCGGCGCGGGCGACGACCGGATTGCCCGCGCTCTGCTTGCCGCCGTTCCGACCGTAGTTCAACCGGCACCGTCCAACCCGGCTCATTCACCGGCACAATCACGCATGACTGAAACGACCGCTTCCACGAACGCTTCACCCCAGCCGGCCGCGACCACCGGGTTGCCGCCGAATCCCCCCTTCACGCCCTACGAAGCGCAAAAGCGCCGCAGCGCGAGCGGACCGCTGCTGTGGTTTGTCGTCGTGATCCTTGCCTGTGCGGCGGGCGTGGGCGGCTTTGCGCTCAACCGCAAGGTGGAGCGCGCCGAGCAGCAACTCGCGCAACGCCAGCAGGCCAACGACGCGCAGACCAGCGAGTTGCGCGTCAAGACCGAGCAGGCGCTGGCCACGGTGCATCAATCGGACGCGCAGGTTGCGCAGCTCGAAGGCAAGCTCGCCGACGCGCAAACCGCGCAGCAGGCGTTGCAGCAGCAATACACGGATCTCGCCCGCAATCGCGACGACTGGACCTTCGCCGAAGTCGGGCAGATGCTGTCGGCCGCGAGCCAGCAGTTGCAGCTCACCGGCAACACGCAGCTCGCGCTGTTCGCGCTGCAAAGTGCGGACACGCGTCTGGCCGCGTCGGACAGCCCGCAAGCCGTCACGGTGCGCAAGGCGATCGCGCAAGACATCGACAAGCTGAAGGCCGCGCCGTCCACCGACCTGACCGGTCTCGCCATCAAGCTCGACAACGCGATCGACCAGATCGACAGCCTGCCGCTGTCGGGCGAGTCGCCGATCGCGCATGCCACGCCGAAGGCCGCGACCTGGGCCGACACGGCGAAGGTGGCCGCGGCCACCGGCGAGCCGCGCTGGAAAGTGTGGTGGCGCGAAGTGAGCACCGGCATCGGTCAGCAGTTGACGAGCCTCGTGCAGGTGCGCCGTATCGACAACGCCGACGCGATGCTGATCACGCCCGACCAGGGCTACTTCGTGCGTGAGAATGTGAAGCTGCGCCTGCTGTCGGCGCGTCTCGCGCTGCTGTCGCGCAACCAGACCACGCTGAAATCGGATCTGCAGGCCGCGCAGTCTTCGCTGACGCGCTACTTCGACAACGCGTCGAAGAAGACGCAGACCGTGGAAGATCTGGTCAAGCAGGTGGACGCGGGTTCCGCCGCGGTCGAACTGCCGAATCTGAACACGAGCCTGCAAGCCGTCAATCAATACCGGAACCGAGGTTAATCATGGCGATCCGGGGACTTCTATGGCTCGCGTTGCTGTTCGCCGTCGCGGTGGTGCTGGCGGTGGTCGGGCGCTTCGATATGGGGCAGGTGCTGTTGATCTATCCGCCTTACCGTGTCGACATTTCGTTGAATCTGTTCGTGGTCGGGCTGGTGGTGCTGTTCATCCTGCTGTACGCGCTGCTGCGTATCGTCCGCAATATCTGGCGCATGCCGCAGCGCGTGTCGGCTTACCGCGCGCGTTCGCGCGTCGCCAAGGCGCATGCGGCGTTGCGCGATGCGATCGGCAATCTCTATGCGGGGCGTTTTTCGCGCGCTGAAAAGGCCGCGAAAGATGCGCTCGCCAATGGCGACAACAAGGGCGCGGCCGGTTTGATCGCGGCCACCGCGGCGCACCGCATGCACGAATACGGTCGGCGCGACGAATGGCTCGCGCAGATCGACGAAGCCGACTGGCTCGACGCCCGCCTGATGGCCACCGCCGACATGCGCGCCGACGGCCGCGACGCCGACGGCGCGTTGACCGCGCTGACCGAGATGCAATCGCAGGGCGCGCGGCGTATTCACGCGCAGCAGATCATGTTGCGTGCGCAACAGCAATTGAAGAACTGGGCCGAAGTGCTCAAGCTCGTCAAGACGCTGGAAAAACGCGAGGCGATTCATCCGGCGGTGGCGGTGCGTTTGCGGCAACTCGCGGCGGAAAACCTGCTGCGCGATCGCCGGCATAACGCCGACGCGCTGCTTGAACTGTGGACCTCGCTGTCGGCCACCGAGCGTCATTCGCCGCGTCTCGCCGATCTCGCCGCCGAACTGCTGGTGGCGCTGAACCGTCCGCAGGACGCACGCAAGATCGTCGAGGAAGCGCTGGCGCAGAACTGGGACGCGCGTCTGTTGCGCCGTTATCCGGACACCACTGCGGGCGACGCATTGCCGCTGATCCAGAAGGCCGAAGCCTGGCAGAAGGATCGCCCGGAAGATGCCGACCTGATGTTCGCGCTGGGCCGTTTGTGCCTGCATCAGCAACTGTGGGGCAAGGCGCAATCGTTCCTCGAGCGCGCGTTGAAACTGGCCGACAACGAGACGCTGAAGATTCGCTCGCATCGTGCGCTGGCGCGTTTGCACGAACAGCTTGGCGATTCGGATAAGGCGAGCCAGCATTATCGCGAGAGTTCGCTGGCCATGAACGTGGTGTGAGGTTTGCCTTGGGCGCTGGCTGATTCGGGCCGCGCAGGCAGACAAACAAAAACCCCCGGCGTTGCAGAACGCCGGGGGTTTTTGTTTTTCGTCGATGCGTCGAATCGCCAGATGCTGTGCCGGTCAAGCAGGCAGCGAGCGCAGCACAGCGCTTGCCGCCCAACGCCCGACGTTACGCGACGACCTGCTTCACTTGTTCACCATCCTGGCCGGCACGCTGATCGCGAGCAAACCGCCCAGCACCATGAACGCGGCCAGCATGTACATGCCGGAGTCGTTCGCGGCGGTCGCCTGCTTGAGCCAGCCCACCGCGTACGGGCTCAGAAAGCCCGCCAGATTGCCGATCGAATTGATCATCGCGATGCCGGCCGCCGCGCCCGTGCCGGCGAGGATCGCCGTAGGCAGACTCCAGAACAGCGGCAGCGTGGTCAGAATGCCCATGGTCGCGAGGGTCAGCGCCGCCATGGCGAGCACCGTGTTGTGCGCCCATACGACCGACAGCACCAGCCCGAGCGCGCCCGCGAAGGCCGGCACCGCGATATGCCAGCGCCGCTCGCGGGTGCGGTCCGCGCTGCGCGCCACGAACACCATGGCTACCACCGCCGCCGCGAACGGAATCGCGGACAGCAGGCCGATCATGAACGAGTCGGTCACGCCGGTCGCCTTGATGATGGTCGGCAGCCAGAAGCTCACGCCGTAAAGCCCCATCACGAACGAGAAATACACCAGACTCAGCATCAGCACGCGGCCGCTCGTGAGCACCTGGCGGATCGGCATATCGTGCTTGGTTGCTTCTTCGGCGGAGACCTGGCTTTCGAGCAGTTGCTGTTCTTCGCGCGTCAGCCATCTGGCTTTCGAGATCCGGTCGTCCAGCTTCGCGAACACCAGAATCCCGACGATCACCGACGGCACGCCCTCCAGCAGAAACAGCCACTGCCAGCCATGCCAGCCGTTCGCGCCGTTGAAGTTCTTCAGGATGTAGCCCGACACCGGACCGCCGATCACGCCCGACAGCGCGATCGCCGTCATGAACCAGGTGGTCATGCGGCCGCGCCGGTGCGACGGATACCAGTAGGTGAGGTACAGGATGATGCCGGGGAAGAAGCCCGCTTCGGCGAGACCGAGCAGGAAGCGCATCGCGTAGAACATGGCCGGCGTGGTGACGAACATGGTCAGCATCGAAATGATGCCCCACGACACCATGATCCGCGCGATCCACACGCGTGCGCCGACCTTGTGCAGGATCACGTTGCTGGGAATTTCGAAGATGAAATAGCCGAGGAAGAAAATCCCCGCGCCGAAGCCGTACACGGCGTCGCTCAGGCCGAGGTCGCTGGTCATTTGCAGCTTCGCGAAGCCGACGTTGACGCGGTCCAGATACGCGACCACGTAGCAGAGCATCAGCAGCGGCGCGAGCCGCCACGTGACCTTGCGGTAGGTGGCCTCCTCGAACGTGGAAGGGGGCGCGCCCGCGCCGGGGTGGTGGAGCGGATCTGCAGGACTTGCCATGGTGTCTCCTCTTTTCTTGTGGAATTGAAGTACCGCCTGCGATGGATTCTAGTCGCGCCAGGTGCTTTGGATCACGAATCGATACCGGGGGAAAACACTGAGGCGTCAGCCCGCCGCCGCTACACGCAGCGGCCGCCGTCCACTTCGAGGCACACGCCGGTGATGAACTCGGCTTCGTCCGAAGCCAGATACAGCGCGGCGTTGGCGATGTCCTGCGGCGTCGAAAAGCGTCCGAGCGGAATCCCCGCGAGAAAGCGCTGGCGATTGGCCGGCGTATCTTCGACGCCCATGAACTCCGACAGCAGCGCCGTTTCGCCGATCACCGGATTGATGCAGTTCACCCGAATCCGGTCCGGACCCAGCTCGACGGCGAGCGACTTGCTCGCGATGATCACCGCGCCCTTGCTGCCGTTGTACCAGACGAGACCCGGCCGCGGCCGCACGCCGGCCGTCGACGCGATATTGACGAAGCTGCCGCCGCCTTGCTCGCGGAAATACGGCACGAATTCCTGCACGCTCCAGTAGAGGCTTTTGACGTTCACCGCGTAGACGCGGTCGAACTCGGCTTCGGTGACTTCCATCACGGGTTTGTTGCGATGCGTCGTGCCCGCGTTGTTGACCACGATCTGCACGCTGCCGAAGTCTTCGAGCGCGGCCTCGCGCAGCTTCTGCCAGTCGTCGCGCTGCGCGACGTTGCCCGCCACCGCGATGGCCTTGCCGCCGGCCAGCGCGATTTCGCTCGCCACGCGCTCCGCGGCCGGGCCGTTCAGATCGTTGACCACGACGTTGGCGCCTTCGCGCGCGTAAGTCTTCGCAATGCCCTCGCCGAAACCCGAGCCGCCACCTGTGACGATGGCCGTTTTACCTGTCAACCGCATGATGTCTCCGTTGTTGGTTGTGACTGCAATCAATTCGTCGCTTGCCTGGAACGCCGACCAACCGCCGATCGCCGGCCGCTACCCGTGCCGGATCGCGATGGTCTTCAACACCGTGAAACCGTACAACGCTTCGAAGCCCTTCTCGCGGCCGTGCCCCGAATGCTTGACGCCGCCGAACGGCAATTCCACACCGCCGCCCGCGCCGTAGTTGTTGATGAACACCTGGCCGGAGCGCAGACGTCGCGCGAGACGCATTTGCCGCGCGCCGTCGCGCGTCCAGATGCCGGCCACGAGGCCGTATTGCGTGCCGTTGGCGAGCGCCAGCGCTTCGTCTTCGCCGTTGAAGGACATCGCGGCGAGCACCGGACCGAATACTTCGTCGCGCGCGAGGCGATGGCTCGCGGGTACGTCGCGCAGTAGGGTGGGCGCCTGGTAGAAGCCGCTTTCCGGCGCGTCGGAAATCACTTCGCCTTGCGCCGCCATGGCAATGCCGTCGTGCTGCGCGTCCGACAGAAAGTCCCACACGCGCTGCTGCTGTTTCGCGTTGATCAGCGGCCCGCAGTCGAGGTCGGCCTGCGAAGGGCCGACGCGCAACGCATGGAACGCACCGCTCAGGCGGTCCAGCAAAGGCTCGTAAATGGCGCGGTCGATCAGCACGCGGCTGCCCGCCGAGCAGGTTTGCCCGGCGTTCTGCACGATCGCGGACACCAGCACGGGCAGCGCCGCGTCGAGATCCGCGTCGGCGAAGACGATTTGCGGCGACTTGCCGCCGAGTTCGAGCGTGACGGGCACGTGATTTTCAGCGGCCATTTGCGCGACCGCCTTGCCGGTGTCCGGCAACCCGGTGAACGAAATGTGATCGATGCCGGGATGACGGGCGAGCGCCGCGCCGGCTTCATGGCCGTAGCCGGTGACGATATTCAACGCGCCGGCCGGCAAGCCCGCCTCGGCCGCCAGTTCGGCGACGCGCAGCACTGACAGGCAAGCGTCTTCGGCCGGTTTGACGACGCACGCATTGCCGGTGGCGAGCGCCGCGCCGACGCTGCGGCCGAAAATCTGCATGGGGTAGTTCCACGGCACGATATGGCCGGTCACACCGTGCGGCTCGCGGATGGTCAGCACCGTGTAGCCGGCTTGATAGGGTAGCGTTTCGCCGTGCAGCTTGTCCGCTGCGCCGGCATAGAACTCGAAATAACGGGCGAGGGCGGCCGAATCGGCGCGTGCCTGCTTGAGCGGCTTGCCGGTGTCGCGCGCTTCGAGTTGCGCCAGTTCTTCCTGATGCGCCGCGACCAGCATGGACAGCCGGTACAGCACGCGGCCGCGTTCGGCGGCGCTGGCCGCGCCCCATGCGCCTTCGAACGCGCGGCGGGCGGCCTGCACGGCGGCCTCGATATCCGCCGCGGTGCCGCGCGCCAACTGGGTGAACGGCTGGCCGTCCGACGGATCGAGCACGGCGATCGTCTCGCCGCCTGAAGCGGCGCGCCACTCGCCGCCGATGAAGTGTCGGGCTTCTTCCATGCAGACTCCTTGAGGTGACACGCAGCGCCACGCAAGTGCGGGCGGTGACGTGCTGTTCACAAACGAGAGGCACAATCGAACGACGCCGGATGATTATCGCGCCGATCCTCGCCGAGGCGCCATCGGCCGATTGGCTATAATGGCGCATTCCGCACTGTCCGGCCGCAACTGCCGCGGCCCGCGGCGATGTCGAGGCGGCAGCGGCGATTCGAGTCGTCACGCTTCACACCGTCCGGGCGCATGCACTGCGCGCCGTGTTCCGAATTCCATCCTGATCAGAGAGCGCTCATGAGCTTCAATCACGTCCCCGCGGGCAAAGACCTGCCGCAAGATTTCAACGTCATCATCGAAATCCCGGCGCAAAGCGATCCGGTGAAGTACGAGGCCGATAAGGATCTGGGCCTGCTGGTCGTCGACCGTTTCATCGGCACCGGCATGCGCTATCCGGCCAACTACGGCTTCATTCCGCAAACCCTGTCGGGCGACGGCGACCCGGTCGACGTGCTGGTGATCACGCCGTTCCCGCTGCTTGCCGGCTCGGTGGTTCGCGCGCGCGCGCTCGGCATGCTGCAAATGACCGACGAATCGGGCGTGGACGCGAAGCTGGTTGCCGTCGCGCACGACAAGATCTGCCCGATGACCGCCGACCTGAAGTCGATCGACGACGTTCCGGCGTACCTGAAAGACCAGATCAAGCACTTCTTCGAGCAATACAAGGCGCTCGAGAAAGGCAAGTGGGTGAAGGTCGAGGGCTGGGCGGGCATCGAAGCCGCGCACAAGGAAATCACGGAAGGCGTGGCGAACTTCAAGAAGTAAATCGCCTGTTGCCAACCGGTCGATCGGTCCGTTGTGACCGATCGGCGGCACCGAGCTAAAAAAAACCGCGCGAGCCCGCCAGGGCCGCGCGGTTTTTTCATGGGCTTTTCAAGCCGATCGCATACGGTTCTAGAGACTGCGGGCGCATAGCCTGCGTGCATCGTCAGGATGAACCGAAGCCATTTTTATAGTTAGGTGTAAACCCGTATTATTTGCCGCTTGCCGGCGTTCGTCGTTAGTTCGTCGTTAGTTCGTCGCTATTTCGTCATTAGCCAGATCAACGCGCGTTTTTAGGAGCACACCGTCCGGATGCTGAATCGCAAGTCCAACCCGTCGTCATCCTCGTGGCCGCAACGCTGGTCGAGCGGGCTCTACGCTGTCGGCACCGCGATCTACCGCAAGCGGCCGGTATGGATGGTGTCGTTCGCGACGAGCGAGGCCAGTCTGTCGGAGGGCTTGAGGGCGGCCTGTGCGTCGACCGCGATGCTCGCGCTCGGCAATCTGCTGCACGAGCCGGCGTTCGCGTGGGCCGCGATCGGCGCGTTCTGGACCTGCCTCGCCGACGCGGGCGGCTCGAACCGCGCGCGCTTCGCTTCGATGATGGGCTTCGCGCTGCTGTCCACGCTGTGCGGCGGCCTCACCGCGCTCGCCTCCAGCGCGGGCACGCTGTGCGCGGCGATCGCGCTGCTGCTGTTCACGAGCCTCGGCGCGTTCGGCCGGATCTGGGGCGCGGCCGCCTCGCAAGTAACGATTCTGGCCGCGACCGCCTGCGTCGTGATGGTCGACCGGCCAATGCACGATCGGCGCGCCGGCCTCGCGTTTCTCGGCGTCTATCTGATCGGCTGCCTGTTCGCGGTGGGGTTGAGTCTGACCGTCTGGCGGATTCATCCGTTCGGCGCGAGCCGCGCGTCGCTGCGTACCGTTTATCTGCGGCTCGCGGACATCGCGCTGGATAGCGCGCGTCTGCTCGAACGCCATGCACCGCCGAGCGAATGGGCCACGCATGCCGCGAAATTCCGCGCCGATGCGCGCGCTGCACTCGAACGCTCGCGCAAGATCCTGGCGAAGGTGCCGGCCTCGAGAACGGGCGGGCGCGACACCTACGACACGCTGCTCGCGTTGCTGACCGACGGCGAAGCCTTGTTCGCGTATCTGATCGCCGTGTCGGGCGCGTGCGAACGGGTGCCGGACGACGCCTGGCGCGTGCGCCGCGCGTCCAGATTGCTGACGGCGATCGGCAACGTTCTGCGCGGCACCGGCACGGCCGCCGGCGACGCGCAATGGCAGCACCTCGCCCGTTTGCAGCTACGCTTGCGACGTCTGGCCGGGCGCCTCGAAACCGCCTTGCTGGAACCGGTGAAGCTGCAGTCCGGCTTCGAACTGGTCGATTTCGCGCCGGCCTTCGCCGAGCCCGAAACCTGGCAGGCCAGCGCGCTGCGGCTGTCGACGCGAATCATGGCGACGCTCAAAGCGAACCTGTCGATCGAATCGGTCGGCTTGCGTCACGCGGCGCGCGTCGGCGTGACCACCACCACGGGCTTTCTCGTGATCCGCGCGCTCGGGCTGCCGTTCGGCTACTGGGCCACCATGGCGACGCTGCTGATCCTGCAACCGTCGATCGCCGCGACCTGGCCGCGCAGTATCGAGCGCGTGGCGGGCAGTATTGTCGGCGGCGTGCTGGCGGCGGGAATCGGTTACGCGATCCATTCGCCGCTCGGCATTTCGCTCGCGGTGTTTCCGCTGGTGATGGCGACCATGGCGCTGCGTCCGGTCAGCTACAGCCTGTTCGTGCTGTTCCTGACGCCGACCTTCGTGCTGGTCGCCGACTTCGCGACGCCGGGCGCCAGCGAATTCGCGTACGCGCTCACGCGGCTCGGCAACAACGTGCTCGGCTGCGTGCTGGCGCTGCTGGCCACGTTCTATCTGTGGCCGACCCGCGAAAAATCCGACTACCGCGCGTATCTGAACGACGCGGTGCGCGCCAATCTCGCGTATCTGCGGGCCGCGCTGACATTGGCTGGACAGAGCGATAAGGACATGGAGCGCTTGCGCCGGGCCGCGGGCCTGTCCAGCAATAACGCGGAGGAGGCCGTCGGGCGGATTCGATTGGAGAAGCTCGAAGACTCGATGGTCGATACGGTCACGCTGACCGTGCTCAGCCTGTTGCGCAGAATGGCCGGGACCGCGACGCAATTGCGGCTCAGCACGAACCGGCGCGATACGGCGGATACGCACGACGAACTCGGCGAGTGGGCGGACAGCGTGAGCGCGGAGATCGACGCCGCGTTGAACCGGACATTGCGACCGGTTCGCCACGAACTGCCGGCGCGGGATGGGTTGACCTCATTGGAAGCCGACGCGGTGGGACAGCTTGCCTTGATGCAGCGACTGTTGACGGAGCGGATGCGGGAAGCGCGGGGGTAGGGCAATCGGTGCGCCGTTTCAGGACGCGCTGTCTTCCGCTTCGCTTTCTTCCACGGCCTCGATCACCGGCACCACCGGCGCCACAGGCACCACCGACTCCAGCGTACGCACTCCCGCCGCGAGCGCCCGCTTCTCCGGCGGCGCCAGCCGCTTGACCCAATACTCGGCGCGCGACGCGCTCGACCGGTCCGCCAGCTCGAACGACGCCAGCACCTGCACCGGCTTGCGCGAACGCGTATAACGCGCGCCCATGCCGCTCACGTGTTTGTCGAAACGCGCCTGCACGTCGGTGGCAATGCCGGTATAGACGCTGCCGTCCGAACATTCGAGCAGATAAAGAAACCACGCCATAAATGCGCTTCAGCCTTTGAACGGATTGTGTTCGCGCAGCTCATCCACATACGCGTGGATGCTGTTCTTTTCGTTGTCGAGGAAATGGCCGACCGCATCGGCAAAAGCCGGATGCGCGAGCCAGTGCGCCGAGCGCGTGACCGTGGGCAGAAAGCCGCGCGCCATCTTGTGCTCGCCCTGGGCGCCACCTTCGAACGCGCCGAGCTTTTCTTCGATGCAGAACTCCAGCGGCTGGTAGTAGGCCGTCTCGAAGTGCAGGCACGGCACATGTTCGAGCGCGCCCCAGTAGCGGCCGTACAGCGTGCCGCCGGTTTTGGCGTCGCGCTGATACACCACGAGCGAACTGGCGATCGGCTTGCCTTCGTATTCGGCGATCACGAGCAGCAGGTTCTCGGGCATCGACGCGCCGATCATGCGGAAGAAATCGAGGTTCAGATACGGACTCGAAAAGTGCTCGCGATAGGTCTGCCGATAACACTTGCTGAAGAAGCGCCAGTCCGCGTCCTGAATGTCTTCGCCGCGAATCCGCCGCATCGTCACGCCGGCTTCCTGCACCTTGCGACGCTCGGCGCGAATGTTCTTGCGCTTCTTCTGTTCGAGCGTCGACAGGAAATCCTCGAAGTCGCGATAGCCGTCGTTCAGCCAATGAAACTGCACGCCTTCGCGCTGCATCATGCCCATGTCGGTCAGCGCGGCGCCTTCCGCTTCAGTCGGAAACAGCACGTGCAAGGACGACACGTCGGCCTGCTCGGCGAACGCCATCAAGGTGGCCGCGAGATGCCGCAATGCATGCGGATCCGCCGACAACAGGCGGTTGCCCTGCACGGGCGTGAACGGCACCGCGCACAGCAGCTTCGGGTAATACGGCAAGCCGTTGCGTTTGTACGCGTCGGCCCACGCCCAGTCGAACACGTACTCGCCGTACGAGTGCCCCTTCAGATACACCGGCGCGGCGGCCGCGAGCTTATCCGTGCGCGGATCGGTGAGCGTGACGAATTGCGGCGCCCAGCCGGTATCGGCGACCGCGCAGCGGGTCGCGTGCAGCGCGCTCAGAAACTCGTGCCGCAGAAACGGCGTGGGTTGCGATTGTTGCGCGAGTAGCGCGTTCCATTCAGCGGCGTCTACCTCGGAGGGCGACGCCAGAATGCCCGTGCGATAATCAAAGCGTTCCTGGTTCAATCTGTGTGACTGTTCCCAATGAACCGCGCGGTGCCGATGCACTACGCCGTTCGTTTATCCGATTTGTCCGTTGCCGTCGAGCTGACCAGCCGCGGTACTCGCAAGCCGTCCGGCTTGCCTGTCGATCCTGCCATGAAGACCCGAATCGCTCTTGCTCAAATCAATGTCACTGTCGGCGACTTCGCCGGCAACGTCGCGAAGATTGTCGCTGCCGCGCGCGCCGCGCACAACGATGGTGCGAAGCTGCTGATCGCGCCTGAACTCGCGCTATCGGGCTATCCGCCCGAAGATCTGCTGCTGCGTCCCGCGTTCTATACCGCAAGCGCCGAGGCGCTGGCCGATCTCGCCACGCAGTTGAAGCCGTTCGCCGGCTTGCATGTGCTGGTCGGTCATCCGCTGCGCGAGGTTGCCCACAGCACAGCGCACGGCCATGGTAATGCAAACGCGCCGATCGAGCGCGGCGTGCCGCCGGTCGATACGTTCAACGCGGCCTCGCTGATCGTCGGCGGAGACGTGGTCGGCACGTATCGCAAGCAGGATCTGCCCAATACCGAGGTGTTCGACGAGAAGCGCTACTTCGCGTCCGACCCGCAGCCGTTCGTGTTCGAACTGGACGGCGTGAAGTACGGCGTGGTGATCTGCGAAGACGCATGGCATGCGTCGGCGGCGCAAATGGCGAAAGCGGCGGGCGCGCAAGTGCTGCTGATTCCGAACGGCTCGCCGTATCACCTGAACAAGGAAGCGGTGCGCTTCGACATTCTGCGCGCGCGGATTCGCGAAACCGGTTTGCCGATGGTCTACGTGAACATGGTCGGCGCGCAGGACGAACTGGTGTTCGACGGCGGCTCGTTCGTGCTCGATGCCGACGGTGCGTTAGTGGCCAAGATGGCGCAGTTCGAAGAGGCGACCGCGATCGTCGAATTCGAGGGCGGCCGGCCATTGAGTACGGCGGTCGCGCCGGAGCTGTCGCTCGAAGCGCAGGTCTATGCCGCGCTCGTGATGGGCGTGCGCGACTACATCAACAAGAACGGTTTCCCGGGCGCGTTGATCGGCCTGTCGGGCGGCGTGGATTCGGCGCTCGTGCTGGCCGTCGCGTGCGACGCGCTCGGCGCCGACCGGGTGCGCGCGGTGATGATGCCGTCGCGCTACACGGCGGACATCTCCACGACCGACGCCGCCGAGATGGCACGCCGCGTCGGTGTGCGCTACGACGAAATCGCGATCGCGCCGATGTTCGACGCGTTCCGCGGTTCGCTCGCCGAAGAGTTCGCCGGCCGCGCCGAAGACGCCACCGAAGAAAATATCCAGGCCCGTATTCGCGGCACGCTGCTGATGGCGCTGTCGAACAAGTTCGGTTCGATCGTGCTGACCACCGGCAACAAGAGCGAGATGGCGGTGGGCTACTGCACGTTGTACGGCGACATGGCCGGCGGCTTCGCGGTGATCAAAGACATTGCCAAAACGCTGGTCTACAAGCTGTGCCACTACCGCAACCAGGCCACCACATTCACGAAGCGCGACGTGATTCCCGAGCGGATTCTGACGCGCGCGCCGTCGGCGGAACTGCGCGACAACCAGACCGACCAGGACAGCTTGCCCGAGTACGACGTGCTCGACGCGATCATGCGCATGTACATGGAAGAGGACCGCTCGCTCGCCGAAATCATCGCCGCGGGTTATGCAGTCGACGACGTGAAACGCGTCACGCGTCTGATCAAGATCAACGAATACAAGCGTCGCCAGGCGCCGATCGGCATTCGCGTCACGCATCGCGCGTTCGGTCGCGACTGGCGTTATCCGATCACGTCGCGCTACACCGAACCGGTGGAGTGAGCGGTAGCGAACCATCGCGGCACGCTTGTCCTCAAGCTAAACCTGAAGCACGCGCCGGATTGCCGCAACGCATCCGGCGCGGCGTAGAATCAAAATCATCCCTTTTCCTTTCACTCTTCCAATCACGAGACGAGGTTCGCCATGAAGCGCATCACCGCAGTCATCAAACCGTTCAAACTCGACGAAGTGCGCGAGGCGCTCGCTGAAGTCGGCCTCACGGGTCTGACCGTGACCGAGGTCAAAGGCTTTGGCCGTCAGAAAGGTCATACCGAGCTCTATCGTGGTGCAGAGTACGTGGTCGACTTTCTGCCGAAGGTGAAGATCGAAGTCGTGGTCGCGGACAATCAGTGCGACCAGGTGATCGACGCGATCATCGGCGCGGCGCGCACCGGCAAGATCGGCGACGGCAAGATTTTCGTCGCGGACGTGGAGCGTGTGATCCGGATTCGCACCGGCGAAGAAAACGAAGCGGCGGTTTGATCGCGCGTTCGAGTTCGCAGCGGTCGCCACGCGGTCCGCGAATGCACCGCAGCGGTGCGCCGGGGCCGAGGCAAAAGCGCGCCCAGAAATAAAAAACGGTGCGATACCCTTTCGGACATCGCACCGATACGCGCCTCTCGCAGCAGCGTGAAAAAGATTCTCTTGAAGACTGTCTGACTTCGCCCCGAAGAATGTCCCCCGGGGCGCCGTTCGTTTAGAACGAGTGTTGAATACCTGCGTACACACCCGATTGCTGGTGACCCGGCAGCGGGTTGTCGTTGAAGCCGCCGCCCGTCGTCGGGCCGCCTGCGCCTGCCGAGTTCGCTTCGAGACCGAAGTTGGCGGTCTTGCTGTTACGCACGGTCGCGACCTGGATGTCCAGCAGCGTCCGCTTGGACAGGTTGTACGAACCGCCCAGCGTGTAGATCGTTGCGTTGCCACCGCCGTTGTTGGCGTTCACGTGATAGACCGCACCGATAAGCGCAGCTGCCGGCGTAGCTTGCCACGTCACACCACCCCATTCGTGATCGAGGGTGGTCGGCGTGCCGTACGCGACGCCAGTCACGCCAGCCGTGCGCACTGCCTGGAACGCGCCCTGAATCTTGAACTGGCCGAGGAAAACGTTGGCTGCGCCCGTGTATTCACGCGAGAAGTTGAACGGGTCGCCGAGACTGCCGTTGGCCGGGTTGCGGATTTCGTCGTACATGCCGCGCAACTGGAACAGCGAGGACGTGTAGGTGACCTGTGCACCAGCTTCGCGACCTTGGGCCGTCGTGCCGTTACCGTTCCAGCTCGTTGCGTTCGACAGCGCGTATTGACCGTAGAAGTCAAAGCCCGCGATCTTCGGCGACTGGTACGCGAAGTTGTTGCTCGATTGCGGCCAGTTGCGGCCACGCACCAGCGACGCCGACGACCAGTTCGATTGACCGAACGGGTCGAAGTCCCACACGCCGTTCGAGATGTACAGCATGCGGCCCATCGTGAAGGTACCGTACGCGTCGTTCGACAGGCCGACCGTTGCCCAACGATTGAAGAGACCGCCACCGCCAGGGCCTGCGCCGGTCATGGTGTTGAAGGAGCCTTCCAACTGGAACAGAACCTTGTTGCCGCCACCGATGTCCTCAACGCCCTTCATACCCCACAGGCTGGTACCCCAGTCGCCGCTTTCTGCCTTGAAACGGTTCGTCGATCCGCCATTGCCGTTCGACAGGCCGCTCATGTACTCCAGGCCTGCATCCAGGCGGCCGTACAGCGTGACGCTGCTTTGGGCGTGCGCAATAACACCGGCCGACATCAGCGCCGCGGCGAGCAAAGCTTTCTTCATCTTCTCCTCCATACCCTGTCAAATAGTGAAACCCAGTACTGCGAATGGTGTTCGGACGCAAATGCGCCGAACAGAAATCGGTACCAGGGAGATTGGCGGGTGGATTGGGTCTCCTGCCGTGACGTGTAGCCTGGGGCTATCTGGTCGTCATGCCGATCCCTCGCCGACCGGTTCTCCTCTGTGCTTTTGAAGTGAAACTACTTTTAATCAACTTTGTTTTGCTACTTTGGTTACTAATTTATCAAAAATACACTTCGCTGGGAGAAGAAATTAGTACCCGCCACGACCGATGTCTCCAAATTGCAATAAGAATGTGCGCAATGACCCTTTGCGACACCTTCGAAAAAGGCGGAAACCCTTACGCGACAAGGGAATCACGGATCGGCGGCAACAACGTTAAGGATTGCCACTATTGACGCTTGAAAAGCAGCAGAGTAGGGCGAAAAGAGGGGGTGGGGGACGGTTGAAAGTGGGATTTCGCGGCCAAAACAGCCCAAATGCGCAGTTCAGCGAAACAAAAAGGGCGCTCGTAAGCGCCCTGTAATGCTACTTTGACTACAGCCCAAATGATGGGCTATTCGACGGTGTTTATTTGAGGCTGCCGGACAGGAACTGTTTGAGGCGTTCGCTGCGGGTGTTTTTGAACACCTCGTCGGGATGGCCTTCTTCTTCCACGCGTCCCTGGTGCAGGAACATCACGTGATTCGAGACGTTGCGGGCGAACGCCATTTCGTGCGTCACGACGATCATCGTGCGGCCTTCTTCGGCGAGCGTCTGCATCACCTTGAGCACTTCGCCGACCAGTTCGGGATCGAGCGCGGAGGTCGGTTCGTCGAACAGCATCACGTCCGGATGCATGGCCAGCGCCCGCGCAATCGCCACGCGTTGTTGCTGGCCGCCCGACAGATGCGACGGATACTGTTTCTCGAGACGCGGCGCGAGGCCCACTTTCTCCAGATACTCGCGGGCGCGTTCTTCGGCTTCCTTGCGCTTCAGACCCAGCACGTTGATCGGCGCTTCGACGATGTTCTCGAGCACGTTCATGTGCGACCACAGGTTGAAGTGCTGGAACACCATCGACAGACGGGTGCGCACGCGCTGCAACTGCTTCGGGTCGGACACGCGCAGCGCGCCGTTCTTGGCGAGCTGGGTCCGCACTTCCTCGCCGTCGACGAAGATGCGGCCCGAGTTCGGCTGTTCGAGAAAGTTGATGCAGCGGAGCATCGTGCTCTTGCCCGAACCGGACGAGCCGATCACGCTGATCACGTCGCCGGCATTGGCCTTCAGCGACACGCCCTTGAGGACTTCGTTGTCGCCGTACTGTTTGTGAAGCTCGTCGACGAAGAGCTTCTGCTTCTTGGTGTTCATCAGGATCCTTGAGCGTGCTGGCTGGCTGAGGGCGCGTTGCCCCGGGTTACTTGCCTTGCGGCCGCAGATACGCGAGCCAGCGGCGCTCGGCGCGGCGGAACAGCCACACGAGCGCGAAAGAAATGCACAGATAGAGCAGGGCGGCGAGGCCGAATGCGTTGAACGACTGATACGTCGCGGAGTTCACGTCGCGAGCGATCTTGAGGATGTCCGGCACGGTCGCGGTGAAGGCGACGGTGGTGGCGTGCAGCATCAGGATCACTTCGTTGCTGTAGTACGGCAGCGCGCGGCGCAGTGCCGACGGCAGAATCACGCGCCGGTACAGCGTGAACGACGACATGCCGTACGCGCGAGCCGCTTCGATCTCGCCGTATGGCGTCGCCTTGATCGCGCCGGCGAAAATCTCGGTGGTGTACGCGCAGGTGTTCAGCGTGAAGGCGAGCAGCGTGCAATGCATGCCGTCGCGGAAGAACGCGTTGGTGAGTTCGTGACTGCGCACGATCTCGAGGCTATACAAGCCGGTGTAGCAGAGCAGTAGTTGCACGTACAACGGTGTGCCGCGGAACACGTACGTATAGAGCCAAACGATGCCGCGCAGCCATTTCTTCTTCGACACGCGCGCTACCGCGAGCGGAATCGACAGGCAGAAGCCCAGCCCGATCGACACCACCAGCAGCCACAAAGTGATCGCCACGCCGGTGAGGCGGTAGCCGTCGGTATAGAGATAGTTGCGCCAGTATTCCTGAATGATCTCGATCATAGATCCGCCTTTCGCACGCCGGTCGAGTAACGCTTTTCGAGGTACATCAGCACGAAGTTGGACACTGTGGTGATGACGAGATAGATCGCCCCCGCGAGCAGGGTGAAGAAGAAGAACCGCAGCGTGCCCTTGCCGGCGTCCTGCGACGCCTTGACGACGTCGGCGAGACCGATGATCGACACCAGCGCCGTGGCCTTGACCATCACCTGCCAGTTATTGCCGATGCCGGGCAGCGCGAACCGCATCATCTGCGGGAACATGACGCGCGTGAACACCTGCCAGCCGGTCATGCCGTAGGCCGCGCCCGCTTCGAGCTGGCCGCGCGGCACCGCGAGAAACGCGCCGCGGAAGGTTTCGGTGAAGTACGCGCCGTAGATGAAGCCGAGCACCGCGACGCCGGCCACGAACGGATCGATATCGATCTGATCCCAGCCGAGCAGGTCGGTGAGGTTGTTCAGCCAGATCTGGATGCTATAGAACAGCAGCAGCATCAGCACCAGATCGGGCACACCGCGCACGAGCGTCGTGTAGACGGTGCCGACGCCCTGGGAGAAGCGGTTCCTGGACAGTTTCGCCGCCGCGCCGAGCAGGCCCAGCACAAAAGCGAACGCCAGCGACAACACCGCCAGTTTGACGGTTTGCCAGGTGCCGTTAAGAAGCAGCGGGCCGTAGCCTTGAAGGTACATAGGGGGTCCTTGACGATGTGCTTGTGACACACCGCGAAAGACGCGGCCAGCTCCGCACCGCGTTTGCCGCGAGCCCGGGGCTCGCCGCGACCGGCGGCGCACAGCGCACCGCTGTGCAAATCATGACTGCATGACCGTTGCCGGACTTGCAGCGCGCTTTTCGACTCTCGTGATGAAAACTGCCTGTGAAGCTACTGCGGGTGACGCTACTGCCGGATGACTGCCTGAAGCGGGTCGCCGACTGCCGACGACTGTATTACGAAGCCCGGGGAAAGCCCATGCGGGCGAGCCCCGAGAAGCGCGGGTGTTGCGTGAGGCGGTTTGACTGCGGCTGGACATGTGCGGTGAGCGGGACGATGCCGCGGTTGCGGTTTGACCCGGCGCCCCGCGTGGTGCCCAGCTCAGCGCCCAGCTTAATGTCCTGGATAAATATCGACGTCGAAGTACTGCTTCTCCAGCTTCCTGAACGTGCCGTCCTGGTGAACCTGCGCCAGCGCCTTGTTGAACATCGCCTTCAGATCGGTATCTTCCTTGCGCAGGCCGATGGCGGTGCCTTCGCCGATCGTCTTCGGGTCCTTAACGTCCGGTCCGGCCCAGCCAAAGCCCTTGCCGCGCGGCGTCTTGAGGAAGCCCGCGTCGGCCTGGATTTCGTCTTGCAGCGTCGCGTCGAGGCGGCCCGAGGCGAGGTCGGCGTACACCTGATCCTGGTTCTGATAGGGCACCACGGTCACGCCTTTGGGTTCCCACCACGCTTTGGCGTACGCTTCCTGAGTCGAACCCTGTTCGACGCCGACGCGTTTGCCTTTCAGCGATTCAGGCGTCGGCAGCAGCGGCGAGCCGGTTTTGGCGATCATGCGGGCCGGTGCGTCGAACAGCTTGTCGGAGAAGTCGATCTGCTCGCGACGCTTGTCCGTGACGGTCAGCGACGACACGATCGCATCGTATTTCTTGCCCTTCAACGCCGGAATGATGCCGTCGAGATCCTGCTGGATCCACACGCACCTGACGTTCATCCGCGCGCACAGCGCATGAGTCAGATCGGCGTCGAAGCCGACAACCTGGCCGCTCGGCGCCACCGATTCGAACGGCGGGTAGCTGGCGTCGACCCCGATGCGCACGGTCTTCCATTCCTTCGCCATCGCGCTGGTGGCCATGACCGCAAGCGCCACGCACAGTGCGAACTTCTTCATGTTTCTCCTGGATCAAACTGATCGTCGTGGTGCTTCGATCCCGACGAACGCCGGCTCGTGGCCGGCCGTCGCTATTCTAGGCGGTCAAAATTGTCGCGCCGCGCGGGATCGGGGATCGGTTCGCGGGCTGCGTTTTCAGACGGGGCGGCGGAGCCGCTGCGGCTTGGCGCGCTCTTGCGACCCGGCTGTCAGGCCCGGCCGGCGTGCCTTCGGCACCCACGTGTCTTGAAAAGGGCGGTATTTTACCCGAACAGGGACGCGGCGCCAGTGCGGCGCGCCGGGGTCGGCCACTCGGCGGACCAGCCGTTGTGCGAGCGCGACGTTGCCCGGCGCGGCGGGCTCAGCTCGCGGCCGCGCGCGCGTCGTGCGCGGCGGTTCGGCCGCTCGTTGCGCCGTCGGCCCGAACCGCCGCACGCGCCCACGGGCTTCGATTGCATGGATTTGTGGAACGATCCGGTGCGCCCGTGCCGATTGTGTAGCGCGCCGTGCGCCCCTACATTGAGTACATCGCTAATTACTCACCGGGAGTCCTTCCATGATCGAGATCCGCCGTTCCGAAGAACGCGGCCACGCCAACCACGGCTGGCTCGACTCGTATCACAGCTTCTCTTTCGCCGACTATCGCGATCCGCAACACGTGCATTTCGGCCCGCTGCGGGTCATCAACGAAGACCGCATTGCCGGTGGCCAGGGCTTCGGCACGCATGGCCATCGCGATATGGAGATCGTCACGTACGTGCTGGACGGCGCGCTGGCGCACCGCGACAGCATGGGCAACGGCTCGACCATCCGTCCGGGCGACGTGCAGCGCATGAGCGCCGGCACGGGCGTGCAGCATAGCGAGTACAACGCGTCGCAGGAGGACGCCGCGCATCTGTTGCAGATCTGGGTGATTCCGCAACGCACGGGCGACGTCCCCAGCTACGAGGAAAAACGTTTCGTCGACGCCGACAAGCGCGGCCGTCTGCGCGTCGTCGCGTCGCCCGATGGCCGCGACGGTTCGGTGACGATCCACGCGGACGCCTCGATCTACGCGGCGCTGATCGACGGTGCGGAACAGGCGACGTTGACGTTGCCGGCGGGGCGTCTCGCGTATGTGCATGTAGCGCGCGGCGCGCTGACGGTGAACGGCGAAGCGCTCCATGCGGGCGACGCAGCCAAGCTCAGCGAGATCGACACGGTGACGCTGGAGAAGGGCGAAGACGCTGAAGTGCTGCTGTTCGATCTCGGGCCGCTGAACGGATGATGGGCCTGGCGTTCGAGCGTCTGCTTCGTTGGGCGCCTGAACGCCGCCGCGCCTGAACTGGAGGGCGGCGCGCCCCACCAAACAGAAACGCCACGGAAAATTTCCGTGGCGTTTTTGCATCCGGAAGGCGGCGGCAGCCGCCCCCTTCCGCCTACACTGCGGCTCATTACTGATTCGCAGCCGGCGCCGACGCTGCGCCCTTGTGATGTTCCCAACCCTCGCGCATCTTGTCGTGACGCGCTTCCATCCTGGCAAAGCGCTGCTTCAGCGCCGTGCTGACGGTGGTTTTCTGCTGATCGTTCAGGCCGTTGTAGAACGACAGCCACGCGTCGGAGGTTTGCTGACGCAGTTGCGCATCTTTCTGCTCGACCTGCTGATGCGCGGCGGACATTGCGTTCAGATCCAGGATCGGCTGTTGCTGCGCGGCCTTGAACTGATCTTTGATCTGCTCGTGGTTGGCGCGCATTGCCTCATGGTTCTGCTTCATTGTGTTGAGCGCGGCTTGCCACTGCTTTTCCTGATCCGCGTTGAGCTTCAACTGGTCGTGCAGCTGCGTGAGTTGCTTCATGAAACCGGCGTGCCAGCCGCCGGGGCCGCCGTGACCGGCGGGTTGGGCTGCATAGGCTGCGCCCGCGCCGATGGCGAGAGCAGTGGCGGCAACGGCGAGAACGCGCGACATCTTTTTGGTGGACATGTAAGGCTCCTTGTAATGGAATAGCCGACGATGCAACCGATAAACGTGGACGGCCTGCATTCGGTAAGACACAGCGTAGAGAACTGCGTCGTGCGCTGTGTTACGTGGCTTGATTCGGCTATTACGGGTCATTACGGGTGGCTTTCACCGTAACACCCGGTAACCCTTGAAGGCCGTCCGGAAACGAAAACCCTTTCAGCTGCGCGTTAAACTCCATCCCATGGCTACTCAAATACTGGTTGTCGACGACGACGTCGAATTGCGTGATCTGCTGCGCGACTATCTGGCCCGTCAGGGCATCGAAGTCTCGGTGCTGCACGACGCGGGCTCGCTCGAGCGCAGGCTCGAACGCGAGCGCCCGGACCTGATCGTGCTCGACCTGATGATGCCGGGCGTCGACGGGTTGACTGCGCTGCGCAAACTGCGCGCGTCGGGCGACGACATCCCCGTGATCATGCTCACCGCGCGTGCGGACGACGTCGACCGTATCGTCGGGCTGGAACTCGGCGCCGACGACTACCTCGGCAAGCCGTTCAACCCGCGCGAGTTGCTGGCGCGTGTGCAGGCGGTGCTGCGGCGGCGTCGCACGTTGCCGTCGGCGGCCGCGCCGGAACAGCGCGAGCCGTTCAACTTCGGCCGCTTTACGCTCGACTTCCAGTCGCGCACGCTGAATCTGGAAGACAAGCCGCTCACGCTGTCCGGCAGCGAATTCGCGCTGCTGAAGATTTTTGTCAATCACCCCATGCGCACGCTGACACGCGAACGCCTGCTCGAACTGCTGCACGGTCCGGAATATGACGGCACCGACCGCGGTATCGACGTGCAGGTGTGGCGTCTGCGTCGCATTCTCGAAACCGATCCGTCCACGCCGCGCTTCATTCAAACGGTGCGCGGCCGTGGTTACGTGTTCGTGCCGGATGGCGAACAGCATGCGTCGGCCCATTGATTCGCTCTTCGGGCGACTGGCGCTGCTAGTCGTCGCGGTTCTGCTCCTGTCGCATTTCGCGTGGTTCGCATTGATGCGCCTGGAGCGCAGCCAATTGCAGACGCGTTACGCGGTGGAAGAAGCCACGTTCCTCGTCGACGCGGTGCGTCAGCACGTCGCGCATACGCCGGATCAGCCGTTGCCGTCGCGCGTGAAGCTGGTCGATCCGTCCAGCCCGGACGTGCCGGCGGAGCGAGCCGACATGCCGGCGCCGCTCGAACGCTTTATCGAAGACGCGCGTGACCGCATGCCGCCCGGCACCCAGGTGCGCGTCGGCGAGCCGGGCCGCCCGCCCACGCTGTGGGTGCGCGGTGCGTCAGACGCCAACTGGATCGTCGTGCCGGTGCAGCCGTTGCGTCCGCCGCGCTCGCTCGACCGCACCATGCTGTGGCTCGCGATCATTTTCTCGTTCGCCGTGATGGCGGCGCTGTTCGCGGCGTGGGCCTTGCAGCGTCCGTTGCGTTCGCTTGCGCAGGCGGTGGCGCGTTTCGGCCGCGGCTTGCCGGTGCCGCCGGTACCGGAGCGTGGTCCGCGCGAGTTGCGGCAATTGACCCATGGTTTCAATCAGATGGTGCAGGAAGTGGCGCGCACGGAAAACGATCGCGCGGTGATGCTGGCCGGCGTCGCGCACGACCTCAAGACGCCACTCGCGCGTTTGCGGCTGCGCGCTGAAATGATGGAAGAAGTGAAAATGCGCGACGGCGTGGTCCGCGACGTCGATTCGATGACGCATATCGTCGAGCAATTCCTGGTGTTCGCGCACGACGGCGCCGATCGCAGCGAAGCCGTCGAAGTCGACGCGCAATGCGAGCGGGTAGTGCGCAGCTATCGCGCGGTAGCTGGCGGTGTGCCCGCCGTGCAGACCGAGTTGCACGCGGGGCCCGCGTTCCTGCTGCCGGCCGCCACGCTCGACCGGATTCTGTCGAACCTGCTCGATAACGCACATGCATATGGCGCGCCGCCGATCGTCGTCGCCACCGCGCGCACCGCGCAGGGCTACACGCTGTCGGTCAGCGACAGCGGCGGCGGTATCGCCGCGCAAGATCTGATCAATGCCAGCCGGCCATTCGTGCGGCTCGATCCGGCGCGCGGCGGCAACGGCCATAGCGGGCTCGGGCTCGCGATCGTCGAGCGGCTGGTGCGGCGGGCAGGCGGGGAGTGGGAGATCGGCAACCACGGCGGTCGTGGCTTGCGCGTGTTGATTAGCTTCCCGTTTGAGGCGGTGCCGCGAATCGCGGCGATCTCGGAAAGCGTCTGGTAATTTCCTGCGCGCGGCCGCTCATGCGCGGCCGCTTACTTCTCGGGTTCTCTAGTTTTCTAGTTCAATACGCCAATCCACGCTAGTCCGAGAACAGCGTGTTCAGCGCATTGGCCGCGTCGCCATCCACCGTATTCCACGTCACCGTTTCGGCTTCGAAAATATAGTGCGTGGTGTATTTGCCGAGCCGCGCCAGGATCTCCTCCTGAATCAGTTCCGGCGCAACGTCCAGCTTCAGATACCACGTGGTCGACGACAGGCGCGTCTGGAACGCGCCGTATTCAGCCAGCAGATGATCGAATGCGTGCGCATCCTGATCCCGACAGACGATGACCAAATTTCCCTTCATGCGAATCTCCCGTTAAAGCGGTAGCGGCAACCTAGATATCAGGGTCGATCATACCTGCTTCATTACGGGAGCCACGAGGGAGGGACTTGCGTTGCGTCAGTGGCGCTGCATCGAGGCGCGCTTCGCTACGTGCGCCGGCGGCGTGTGTCGCGAAGCCGCGGCGGCAATCGCGGCGCCATGCTCACCAGACGTTGGCCACGGTACGCGTGGGCGGCGCGGTGTCGTCGGGCGGCAAGGCTTCGGTGCGGTCGCGGCCGCCCGATTTCGCCGCGTAGAGCGCGGTGTCGGCACGGCTCATGATCCGTTCGGGCAGGTCGTCGGGCGACAGCTCGGTAATCCCGATGCTCACGCTCAAGCCCACCGAAGCCGGCAACTTCGGCGAAGGTATCGCCTTCAGCCGCAACCGCAACCGCTCCACCACTTCATGGCCGCCGGCCAGATCGGTAGCCGGCAGCAGCAGCCCGAACTCTTCGCCACCCAGCCGGCCGATCGCATCCGAGCCGCGTAGTTCGGCGCGGCAGGTGTCGACGAAATGTTCGAGCGCGCGGTCGCCGGCGGCGTGGCCGAAGCGGTCGTTGATCTGCTTGAAGTGATCGAGATCGGCGATCGCCATGCACAGCGGCTCGTTGTTGGCATGCGCGCGCTCGATCTCGTGGCGCAACAGGTCGAGGAAGTAGCGCCGCGACAGCGCCCCGGTCAGCGCGTCGTGACGCGCCTCGGCCGACAGCAGCGTATTGGCCGACTGCAACTGCTCGGCGAGGTCGCGCGTGGCGCGATGGTGGCGCCGCTCGCGCACATACGACACGGTGATCACCCAGGCCAGCGCGACCGTGCCGGCCAGCGTCAGGAACACCAGCAAATGATCTCGCTTGTGATTGCGCAACAGTTCGGGCCAGGCCGCCAGCGGATCGACCAGATGCGCGGAGAGCCCGGAGTTCAAGCCGGTGCGGGCCTGATACAGCGACGGCACCGGCCGCTCGCTCATGCCGAACAACTGCCCGGCGATCGACGCGGGCACCCACGGCGCCTGGTCGCGCACCTGGGTGTCGACCTGAATGCTGATATCGGTAAATGCTTCGCGGCGGTAGACGATCTTGCGGTCGGCGTCGCTCATCTGCATGACGCGCGAATTCGGCAGCGCGTGGCCTTCGAGCGCGCTGTTGTGCGCCATGATGATGACGCCGTTTTCATCGGCGACGAAGGTGCCGGCGTGCGCGACCCAGTGGCGCAACCGCGCGATCCCGACCTTGGCGACCACCACGCCGACCAGCAGGCCATCGGCATAAACCGGCGCGGCGATGAAGATGCCCGGCTCGCCGCTCGCCCGGCCGACGCCATAGGCTTCCGCAAAAGCCCCAAGCAGCGCGTTGGCCAGATAGCCGCGCTCGCGCATGTCGATGCCGACGAACGACTGCTGCGCCGCCTGCGGATTGCTGATGGAATTGCTCGACGCGACGCAGATGCCGTTGGCGTTGACGAGCCAGATCTGGTCGAGTCCGGAGAAGCCTTGCGCGTCGTGCAGGAACTCGCTCACGGCGCTCATGCGGGCGTCTTTTAACAGCGCGGCGTGCAGGGCGGGTTCCGCCGCCGCGCCGTTCGCGGCATAATTCTGCGATTGCACCAGAGCGTGCTGGACAACGTCCATTTCGGCCATGGTGGCGGGAATGGCCCGCGACATCGCAAGGTCGCTGGCAATCACTTCCGCCATGTTGTCGACGATCGACGTGGACATCTGCCGCTGCGTGTGCAGGGCCGCGTCCAGCTCTTGCTGTACCATCCGGTCCGCGACCATGCCGGCCACGAACCAGCAAACCAGTACGATCAGCGCGAAGCTGATCGGTCCGGTTGCCTGGCGCAAGGTTGTCCTGTTCATCGACCCTCTGATCCGTCTGGCTGTGACATGCAACTAGCTCGTTCGTGGCAGCGCGCTGGCGCTGTTCGGCTCTCGTGGAAGCGGCTCGCGATGCGCCGCTGCCGTGTCGCGGCGCGGTGGCCGGACAGAGCGCCGGCCGGTGCGTCGTCTCCTGATTTTAACCGTCATGGGGCCTGACGCCACCGTTATTGCGGGAATGCAAACGGTGTGTCGCGGCGATCAGGTTGATAACGGCAGTTCAGCCCGTTTCTTGATGGTCGTGCGGGTTTTCCGCACGCGAAGCTGACGACTGGATCAAGCCTGCCTCGAAACCCCGCCAGGCTTTAACCAGGCGTTTGCCGCGAGATATCGCTATTTACCGCTAAAGGTTGTGCCTGAAACATAGGATGGTGTAGTGTCGTGCCGTCCAAAACAAGGAAAGCCCGCCAGCCTTCGGGCGGCGCCTGCGGCGACAGGAGTCCGGCTCGATGGTTGCGGTCCGGGCGGCTCGTCCACGGACACGGCCGTCACCGGCCCACGTGTCTCCAACGCTAACGATTTACCGCGCCCACGCGTTTTTGCCATGCCTGATTTCCGCTTTCCGGACCGATCTTCAGACCGTCGCGCGCCTGCCTCGGCCTCCTTCGTACGTTTCGCTTTCATCAACGGGGAGGGCCTCTGATGGATTTCAGCTTCAACCTGAAGCGCACCGCCAATGCGTCCGCATGGCGGGTGTTGCCCAACCGCTGGGACTTCGTCGCGTTTCCGCTGATCATCTGCATCATCGCGATGGCGGCGATCGGTTTCCACGAAACGCTGGCGCCGATGTCGACGCTCAAGACCCAGGCCATCTCGCTCGACCCGTCGAACCTGCCTGAATATGCCATGCGCACCACGTTGCGCATGCTCGCGGCCATGGTTGCGTCGCTGTTCTTCACGCTCGTATACGGCACGCTGGCGGCCAAGAGCCGGCGCGCCGGTCTGGTGCTGGTGCCGATTCTCGACATCCTGCAGTCGGTGCCGGTGCTGGGCTACATTTCGTTTACGGTCACCTTCTTTCTCGCGCTGTTTCCAGGCCGCGTGCTCGGCGCCGAACTGGCGGCGATCTTCGCGATCTTCACGAGCCAGGCGTGGAACATGACGTTCAGCTTCTATCAGTCGCTGCGCACGGTGCCGCGCGATCTGGACGAAGTGTCGCGCGGCTTTCATCTGACCTCGTGGCAGCGCTTCTGGAAGCTCGAAGTGCCGTTCTCGATGCCCGGCCTCATCTGGAACATGATGATGTCGATGTCGGGCGGCTGGTTCTTCGTGGTCGCTTCGGAAGCAATCACCGTCGGCAACAACACGATCACGCTGCCGGGCATCGGCGCGTATCTCGCGCAGGCGATCTCGGACAAAAACCTGCACGCGATCGGCTGGGTGATTCTCGCCATGACGGTCGTGATTCTCGCGTACGACCAGTTCCTGTTCCGTCCGCTGGTCGCGTGGGCCGACAAGTTCCGCATGGAAAACACCAGCTCGGGCGACGCGCCGGAATCCTGGCTGCTCGACCTGATTCGCCGCACCCGTCTGATTCACCGTCTGCTGGTGCCGGTCGGCTGGATGTTCGCGCGGGCCGCGCGGGTGAATTTCCGCCTGCCGGCGTTCAACGCGCCGCGTTTCCAGATTCCGCAGCGCGAGAAAAGCTCGAAGCTCGGCGACATGCTGTGGGCTGCGCTGGTGCTGGTCGCCACGGTGTACGTGGTGTACCGCGTGTTCACCTACGTGCGTACCGGCGTCTCGCTCGACGAGGTCGGCCACGTGTTCGTCCTCGGGCTCATCACGCTGTTGCGGGTGATTCTGCTGATCGCGATCGCCTCGGTGATCTGGGTGCCGATCGGGATCCTGATCGGGCTGCGTCCGGCGCTGGCTGAAAAGATCCAGCCGCTTGCGCAGTTCCTCGCCGCGTTCCCGGCCAACCTGCTGTTTCCGGTGTTCGTGATCGTGATCGTGCGCTTTCACCTGAACCCGGACATCTGGCTGTCGCCGCTGATCGTGCTCGGCACGCAGTGGTATATCCTGTTCAACGTGATTGCCGGCGCCAGTTCGTACCCGAACGACTACCGCGAAGCCGCCAAGAACTTCCAGATTCGCGGCTGGCAATGGTGGCGTCAGATCATGCTGCCGGGCATCTTCCCGTACTACGTGACCGGTGCGATCACCGCGTCGGGCGGCGCGTGGAATGCGAGTATCGTCGCGGAATTCGTGCAGTGGGGCGACACCAAGGTCGCCGCGCACGGCCTCGGCGCCTACATCGCCCAAACCACGGCGGCCGGGGACTATCCGAAGATCATTATGGGCATCGCCGTGATGTCCCTGTTCGTGACTCTGTTCAACCGCCTGCTGTGGCGTCCGATGTACGCCTATGCCGAAGCCAAGCTCCGGCTCGATTAAGTAATAAAGGCTAAACGCGATGCAAAATCCTAAAGCTGCTATGACCGCCGCGCCGATCCAGACTCCGCCGATGCCGCCGCGCCTCGGCGAAGAGATCCTGCGCGTCAAGGACGTGTGCCGCGGGTTCAACAAGTCGCAGGGCGAGCTGCTCGTCCTCGACGACGCGAATCTGTCGCTGCGCGAAGGCGAGATCGTCGGGTTGCTGGGCCGTTCGGGCTCGGGCAAGTCGACGCTGTTGCGCATCATCGCCGGTCTGATCGAACCGACCGACGGCGAAGTCACGTATCTGGGCAAGCCGCTCAGCGGTCCCGCGCGCGGCATCGCGATGGTGTTTCAGACCTTCGCGCTGTTCCCGTGGCTGACCGTGCTGCAGAACGTGGAAGCGGGTCTCGAGGCGCAAGGCGTCGGCGCGAGCGAGCGGCGCACCCGCGCGCTGGCTGCGATCGATCTGATCGGTCTGGACGGCTTCGAAAACGCCTATCCGCGCGAGTTGTCGGGCGGCATGCGTCAGCGCGTCGGCTTTGCCCGCGCGCTGGTGGTTGACCCCACGCTGCTGCTGATGGACGAGCCGTTCTCCGCGCTCGACGTGCTGACCGCCGAAACGCTGCGTACCGACCTGCTCGATCTGTGGACGCAAGGCCGCATGCCGATCAAGGCGGTGCTGATCGTCACGCACAACATCGAGGAAGCGGTGTTCATGTGCGATCGGATTCTGGTGCTGTCGTCGAATCCGGGCCGCGTGATCGCCGAGATCAAGGTGCCGTTCAAGCATCCGCGCAACCGTCTGGACCCGGCGTTCCGCCGCCTCGTCGATGAGATCTACGCGAAGATGACCGCGCGTCAGACCGACGAAAAGACCAAGAAGGGTCTCGAGTTGCATAGCTGGCTGCCGCATGTGTCGACCAACCTGATGGCGGGTCTGATCGAAACGCTGGCCGCCGCGCCGTACCACGGCCGCGCCGACATGCCGGAAATCGCCCGCTCGCTGCATCTGGAGGTCGACGATCTGTTCCCGGTGGCCGAAGTGCTGCAACACCTCGGTTTCGCCGACGTGCGCGAGGGCGATATTTTCCTGACGCCGCCGGCGCGGGTGTTCTCCGAGTTCGGCACTCAGGAACGGAAGATGATGTTCGCCGAGCATCTGCTGCGGCATGTGCCGCTCGCCGCGCGGATCAAGAAGGTGCTGAACGAACGGCCGGGGCATCGCGCGCCGCGCGTGCGCTTCGAGCAGGAGCTGGAGGATTTTCTGTCGGACAGCGCGGCGGAAGAGACGCTCGACGCGGTCATCAACTGGGGCCGTTATGGCGAGATCTTCTCGTATAACGACCAGACCGAAATCTTCAGTCTGGAAGACGTGGAGTCTTAAGCGCAGAGGGTTGGCGCGGTTCGGTTCGTTCGCCGGACGCAGCAGGCAAAAACGGCAGGGGAGACCCTGCCGTTTTTTTATTGCCGTGTGCTTGGGGCGGCGTGCTTGGTGCCGAGCGCTTATCGCCGAGTGCTTGCCGCTAAACGCTTATCGCCGAGCGCTTATTGCAGATTGCCCCAACGCTCGACCGCCGGTTCCGCCGACGCCCACTTCCAGCCCTTATCCTGCTGACACGCGCTGGCCGTATACCAGTCCTCATGCGCCTTCGCACCCTCGCCGTCCTGCACTGAGAATACGAACTCCTTGCACAGCGCGAGCGCCGAGCCGAATGCGCGCGTCACGCGCACCTGGCCGTGGCCGTTCTCGATTGGTAGCGTGTGCTTGATCGCCCATGGTCGCGTTTCGCCGACCGGCATCGCGCCCGCGAGCGCGGCGATCAGGTTCTGCTGGTCTTCGTGCATGTTGCGCATGTAGCGGCCGACGGCTTCGTCGGTTGCGGCTTGCACCGCGATGCCGACGCCGATGCCGATCGCCGGGTTCGACGTCACCAGACCCGACGCGACCCCGGCGGCCGCACCGCTCGCCGCGCCGACCGACGAGCAGCCGCTCGTCAACAGCGCCGCGCCGACGCACACTGCGCCGGCCAGCACGAGCCGCAACGGGCTACCTGAGAGCGCGGCACGCAACGGACGACGTACGCCCCTGAGGCGGCCGAAGAAGCCGCAGACGAGCCCGCCATCATTGCAGCGCACCCCAGCGTTCGGTAGCCGGCTCGGCCGACGCCCATTTCCAGTTGTCGCCGTCGCGACAGATCGACGCGACGTAAAACGCGCTGCTGGCGGGCACATTCTTGGTGGCGGTGGTATCGACCGAGAAGACGATTTCCTTGCAGTCGAGCGCGCCCGCGCTAATCGCGCGGCTGACGGTCACGCGGCCGTGTTCGTCGTCTTCGATCGGGAACGAGTGGGTCACGCTCCACGGCGCGATCGCGCCGACGTCGAGCGGTCCGGCGATCTTGGCGATGCCGTCCTGCGTATTCGTGTGGACCACGCGCTCCGAGTACTGCACGCCCGCTTTGGCCGCGGCGACCGCGCCGAGACCGATGCCGGTGGCGACCGCCGCATTGCTGGTGACTTTGGCCGCGAGCGCGGCGCCCCCAATACCGGCTCCGGCCACGGCGCCTTCCGAGTACAGCGAACTACAGCCGCTCAACGCCGACGAGATCGCCACGGCCAGTGCAACGACCGCGGTTGCATTGGGGCGTCCACGCCCGGCCGTCTGTTTTACCCATTCGGCCCACACCATACTTTTTTGCATTTCCCTGTCTCTGCTCCTGCAAGTGCCTTTCGTTTCACGCGCGAACAGCGCCGGGTGAGCGAACGGCACGTCATCCAATGCGACAACTACGCGGCACTACGTGCTGCCGCATTTTGCAGGATGCCATTTGTAATTGGCAGTGGGAAAGTGCAAGCAATTGCAAAAAGTGGTGCGATTCAAGCGGGTTTCTGATTGACAGTCACCCGTTTGATTGGCGATGCGAAGGGATTGTTGACGCGCTTGTCAGCGTGCCAGGAAGCCGCGCGACGGAATTTTCTACTGCTCGACTTCGTCGTCCGCGCCGCCTTCGTCGCCGTAGGCGCTCAAGCGGTTGTACAGCGTTTTGAGACTGACGCCGAGCGCTTTCGCCGCGCGTCGTTTGTCGCCGCCGCAATATTTGAGCGTGCCGAGAATGATCTGTTTTTGCGCGTCCGCGAGCGGTGTGCCGATCCACACGCTCATCGCATCGCCCTGCGTCACGGGTTTTTTCACGCGCGACGCGAGATGCGGATGCGGCAATTCGACCGTCTTCTCCGCGAGAATGAACGCGCGATACACGGCGTTTTTCAACTCACGCACATTGCCCGGCCACGACCAGGTGCGCAATGTTTCGAGCGAGCGTTTGCTGAAGCTTTTGCTGGCGGATTCCTGCTGGTTCAGCAACGCGAGAAAGTGCTGGGCGAGCAATTCACGATCGCCCTCGCGTTCGCGCAACGGCGGCGCGCGCAACGGGAAAACCGCGAGACGGTACATCAGATCTTCGCGCAGTCCGTTCTCTTTCACGGCCACGGCCGGGTCGCGATTGGTCGCGGCGATCACGCGCACATTGCCGCTGATCAGATCGTTGCCGCCGACGCGGAAGAACGTGCCGGTCTCGAGCGCGCGCAGCAGTTTGACCTGACGCACCGGCGCCATTTCGGTGATTTCGTCGAGGAACAGCGTGCCGCCGTTCGCGTGTTCGAAATAGCCGACGCGGCCCTGCACCGCACCAGTGAAGCTGCCTTTTTCATGGCCGAACAGTTCGGCTTCGATGAGCTCGTCGGGAATCGCGCCGCAGTTCACGGCGACGAAAGGCATGTCTTTGCGGCTGCTTTGATCGTGAATCGTGCGGGCGATCAGCTCCTTGCCGGTGCCGGATTCGCCGATGATCAACGCGGTCGCGTCGGTGCCGGCCACGCGTTCGATCTGCTCGTACAGATCGAGCATGACCGGCGACGAGCCGTATAACAGCCCGTACGATTTGAGTCCCGCGATGCCGTCCGCGACGCGCTGCTTCGCCTGTGCCGAAGTATTGCCGCCGGCGGAGACGGGCGAGTCCAGATCGATTGACGCCATAAACGGGGAGTCCTGTGCAAATGGGTTGCGTTGTTGCGGCGCGCAGGCCTGAAACGAGATCGGCCGCGACGGCCAATATCTCACAAAGGTCGATTTAACCACTTCGACGCCGCTTCCGGCAAACGATGTGACGGTCGCCGAAAACACTTTCCGCACGCTCGGTCGAAAGTGCCTGACGCGAATTCGCTCGCATTGCGAAGAGGCAAAGTTACCGGGCACGGCGTTTGCGCCTAGTACCCGACACGCGTGTGCTTTTGCGCCATCCATTGAAGCAAGGCGAGCGCGGCGCTGGCGGTTCGCCAGCCCGCACAGGCGCGGAAAAGGGAAAAGCCCACGCCAACGCCGAACTCAGACCAGGAGTGAATGATGACTGACACCACGCAACAGCTTGCACTCGGCGGGCAGAAGATCGTCGAGGATCTGCGGGTGCTGCTGAAGGACTCGGAAGAGATGCTGCGACTTGCCGCCAATGTGCCGGGCGAAGGCGTCGACGCGCTGCGCGACAAGCTTGGCACCCATGTCGAGACGCTGCAGTCCGCGCTCGGCGACGCGCAGCAGAATGCCCAGCGGCGCTATCGCACGGCGACCGTCAATACCGAACGCTACGTGCGGCATAACCCGTGGCGCTCGATCGGCATTGCCGCAGGCGTAGGCTTCGTGCTGGGCGTGCTGACCGCGCGCTAAGGCGCGGCACGCTATCCGTTCGCTTTAAGACCATAAGGAGTTCACGATGGGACGACCCAGGATCGGTATCTTCGGCGCGCTGATGGCGCTTGGCGGCTTTCTCGCGGTTCGCTACGTGCAGCAGCGCAACCGCGCCGCGCAGGGGCCGGCGGCGCGTGAATTGAGCCGCTGGGAAGGCGAGGGCGGCGCGGTCGCGGCGCCGGTGGCGCCGGCCGCCACGGTAGCGGCGGTCAACCCGGACACGCCGGGCGCGCATGGCACCAACGGCGCGGCGCATCCGAACGGGCACGACGCCGCGTGGCCGTTTCCGCGCAGTTAGGTAGTGCGCCAGTTAGTGCGCCGCCGGTGCGTGGACAGGGCAGGATCGATCGCGGCGAAGACGCGGCCAGCGGGCTTGGCAGTGAGATGAGGAGGCGCACCGCTCTGCCCGGCGGTGCAACCAGGGGTGCAAGGTGCACCTTGCTAAACTGTCTCGATAAAGCTTTATAATAGGTAAATCAACAACAATGACGGTAGCTTAACCGGTGTTTTGTCGTCAATTGTTGCAGTATTGAACCAGGTTGCCGGTTTGGCAGGGTATGCGAAGTTAGCGTGTGCTCACGTCGCAACACCATGCGCCGCAGCCGGGCGCAGTGCCGCCGAGCCGCTTTTAGACATGCGTCCCAGCATGTTTCTCCACTCACGCTTGCAGGCTTTCGAGACGCGATGCCACATGTACTGATTGTCGATGACGACGCGAGTACCCGCGAGGCGCTTGCCGCCATCATCGGGGAAGACGGCCTGACCACCGCCACCGCGGGCGATTTGCGCGAAGCGCGCATTCAACTGGTCCGGCAGATGCCGGATGTCGTCTTTACGGATTTGAAGCTACCCGACGGCCTCGGGGTCGATCTGTTCGAAGATCTGGACCCGCGCTCCGGCGTGGAAGTGATCGTGATTACCGGTCACGCGACGGTCGAGTCGGCCGTGAACGCGCTGAAAATGGGCGCCACCGACTATCTGGTCAAGCCCATCAACATGCAGCGCGTGAAGGCGATCCTGTCGCGCCTGCCGCGTGCCGGCGACCTGAAAGCGGAAATCGGCACCTTGCGCGGCGAGCTGCGCCGCATGGGCCGCTTTGGTTTGATGCTCGGCAATTCGCCGGCCATGCAGGAGGTCTACGACCAGATCGGCCGGGTTGCGCCGACGGCGGCCTCGGTCATGCTGGTGGGCGAATCGGGCACCGGCAAGGAAGTCGCCGCGCAGACGCTGCACCAACTGAGCTTGCGCCGCAAACACGCGTTCCTCGCGGTCAATTGCGGCGCGATCTCGCCGAATCTGATCGAGTCGGAAATGTTCGGCCACGAACGCGGTTCGTTCACCGGCGCGGACCGTCAGCACAAGGGCTATTTCGAGCGCGCGAACGGCGGCACGCTGTTCCTTGACGAAATCACCGAGATGCCGATCGAGTTGCAGGTAAAGCTGCTGCGCGTGCTGGAAACCGGCATGTTCATGCGGGTCGGCACGACCAGGGAAATCGAAACCGACGTGCGGCTGATCGCGGCGACCAACCGCGATCCGGAGCAGGCGGTGCTGGAAGGCAAGCTGCGGCTCGACCTGTATCACCGGCTGAACGTGTTTCCGATCAGCTTGCCGCCGTTGCGCGATCGCGGCAAAGACGTCGAACTGCTGGCGCAGGCGTTCCTCGACGAACTCAACGAGCGCCACGCCACGAAAAAGCATTTCCCCGCCGCCGTGAAGGACATGCTGATGTCGTATCCGTGGCCCGGCAATGTGCGTGAGTTGAAGAATTACGTGCAGCGCGCACACATCATGTCGGGCACGGACTCGGACAGCACCGCGACGGTGCCGTTGCAGATCACGCTGTCGAAGCCCGCGGCCGGTACGGCGATCACGATTCCGTTCGGCACGTCGCTCGCCGAAGCGGATCGTCAGTTGATTCTGGCCACGCTCGAGCAATGCGGCGGCGTGAAGACGCGTGCGGCCGAGATTCTCGGCATCAGTTTGAAGACGCTGTACAACCGTCTGGTGGAGTACGGCAACGACGCGCGCGACGACGGCGATGCCGCCGATGAATCGCGCGCCCTGGGCGGCGCAGACGCTTAATCGCGGACGCTGAAGCGCGTCACGGCTTGGGCTCGCCTGGCAGACAGCCAGGCGTTCAAGCGTGAACGCTTCATGCCCCGCGTCATCCCTTCAGCGCCTCGCGGCCGCGGCTACAACGGCACACGCCTTGCTGCATTCCATAGCACCGGAACGCAAACGAGGATAACCCATATGCCGGACACCACCGCCGCTCCCGCGCTTCCCCTGTCGAAGCACGCTCATCGTCCCGAGCCGATCGAACCGCCGTCGGCGCCGCCGATTCCTCCGCCCACGCCCGGCGAGCCCGACACGGTGCCGAGTCCGGCGCCGCCCGCTATCGAACCCATCGAACCGGTCGGCCCGCCGATCGGCGACCCGCCGCCGCAACCCACGCAAACGCCACAAGCCAGCATGCGACCGCCGTCCGACTCGCCGCGCATGCAACTCTGACACGCTTGGTGCGCTGCGCCACAGTTCGGCGCAGCGATTTTATGTACTTGTTACAAAGCCGACGACTCTTTTACCGGCAATTTGCCGTCGTGACCCCTAGACTGTACTGATGCCGCTCATCTTGCGGCGGGCTTCCCTTGGAGGCATCGAACATGAGACATCCAGCACTGCGACGCTCAGCGCGCCATACGAAGCGCGACGCCCGGCCGGGCGGCAGCAAGAGCGGGCCGCCCGATAATCTGGCCAATCCGCCCGATTCACCCGCGTCGCACGATCCGGCCGCGCAGAACCGCGTCGCGCCCGACGCCCCGCCGGACGGCGAACACAACCAGGGCGGCGTGCGTCAGGAAGGGCTGGAGTACCAGCGCGATCTGGGCTCGGAGCAGGACGCGTAGGGCGGGTTCGGGCCGCGTTGGCGGCCGGCAGCCAGGCTTCCTGTTTCCTCATACAAAGCAGAAAAAATTTCTTCGCGACGCGCTGGCGTTGCGCGTTTCTGCTCGTCGGTCACATTTGCATACATTTTTATTTCCAACATCTCATAAAAAGGCACGCGACTTGCGTGCACCTTTTTGGCACATATCCGACTACAACGAAGCAACTGAACCAGGTGGAGCATTAACCAATGAGCAGACTGATCGTGGTATCGAATCGTGTCGCACCGACCCAGGAAGGCCGGCCCGCAGCGGGTGGCCTGGCGATCGGCGTGCTGGACGCGTTGAAGGAAACCGGCGGAGTCTGGTTCGGCTGGAGCGGCGAGACGGTGGCGGAGCCGTCCGCTCCGGTCATCGAGAAGCAAGGCAATGTGACGTACGCGACCGTGGGTCTGACCAAGCGCGACTATGACCAGTACTACCGCGGCTTTTCCAACGCCACGCTGTGGCCGACGTTCCACTATCGCAATGACCTGTCGCGCTACGACCGGCAGGAATACGCGGGCTATCAGCGCGTGAACGCGACGCTCGCGAAGCAACTCAAGGAGTTGCTCAAGCCCGACGACATCATCTGGGTGCACGACTATCATCTGCTGCCGTTCGCGCGCTGCCTGCGCGAGCTGGGCGTGAAGAATCCGATCGGCTTTTTCCTGCATATTCCGTTTCCGGTGCCGGAGGTGCTGCGCACGATTCCGCCGCACGAGGAGCTGGTCAAGGCCATGTGCAGCTACGACGTGGTCGGCTTCCAGACGGAAGCGGATCGTCAGTCGTTCGTCGATTTTATTGAGCGCGGTCAGCATGGCACGTCGAGCGAAGACGGCATGGTGCACGCGTACAACCGCTTCCTGAAAGTGGGCGCGTATCCGATCGGTATCTATCCGGACGCGATCGCCAAGGCCGCCGAGCAGTTCACCGATCGCAAACCGGTGCGCAGTCTGCGCGACGGCATGCGCGGTCGCAAGCTGATCATGAGCGTCGACCGGCTCGATTATTCGAAGGGGCTGGTGGAGCGCTTCCAGGCGTTCGAACGTCTGCTGCTGAATGCGCCGGGCTGGCATGGCCGGGTTTCGCTGGTGCAGATCGCACCGCCGACCCGCGCGGACGTGGCGACGTATCAGCGGATTCGTCAGACGCTGGAAGGCGAGGCCGGCCGCATCAACGGTCGCTTCGCGCAGCTCGACTGGACGCCGATCCAATACCTGAACCGCAAGTACGAACGCAATCTGCTGATGGCGCTGTTCCGGCAATCGCAGGTGGGTTATGTGACGCCGCTGCGCGACGGGATGAACCTCGTTGCCAAGGAATACGTCGCGTCGCAGGACCCCGCCGATCCGGGCGTGCTGGTGCTGTCGCAATTCGCTGGGGCGGCTGAGCAGTTGCCGGGCGCGCTGGTGGTCAATCCGTTCGATCTGTCGCAAATGGCCGAGGCGCTGGAGCGCGCATTGTCGATGCCGCTCGCCGAACGCCAGGCGCGTCACGCTGACATGATGGCGCCGATGCGCGAAAACAATCTCTCGGTGTGGCGCGATACGTTCCTCGGCGATCTGCGCAACGTCGCGACGGCTTCTTCGGTGACGGCCAAAGCGGTAAAGCTCGCTGACGTGACGGCATCGTCGTCGTCGTGACCGGTGGGTGACGGCACGCAGGCTGATCACGTCTGATAAAGATTGAAGGACGAAAACAGGAAGGGCGCGAATCGCATGTTGCGATTCGCGCCCTTCGTGCATGGGCTCGTCTGACCGACAGCGGGCTTTAACCCGCCGATAAAAACCTCACGCCGGTTGCGTGCTGATCCGCTGTCTGACCCGCAACGTACTGACGACCGCGGCGACCGCCGAAAAACCCGCGGCTACATACAGCGCGACCGTCGGCCCATTCTGCGGCGCGATGCCGAAGATCAGCGCGACCAGCGCCGCGCCGAGCGTCTGCCCGGTCAGGCGCGCGGTGCCCAGCATGCCGCTCGCGCCGCCGCTGCGTTCGCGCGGCGCGGCCGACAACATGGTGCGATTGTTCGGCGACTGAAAAATGCCGAAGCCCGCGCCGCACAAGGCCATGCGCCACGCGATCTGCATGGCGTCCGGATGCGCGCCGAGCGTGGCGAGCAGCAGCAGGCCGAGGGTCATCGCGGCGAGGCCGATGCCGCCCAGCCAGCCCGACGACACCTTGTCCGACAGCACGCCGGCAATCGGCGCGGCGATGATGATCACCGCCGGCCATGGCGTCATCAGCAGACCGGTTTCCACCTGCGACAACCCCAAGGTCTCCTGCAGCAAAAACGGCAGCGACACGAAGGCCAGCATCTGCGCGCAGAACGAACAGACCGACGTGCCGATCGACAGCGCAAACACGGGAATTTTCAATAGATCGATCGGCAGCAACGGCGCCGACTGCGTCAACTGACGACGCACGAAGAAGTAGCCGATCACCACTGCGCCGACCGCTTCGAGCAGGACGTAGCCGAGTTGTTCGCCGTGGCCGAGTCCGTCGACGGCGAAGATCAGCAGGCCGAACACGAACGCGTTCATCACCGCGCTCAGGTAGTCGTAGGGCGATTCGTGACCGGGGTTCATCGGCAGCGCCTTGAAGCCGCCGACGATCGCCGCGATGCCGATCGGCACGTTGATCGCGAACAGCCACGGCCACGACGCGACCGCGAGCACGCCGGACGCGATGGTCGGCCCGATCGCCGACGACACCGCGACCACCATCGCGTTGATCGCGACGCCGCGACCGAGTCGCGCGGGCGGATAGATCATCCGCACCAGCGCGGTATTCACGCTCATCACGCCGGCCGCGCCGAAGCCCTGGACCACGCGCGCGAGCGCGAGGGTGTTCAGCGAGGTCGACAACGCGCAACCGAACGACGCCACCGTGAACAGGATCAGGCCGCCCAGATAGATGCGCCGGTAGCCGATCCGATCGCCGAGCGACGCGAGCGGCAACAGCGAAATGGTGATGGCCAACTGGTACGCGTTGACGACCCAGATCGAGCTGGCCGCGCTGGCGTGCAGCGTGCGCGCGATCGTCGGTAGCGCGACGTTGGCGATCGCGCTGTCGAGCACCGCCAGCGTCAGCGCGAGCGCGATCACCAGCATCGCCCAGTAACGCTGCGGAATCGGCAGGCCTTGTTCGGTGCTGTCCGATAGCGATGGGGTGGGAGAGGGCGGAGCGCCGTCTTCGCGCGATGGTTGTGCGTGCATCGATTGTTCGAATGGGGGGTGAGACAGAGCACGCGACTGACCGCCCGCGTGCCCGCCTGTGCCGGACACGCCGGTGTCGATTCACTACGTACGCGACCGGCGCCGCAAAGCGCACGCCGGCCGCGCGTTCGCCGCGTTACTTCAGTTCGTACAGACCCGTGTGCGTGGTCGAGTCGAGTTCGTTCAGATGCGTCATGAAGCGCGCGACCGCGTTGGTGGTTTCCGCGTCGATCGGCAGATGCGGCACCTTCAGCGCATGCAGACGGAAGATGTAGCGATGCGCCCTGTCGCCCCGGGGCGGCGCGGCGCCGCCGAAGCCGGCCGTGCCGTAGTCGTTGCGCAGTTGCAGCGCGCCTTGCGGCAGCAGCGAGCCGTCCGCTTTACCGGCGTCGCGCGGCAGTGTGCGGGCCTCGGCCGGAATGTTCACCACGACCCAATGCCAGAAGCCGCTGCCGGTCGGCGCGTCGGGATCGTGAACGGTGAGCGCGAAGCTTTGGGTGTCGGCCGGCGGTGCGTCCCAGTGCAAGACCGGCGAGATGTTTTCGCCGTCCACGCCGAACGCTTTGTCGTGATACTCGTGGGCTTTCGGCATGAAGCCGTTGGTGGGGAAGTCGTCGGACCAGAGACGGAAATCAGCCATGATGTGTCTCCCTAGTAAGTGGTTCTGCGCCGATCGGGGCGGGCGGTTTGGCTGCCGCTTGGAGCTTGCGGCGAGCGCTGAAACAACGCGCGGCGAGGCCCCGGGTGAGCCAATCGAGTGTATCACCAGCCGCTCCGGGATTCGCTCCACACGGGCAGGCTACAAGCGGCTTTCAGCCGCGTTCCTCGAAGCTCGGCGCGTCGCTCTTCAACCACGCCACCAGCCGCTCCAGCACGCCCGCGATATCGCGATTGGCACCACGCAATGCGCATTCCCACACCACCGCGACGCGCCAGCCGTCGGCGAGCAAGGCCGCGCTCACCTTGTCGTCGTTGCTGCGATTACGGCCGATCTTGTCGCGCCAGAACTCGGGCCGCGTTTGCGGCCATTTGAAAAGATGACAGTCGTGACCGTGCCAGAAGCAGCCGTGCACCAGCACCACGGCGCGGTAGCGCGGCAGCACGATGTCGGGACGTCCCGGCAGATCGCGCGCGTCGAGACGGAAGCGGAAGCCTTGCCGATGCAGCAGGCTGCGGATCAGGATTTCCGGCTTCGTATTGCGACCGCGGATGCCGGACATCATGCGGCTGCGGGTCGCGCTATCGACGATATCGACCATGTTCAGACGCGTCCGCGCCGGTCTTCACCGCACGGCGCAGCGAGGTGGTCAGGCGTACAGCGAGAGGGCTTGCTTCGAACCACGGGGCGTCTCCTCGGCGAGCAGGGTTTGCACATGCGGCAGCATGATGCGCGCCACTTCGCGCATGACGGGCATGACGACGCTGTTGCCGAACTGCCGGTAAGCCTGGGTGTCGCTGACAGGGATCCGGAAGGTGTCGGGAAAACCCATCAGCCGCGCGCATTCGCGTGGGGTGAGGCGGCGTGGGCGCAGCGACTCTCCTTGATAGACCAGAATCTCGGAGCCGTCCTTGTGATAACGCGCCGACAGCGTACGCGTGACGCTATCCGGATACGCCATGCCGAAGCCGAAACCATTGCCCGCCGCGCGGTGCTTTTCCGCGTAGTTCTGCAGGTAGGTCCAAAGATTCGACGTGAGCGTGTACTTCGGCTGGACGCGTTTGGCGGTGTGATCGAAGAAGCGGTCGTGGTCCCACGGCAGCACCGGTTCGCTGCCGTCCGTGCGATGCAGGATCGAGCCGAGGCGCGGGCCGTGTTCCGGCAAGCGCAGATCGTCCCACGAGAACGAGGTCTTGCCGCGAAAGCCGACGATGAGGATCCGCTCCCGATGCTGCGGCGTGAAATGCTGACCGTCGATCACGCGGTAATGCACTTCGTAGCCCAGTTCGTCGCGCAGGGTTTGCAGGATCACGTCGAAGGTGCGGCCTTTGTCGTGCGACAGCAGGTTCTTCACGTTCTCCAGCAAAAAAGCGGCGGGGCGCTTGGCCGCGATGATGCGCGCGACGTCGAAAAAGAGCGTGCCTTGCGTCGTGCATTCGAAACCGTGCGGCCGCCCGAGGGCGTTTTTCTTGCTGACGCCGGCGATCGAAAACGGCTGGCACGGAAAGCCGCCGAGCAGCACGTCGTGGCTCGGCACGTCTTCCGCCGGAAACGTCAAGATGTCGCCGATCAGCGCATGCTCGGCACCGCCCGGATAGTTCTCGCGGTACGTCTTGGTGGAAAAATCGTTCCACTCGCTGGTGAATACACACTCGCCGCCTTGCGCTTCGAAACCCATGCGAATACCGCCGATGCCGGCGAACAGATCGACGAAACGGAACGAGGCGCCGCCGGCGGTTTTGCGTACGTGACCGCCATCGATTCGCGCGTTGCCTTGCAGCAGATCGCGCAAGGCCGGCTCCAGCATCGCGGGGCACGGGGTCGCGCCTTTTTCCCAGCGGCGCACCGTCTTGATGTCTTTGCCGACGTGCGCGGCGATTTCGCGTTGAGTGAAGCGGGCGCGCGCCTGTCGGAGCAGTTCGAGCGGTGCGGCGAGGGTCACGGAAGTCCTTGCTGGGAATTTTTGCGGACATTATGACCTAAGGTCGTCCCTTTTTCCCTATTTTCGACGCAGAGCGGTGGAAAATTTCGACTGTCGGCGATGCGTATCCGCTAAACGCGGCTGTCACAGTTGGGCGTGTACGCTACCGAAGCGACGCAAATTCCCTGCGTAGCGACGTGTTGAGGCCGCAGCGCGATTCGCGGCCATTTTTTTTATTGATGGATATGTGGGTATGGCGAGGCGGCAGGCGCGCAAAGGCCCGCCGCGCTGAAACTCAGCGGCGCCCGGATTCCACCTCAAACGAGGCGGCTGTTATCGACGGGATAAGGCGGTGGGAACAGCGCGGCGACCGCTGGCGTGAGGGTGTCCCAGGCCAGTTGCGGTTCGGCTGCGAACTGATCGAGCTGGAGCAGCAGGCTGTCCACCGAGCACAGTTGCGCGTGGGAGAGATAGCCGGTGTCGAGCAGCGTGTATAAACGCTGGCGCCAATAGGCGGGAGGCAGGATCGGACCGCCGAGATCCCCGTGTAAAGAAAGCCGCATTGCGCGCGAAATGTGCGCGATATCCCGGTCGACCAGCGCGGCCTGGGACGAACCCGTCAGCGTAATGAATGTGCGGTCCATGGCACCTCCTTCGCAGCTTTACGGCAGGCGGGGGCGAATCTTTAGACCTTTTCCGATTATTTTTTTGAGTATGGCGCCTAGGGCGAAAAAGCACGTTCCCGACGGCGGGCACACGCGTTGCTCGATAGGGATACTGGCGTAATCTCGCGCCGGCATTCGAGATAAAGGAGCCGATCATGAACAAGGATCAGGTGAAGGGTGTGGGCGAGCAGATCAAGGGGAAGGTCAACGAAGCCGTCGGCAAGGCGACGAACAACCCCGGTAAGGAACTGAAGGGTGACTTGCAACAAGGTGCGGGCAAGGTGCAGAAGGCCTATGGCGATGCCAAGGAAGACGCCAAGGACAATGCAAAGCGCAACGCGCCGTAATCCGGTTTGCTGTGCTGATTGTCGATGGATCGGAAAGGCGCTTCGGCGCCTTTTCCGTTTTGGGCCGCGGATCGGATGGCGGGCAGGTTGCGGCGTTGGTCGGATTCCGCCTGGGAGTAACCCGCAGTGAACCGTGGGAGTGCGCCGCGCGTGGTGTGTCGCCATTAGACTTGGGGATCCAACCCGGAGATCGCGCCCATGACACCCGAAAAATTGCTTTCGATGTTCGAACGGCAGTACCTGGAAGGCAAAGCGCCGGTCGATCTGGAGCAGACCTGCGCAAGCTACGCCTCGTGGCTGGCGGCGGCATGGGAGCTACTCGACGGTGAGCAGAAGACGTTGCTGCTGACGGTCGGTGCGGCGTTGTGGCGCGAAGGCTATAACTTGCGCGCCGGCACGGCGACCAAGGACTTGTGGTGAGCTTTCTCGCGCGGTCGAGGAGCTTTGCCGCGCGCGTGACCGCCTGGTTTTGCGCCAGCCATCTCTCGAAGCCATACGTGCTGCGCGGAAGTCCTGCAGCGCTTGAGCGCTTCCGCACGCGTTCCGTCGGGTCGGTTTATATTTGGCGGTCGCGCAATCTCGCGGTCTCGCGTTGCTGAGATTTCGATGCCGGTCTTCAAGGCTCGAACTGACTCGAACTGGCTCGCGACTTCGATTTGCTCTCCTGCGTTGCTCAACTCTCGTACAAGGCTTACATCGTCCCATGACCGATCTCTCCGATTTTCCGATCACGAAGAAATGGCCTGCCGAGCATCCGGACCGGATTCAGCTCTATTCGCTGCCAACGCCTAACGGCGTCAAAGTGTCGATCATGCTCGAGGAGATCGGCTTGCCGTACGAGCCGCATCTCGTACGCTTCGATACGAACGACCAGATGACGCCCGAGTTTCTATCGCTCAATCCGAACAACAAGATCCCGGCGATCATCGATCCGAACGGTCCCGGCGGCCGGCCGCTGGCGCTGTTCGAATCGGGCGCGATTCTGATCTATCTGGCGGACAAGGCCGGCAAGTTGATTCCGGAGGACATCGGCGGTCGCTATGAAGCGATTCAGTGGGTGATGTTCCAGATGGGCGGCATCGGGCCGATGTTCGGGCAACTCGGCTTCTTTCATAAGTTCGCCGGCAAGGAGTACGAGGACAAGCGTCCGCGCGATCGTTACGTCGCCGAATCGAAGCGGCTGCTCGGCGTGCTGGATCAGCAACTCGAAGGACGCGACTGGATTCTCGGCGACGCTTATTCGATCGCCGATATCGTCACCTTCCCGTGGGTGCGTAATCTGATTGGGTTCTATGAGGCGGGCGATCTGGTCGGCATCGACGACTTTGCGAATGTGAAGCGTGTGCTGGCGGCGTTTGTCGCGCGTCCGGCGGTGGTGCGGGGGCTGGATATTCCGAAGCGGCCTGCGTAATGGTTTTAGGCGGCCGGATCGCGTTAGGCGCGTCCGGCCGTGGTCTCCCACGGTCTAGTGCGTTCTGCGCGGACTTTCTGCTCTCTCGCGAACTTCCCCTCCTGTCGAATTGACCTCGCGTCGACGCCTGGCCGTCGACGTTTCATCCGTGGTCCTTTCCACAAGCCTCGTCCGCTCGCCGCAGCGTTATTTTCGCGCGCTGGACGATCGGTGCCTTTTTATAGCTTCCCGGTCATTGATGCTGATTTTTGCGGCATCGAGAATTTGCTCGTCGATGTCGCTGCATTCGCGGCGCTTGCATCGAGACGACAGCATTCCGGGAGACACGCAATGCAATTTGAACTCAACGGCCGCCCGTTTTCCTTCGACGGCGACGCGCAGACGCCGCTGCTGTGGGTGATTCGAGACCACGCCATGCTGTGCGGCACGAAGTACGGCTGCGGGATCGGCGCTTGCGGCGCGTGCACGGTGCACCTCGAAGGCGACGCGGTGCGCTCGTGCGTGCTACCGGTTTCCGCGGTGGCGGGTAAGTCGATTCGCACGATCGAGGCACTGTCGCCCGATGGCACGCATCCCGTGCAACGCGCCTGGGTCGCGAAGGACGTGCCGCAATGCGGCTACTGTCAATCGGGGATGGTGATGGCCGCGGCCGCCTTGCTCGCGCACACCCCCAAACCGACCGACGCGCAGATCGATCAGGCGATCACCAATCTGTGCCGCTGCGCCACCTATCAACGCATCCGCGAGGCTATTCATGTCGCCGCGGAATACTGACGCGAGGCGCGGCGCACCGGGCGTCGCGGCCTCGGCAAGCCGGCGCGTTTTTCTGAAAAGCGGGTTGGCGATCGCGGGCAGTTTCGTCCTGCCGTTGAGCTTCAGCGAACTCGCATGGGCCGGCGACGGTGGTGCTCCCAGTTATGAGATCAACGACTGGGTGCGTATCGACGCGAGCGGCCACACGGTGATCGGCCTGTCGCAAGCGGAGGTGGGGCAGGGTGTGTACACCGGCTTGCCGCAAGTGCTTGCCGACGAAATGGATGCGGACTGGCGCAACGTCACGGTGACGTTCGTGACCGGTCGCGACGCTTATCGGATCGATGCCGCCAACGAGATGCCGCAGCAATTCGTCGGCGCTTCGATGTCGGTGACGATGTTCTACGAGCGCTTGCGGATTGCCGGCGCGCAGGCGCGGGCCGCGTTCATCGAAGCCGGCGCGCGTCGCTTCAAGGTGCGCGGCACGCAATGCACGGCCACCAATGGTCAGGTCATCCATATTCCAAGCGGCCGCGCGTTGAGCTACGGCGAGCTGGTGGCGGACGCGGTGAAGATCCCGTTGCCCGCACATCCCCGGCTCAAGCCCGCATCGGCGCATAAGCTGATCGGCCAGCCGTTGCACAAGCTCGACGCGCCCGCCAAGGTCAACGGTTCGGCGCAATTCGGAATCGATGTTCAGGTGCCTGGCATGCTGACGGGTGCCGTCAAAATGGCGCCGACGCTCGGCGGTAAACCGTTGCGCGTCACCAATGCCGACACCGTGCGAAAGATGCCGGGCGTGGTCGATACGGTGCTGGCGAAAGATGCGCTCATCGTCGTCGCCGATACGTATTGGCAGGCAAAGCTGGCGTGCGACGCCGCACAGGTGGAGTGGGACACGCCGGCGGGTGGTCCGTTCGACAGCGCGACGATTCTCGACGAACGCAAGGGCGCGCTGCAATCCGCGCACGCGGTCGTCGCGACCTGTCTCGGCGATCCGCAAGCGCGTTTCGCGGAGGCCGGGCACGGCTCGCCTGCCGTCGTGCAAGCCGACTATCACACGCCGTATCTCGTCCACGCGACCATGGAGCCGGTCAACGCGACCGTGCACGTGCGCGACGGCGAGGTCGACGTGTGGGGGCCAATCCAGGGGCAGGACAAGGTGCGCTGGACCCTGGCCGCGATCTTCAAAGTGCCTGCGGCGAAAGTGATCGTCAACACGACGTTTCTCGGCGGCAGCTTCGGCCGCAAGTATGTGCCCGACTTTGTTGTGCACGCGGCGGTGGCCTCGAAAGCGGTCGGGTGTCCGGTCAAGGTGATCCGTTCGCGCGAAGACGACATTCAACACGGTTTCTACCGTCCTTGCGCGTCGGCGCGTATGCGCGCGGTGCTGGGCACGGACGGCTTGCCCACGGCGCTGCACGCGCGGGTTGTCGGCCAGTCGCTGTACAAGTCGATCAAACCCGACTTCTTCGACAAAGCCGGCGGCTGGGATGAAACCATGCTCGACGGCATTTACGATCTTTGCTACGGCGTGCCGAATCTGCTGGTCGATTCGCTGCATGTGCCGCAGCCGATTCCGGTCAGCTTCATGCGCAGCGTCGGCAGCACGTCGAGCGTGTTTTTTCTCGAGAGTTTCATCGACGAACTGGCGCACGTTGCGGGAATCGACCCGCTGCGCTACCGGCGCGCGCTGCTGCGGCACGACCCGTTGAGCGTCGCGGTGCTCGACCATGCCGCGGCGCGAGCCGACTGGTTCGGCAAGAGCGCGCCTGGCTTGCACCGCGGTATGGCGTTCTGCCTCTATACCGGCCGTGGCGGCGCATTTACCACCTATGTCGCGACGATCGTCGAACTGCGTCTTGTACACGGGCAGGTGAAAGTCGAGCGTGTGGTGTGCGCCGTCGACTGCGGCCGGCCGATCAATCCGATGCTGATTCAGGAAGCGATCGAAGGCGGCATCGGCTTCGCGCTCACCAACACGTTCAAGAGCGAAATCACGTTTGCGAAAGGCGCCGTCGTGCAAAGCAATTTCGCGGACTATCCGCTGCTCAATCTCTCCGAGATGCCGAAGGTGGAAACCGTGATCGTGCCGAGCGACCGCGCGCCTCAAGGTTGCGGCGAAGTCGCGTTGCCGCCGGTTGCGCCGGCAGTGGCCGCCGCGCTGTTTCGCGCCACGGGACAGCGCTTGCGTTCGATGCCGCTGCCACAGCGTTTCGACGTTTGATTTTCCGGGCAGCCGGGCGCTGCCGTCGACTGTTTTTCCCCACTTGTTGAAGAAGGCTTTATGAAAAGAACCACTCTGCTGGTTGCATTCGCGTGCGTTGCCGTTCACGCGCACGCGGACACCGATTTCAACCGCGCGCGGGCGCTGGCCGGCGAGCACGCCTGCCTCGGTTGTCACGCGGTGGACAAGAAGCTCGTCGGCCCCGCTTACCACGACGTGGCCGCGCGTTATAGCGGCCAGAGCAACGCCGCCGCGTTGCTCGTCAAGCATGTGCAGCAGGGTAGCGCGGGCGTGTGGGGCAATGTGCCGATGCCGCCGAACCGGATCGACGCCGCCGACGCGCGGCTCCTCGTCAACTGGGTGCTCGCGGGCGCGCCCGATCACTGAGGTCGCCGCGCCATGCCCGCGAACTCGCGGGCGTGCCTGACGGGCTGTTTCAATCGACGGATCATCGGCAACACCAGAGCTGCTCCAGCGGCCCTGATGATTCGGATGGCTAATTTAACCAGGGTTTGGAAATGAGAAACTATCTTGCGGCAGCGTGTCTGCTCGGCGTGGCGAATCTGGCTCATGCGCAGAGCAGCGTGACCTTGTACGGAATCGTCGACACCGGCGTGCAGTATTACAACCATGCGGCGACCGGCGGCTCGGTCGTCGGCATGCCGGCGCTGACCGGCGAAGTGCCGTCGCGCTTCGGCTTGCGCGGCGCTGAAGATCTGGGCGGCGGCACGCAAGCGTTCTTCCAGCTGGAAAGCGGTTTTGCCACCGGCACCGGCGCACTGAACTACGGCGGCCGTCTGTTCGGCCGTGCCGCGAACGTCGGTATCAGCAGCCCGTACGGCACGCTGACGCTGGGGCGCCAGATCAACATGTCGTATTACGCGTTGCTGCAGGCGGACGTGATCGGCCCGTCGATTCATTCGATGGCGAGCTTCGACACCTATCTGCCGAATGCGCGTAGCGACAATGCGATCGGCTACCTCGGCAAATTCGGCGGCTTCACGCTCGGCGGCACCTACAGTTTCGGTCGCGACGCCGCGGGACCGGCGGGCCCGTCCGCGACCGATTGCGCGGGGCAGGTGGCCGGCAACTTCATTGCCTGCCGCCAGTACACGGCGCTGGCCGCCTACGATTCGGCGCATTTCGGCATGGCGGCTTCGTATGACGTGATGCGCGGCGGTACCGGTGCGTCCGCGCCGTTGACGAACAGCGCGTACACCGATACCCGGACCATCGTCGACGCTTACGTCAAATACGGCGACGCGAAACTCGGCGGCGGCTGGGAGCGGCGCAACACGTCGGCGGCGGTTCATAGTCAGACGGATCTGTTTTTTGTCGGAGTGAACTATTTCGCGCTGCCGGCGCTTTCACTCGACACGCAAATGGTGCGATATAACGTCAGGAGCGTCTCCGACTCGACGCTGCTGATCGCGCGTGCGACCTACTTTCTGTCGAAGCGCACGTCGGTGTACTCGTCGCTCGGTTATATGCTCAACAGCCAGAAGGCCGCCGCGCCGGTGGCTGCGGCCGGCACCGTGCAAACCGGCGCCGATCAGCTCGGCGTGATGGTCGGCATCCAGCAGCGTTTCTAGCATGAGGCGAGCGGCGGGTGCAGCCGGCATGCGGACGACGCGGTGCACGCAAGGGAGGGACGAACCGATGGATTTGCTGAGCGATGTCCTGTCCGACTTGCGGGCCGATACGGTCGTGACCGGCAGATTCTCGCTGGCGGCGCCGTGGGCCTTCAACAAGCCCGCGGTGGCCGGCGCGCCGTTCCGCACCTGTTCGGGTAATCCGTTCTATATCGTCGTCAAGGGGATGCAGCCCGTGCGGGTCGAACCCGGCGACTTCGTGTTGCTGCCGCACGGCCACGAGCATGTGATGTGCTCGGCGCTCGACGAAGTGCCCGTGCCGTTCGACGAACTGATGGCGAGTCAGGGCATCGAGCCGCGCTTCGATACGCCGCTGGCTTTTTCGGCGGGTGGCGAGGGCGCGTTGAGCGAGTTGTACACGGGCATCGTCGTGTTTCGCGAGTCGATGCGCAATCCTTTTCTCGGCATGCTGCCGCCACTGATTCACATTCGTTCCGGCGATGCCGCAATCGCGCCGTGGCTTGCCAATACCTTGACCAGCTTCATTCAGGAATCGATGGCGGCGCAGCCCGGCTGGGCGATGGCCGCCGCGCGTCTTGCCGACGTGCTGTTCATTCATCTGCTGCGCGCGCATCTGTCGAGCAGCACCGGCGGGCATACCGGCTGGTTGCGCGGCATGGCCGATCCGCAGATCGGTCAGGCGATGGCGCTGATCCATCGGACGCCCGCGAAGGCGTGGACGGTGGCGAATCTCGCGACGGCGGCCGGGTTGTCGCGCTCGGGGTTCAGCGTGCGCTTTCTCGAGCTGGTCGGCGAAACGCCGATCGCGCATTTGACGGCATACCGGATGTATCTCGCGGCGGGCGAGTTGACGCGTGGCCGCAGCCGGTTGATCGAGGTGGCGGAGCGTGTCGGCTATACCTCCGAGAAGGCCTTTGCGCGCGCGTTTCGGCGCTGGGCCGGGATGCCGCCCAGGGCGTATGTCAAGTCCGCGCCCGATCCACTCGATCTGGAGCGGCGTGGTGGTCGATGAGGGGGAGATGAGTTCATCGGGTGGCGCTGTGGCGGAGGCGGGCGACGGCCAGGCTTGCGCGTCGGTATCGAACCTGGTGCCTGCATTGGTGCGCGGGCTGCGGTTGATGCAGGTGTTTTCGACGGCGCGGCCGAAATGGGCGATGAGCGAACTGGTTGCTTATCTGGATGCGCCGCGCAGCACGGTCGCGCGTCTGGTGCGCAGTCTGGCGTCTTTGGGTTTTCTGGTGGAAGACGAGGCGGGGCGTCTGAGTCCCGGGCCCGCCGTGCTGGGCATCGGGACAAGCTTTCTGGACGGGGCGTCGGTCGTGAGGGTGGCGGCACCCGTGCTCCGCGAGCTGGCGAATCGGACGTTAGCGGCGGCGCAATGGCTGGCGCTCGACGGTATGCAGGCTGTCGTGATCGCGCAGGCGTTACCGGACGATCCAGGCGGCGCGTGTGCGGCGACCCGGGTGGGGGCGCGCTTCGCGATTGGCGGCACGGGTTTTTGCGGCGGGCAGTTCGGCGACGTGGCTCGCGGCGTGCGGAGCGCTTGCGGGGGCGACGCCGCGGTGTGGACGTACGGCGAGGCGATCGTCGGCGGCGCGCATGCGGAGGCTGCCGCTCTACCGTTGATGGCGGTGCCGATTCTGCGCGACGGGCGAGTGAGGTATGCGCTTTCTGTCGGCGTGCAGGCGGATTGGGACGCGGCGTCGACGGTTGAGCGGGCGAGGCTCTCGCTTGAAGAGTCGGCGCAGAGGATGGTCCGGGCGTTGAGCGATGTCGGTGAAGGTCGGTAGCGTGTGTCGGATGAGCACTTCCAGCGCCCGGGTAGCCGCGCGAGTCCCGACCCGGGGGCGCGAGTGAGCCGACGGAACTGATCCTCGTTGCGGACACGGCGTTGTAGGAAGCCAAGACGAGTGGACGCAATCGGCTGCTCGCCGCCAAGGGGATTTCAAGCCCAGCCGCGTCCGATTAGCCACCGCCGGGCTCAATGCTGCCCCGCATTCATCAACGTCCAAAGCTGCCGTGCCGGCTTACCCATCAGCGCGCGATCCATCACGCCGCTGCATCGCGCGCACGTGTATTTCTCCGCCGCGCGCTGACCTTCCTTCCAGTCGACATTGTCGAGCAGCAACTCGCCGTGCGGATCGACAAGCGACGGTTGGCCGTGCAGGTCGGCGCATGCGGCGCGGGGTTGAATCCAGAGTTCCATCCAGTTCGTCTCAAGCCAGGTGTTGCGGATAGTAGCGCGGCCGACGCTTCCCTCGCTCGACCAGCCCAATTTTTATGCTATTTCGACTATTTGCACCTGAGCCCTTACAAGAATTCGCGCACCCCGTTATATTTCGCCGAATATTGCGAACCGCAATATTTCGTAACGGCAATTTCAATGACACCACCCTCCCGCTGCACCCTACGCATGCTTGCCGTCGTCTCCGCAGGCGTCGCCGCGACCGTCCCGGCCCATGCGCAGGATTCCGACGCTCAACTGACCCCGATCGTCGTCACCGGCATCAAGCCCACGCCTTACCCTTCGTACCGGGTCGATCAGGCGGTCGTCGGGCCGCTGGGCAAGAAAAATCTGCTCGACACGCCGTATTCGATCAACATCATCCCCAGGTCGCTGGCTGAGAATCAGCAACTGCGCAGTGTGCAGGAGGCGTTCAGCTTCATCCCCTCGGTGCAAGGTCTGAATATCCGGCCGCAAACACGCGGCATGCAGGCCGGCGTGGTGCAGAACACGCGCATTGACGGCATGAACATCGCTGCGACGACCGATTACCCAATCGAGCAGTTCGACAGCATCCAGGTACTAAACGGCCTCGCCGGCGCGCTCTACGGACCGGCCAGCCCAGCCGGCACGTTCAACTACGTGCTCAAGCGGCCGACCGACCAGCCGCTGCGCGAATTCACGTTCGGCTACGAGTCGAACGCCTTGTTCACCGAGCGCGCGGATCTCAGCGGGCACTTCGGCAACGACGATCGTTTCGGCTACCGGCTCAACCTGCTCAACCAGAACGGCGAGGGTTATGTCTCGGGCAGCCGCCTGCGCCGGGACCTGGCGAGCCTGGCTTTCGATATCCGGTTCACGCCGGACACACGGCTCGAAACCAACTTCAGCACGTACCATTATCTGGACACCGGCTTCCCCGGGACGTTCGCCCTCGCGAAGAACGTGTTGCTGCCCGCCGCGCCGAACCCGTCGACGGTCGGCTACGGCCAGTCATGGGCCGGTGACGACAACGTCACGAACATGATGAGCGCCACGCTGAAGCACGACTTCAATCCGGACTGGCACCTGAGCGCCGGCGTGCAGCGCGAAACGAACGACCGCGCTTCGACCGTGCCGACGCTCACGCTCACCAACAACAAGGGCGCCTATACCGAAACGACGGCGACGACCACGTACAGTCTCGACCAGGTAATCAGCAATACGATCGCGTTGAACGGCCACGTCGTACTCGCCGGCCTGACGCACGACGTGTTCGTCTCCACCACGGGCTTCTACTGGAATCGGTACACGCCTTATCAAACGGGCGCGATCACGCTCGGCACCGGCAACCTCAACAATCCGGCGAGTTTCGGCCAGCCCGCGTTGCCTGACTTCTCGCATCGCTACCGTTCCGTCAGCACGTTCCAGCAGTCGATCAACGTGGGCGACACGATCGGCTTCAACCCGCACTGGTCGATGCTGCTAGCGGCCAGCCAAAGCTGGATCCACGCCGAGAACTACAACGCGAAAGGGACGATCACGAGCAAATATTCCGCGGATGGCGTCAGTCCGACGGTTAGCCTGATGTACAAACCGCAGGAGAACATGACCGCCTACCTCACGTATGCGGACAGCCTGCAGCAGGGCGATATCGCCCCGTCGGGCACGCTCAACGCGGGCAATTCCCTCGCGCCGTATCGAAGCAAGGAATGGGAGCTCGGTTATAAGGTCGACATGGCGGGCGCGACGCTCGGCGCCGCGCTGTATCGCATCGAGCGGCCGTATGCGCTGGTGGAAGCGAACAATGTTTTCGCCGAAGGCGGCCAGCAGGTCAACCGTGGGCTCGAACTGACCGCGACGGGCGCCGTGACCCGCGATCTCAACATCTACACCGGACTTTCGCTGCTGGATCCGCGTTTGCACAACACCGGTGTCGCAGCAACCAACGGCACGCAGATTCTTGGTCTGTCGCGCGTGGTGTTCGATGCGCTGGTGGATTACTCGGTGCCCACGGTGGCCGGCCTCGGCTTCAACGTCGACATGAACTATGCGAGCCGCCGCGCGGCCAACTATTCGAACAGCGATTACGTCGACGGTTACACGATCTTCAATCTCGGCGCGCGGTACCGCACGAAAATCGCCGCCAAAGCTGTGACGCTGCGGGTCGGCGTCGATAACGTCGCCAACCGGCACTACTGGGCCAACATCACGCCGGCCGGTCAGAGCGGCTACACCGGCAGCGACAGCGGCACCGCCACACTCGGCGCCCCGCGCACCGTTCGCGCGTCAATCCAGATCGACCTCTAAACATGAAAAAATCGCAATCCATCCTGCTGCGGACGCTGCTGCTCTCCTTTCTGACCACGAACGCCTGCCTCGCCACGGCGCAGCAGGCATCCGCGGCGCCGGCCATCACGATCTATACGGCCGGTAGCATGAGTGGCGCGCTCGGCGCCATCACGCGCCAATACACGAGCGAGACCGGTCAGCCGGTCGAACTCGTCAGCGGGCCGGCCGGCATGCTGCTCGACAAGATCGAGCACTCGGCCAAGGCGGACATTTTCGTTTCCGCGAACATGGCGCATCCGCAACAACTCAGCGCAGAAGGCAAGGCGGCGCCCACCGTCGTCTTCGCGAGAAACCGGCTGTGCGTGGAGGCGCGCCCGGACGTCGGCCTGACGACCGGCAACCTGCTCGACAAGCTGCTCGATCCGAACGTCAAGATCGGCACGTCGACGCCGAAGTCGGATCCCGGCGGTGACTATGCGTGGGCGCTGTTCGCCAAGGCCGGCACCGTTCGCCCGGGAGCGACTCAAACACTCGAAGCGAAGGCGCAGCAGCTGGTTGGCGGCGCCGTCGCCCCTCAAGTGCCGGCCGGCCAGAATCCGGTCAAATACTTCATGACGACGCGACGCATCGACGTGTTCATTGGCTATTGCAGCTCGCACGAACCGACGCCCGACACGACGCTGACGCAGGTCGAGCTGCCGGCGGAGCTGGCCATCGCAGCGGACTATGGCATGACCGTTATCGAGTCGCGGCAGAACGCCGCCACGCGCGATGCCGCGTATCGGCTCGCGCTGTATCTGATGAGTCCCGCCGCGCAGGACGTATTGACGCGGTATGGATTCACGCCCGTTGCGCGTCAGTAGGGGATAGTCGTGCGGCGTTCGTCGCCGCTAGGTTCGATCGCATTAGTGAACGCGATTGTCTTCGCGCACCGGACGTACGCGGCGCATCGGCCGACAGAAGATCAGTTCGCCAATCCGGCCTGGCGCCGCTGCAGGAAGCGGCGCACCGCCGGGTCGCGTTCGAGGCCGACCGCCATGTCGTAGGCATCGCGAGCTTCGCGATGCGCGCCGGTCCGCGCGAGCAGCTCCGCGCGTGCCGCCCAGTACGGTTGATATTGCGCGAGCCGTGCGTCGGCGGCCACCTGTTGCAGCGCGATCAGGCCGGCGTTCGCGCCCTGCAGTTCCGCGACGGCGAGCGCCCGGTTGATCGCGACCACCGGAGACCCGGTGAGCCGCGCGAGCGCCTCGTAAAGCTGCACCACTGCGGCCCAGTCGGCGTGTCCGCTCCGGCGCCGATGAACATGCGCCGACTGCAGCGCCGCTTCGAGTTGATACCGCCCGATCGAACCCAGCGCGCTGGCGTGGCGTAGCAGCGCTTCGGCCTCGTCGATCAATGGCCAGTCCCACAGTGCCGGGTCCTGCTCGGCAAGCGGCACGTATTCGCCGTCCTCGCCGCGTCGCGCGCGACGCCTCGCCTGCGCATGCAGCATGCAGGCGAGCAGGCCTAGCGCTTCCGGTTCTCGCGGCAGCAGGTCGGCTGCGAGCCGCGCCAGAAACAGTGCTTCGTCGGTGAGGTTGCGGCGTGCGATGTCGGTGCCGCCCGGATCCGTCCAGCCCTCCGTAAAGGCGGCATAGATGGCGTCGAGCACCGCGTCGAGCCGGCCGGCAAGTTCCTCGCGCTCGGGGATGCTGAACGCAATGCCGGCTTCGCGGATCTTGTTTTTGGCTCGCACGAGACGCTTGCCCATGGCGGCCGGCGACATGAGAAACGCCGATGCGATCATCTTCGCATCGAGGCCGAGGACCACTTGCAGCATCAGCGGTGCGCGGATGGCCGCTTCGATCGCCGGATGCGTGCAGGCGAACATGAGCGGGAGACGATCGTCGGGGATGCCGGCGTCCGTCGCGCCGTCGTCGAACTCCGGCCCGAGGAGCAGCAATTGCACGGCAGCCGCCTCGCCGGTGCGGCGTCGCCTGGCGAGGTCGATCATCTTGCGACGCGCGACGGTGAGCAGCCACGCTTCCGGGTTCGACGGACAACCGTTGTGCGGCCAGGTGGCCAGCGCCGAGGCAAATGCGTCCGATAGCGCATCTTCGGCCGCCGCTACATCCCGCGTACGTGCCGCGAGAAAGGCGACGAGCTTGCCGAAGCTGCGGCGCGCGACAGCGTCTACGGTGTCGCGCGCGTTGATGGCGTCGTTGGGCAAGTTCATGCGTTCATACTTTGCCTGAGACGCGGTTCATGGCTCAGCTCAGCCTGCGGCGTGCCAAAGCGGCCGCACCTCGACGACGCCGTGACTCGCGGTCGGGCAGCGTGAGGCCCACGAGAGGGCGGCGTCGAGATTGGGTACGTCGATGAGATAGTAGCCTCCTAGTTGCTCTTTCGACTCCACGTAAGGGCCGTCGAGCACCTGTGATTTGCCGTCTGAGATACGGACGGTTGTTGCTGTCGCGGTTGGCTGCAGACGGCCGCCGGCCACGAGCGCGCCTGCCTTTTTCAATGCCTCCGTGTACGCGGCGTAGGCCGCCACGCCCTGTTCCTGCTCGGTCTTCGTCAGGCTGTTCCAGCCGCCTTCATTCGCATAGAGCATCAACATGTATTGCATCTTGAATCTCCGTCATGGATTGGGTTGTCGGCGGGCAATTTGCGCCGCCTGGACAATGACGCTCGAACCTGTGGGATTTGGACATTTTGCTGTTTTTCTGATGGTGGGGGCGATGCGGGGGTGGTTTTTGGGGCGTGTTTGGTGAGGTGCCGGGCTGTACCCCCGGAGCGTCTTGCTTGGGCTGGGCAACTGTATGTAGGCAATAGTGGCAACAAAAAGCCCCGCAGCGCGAGGCGTGCGGGGCTTTTCTGGGTAAATCCGGGACAGGCTGGGATGCTTCTTGGTCCCTGACAGGAATCGAACCTGTATCTAGCGCTTAGGAGACTCTAGTCGCGTGTAATAAAATCAATGGGTTACATGCGAATTTTGCTGCTTTGGGACAAATTCGGGACATGCAAATTAATTTTTGATTATAAAGAAATTCATCAATAAAAAACAAGCGATTGGCGGTCATCGCATTTAGCCCCTCTTAGGCGCCACGTGTCGTCTGCGTGGAACATGCATGGCTTCATGGGTTCGGGCATTCTTGGCCCGAGGCGGGGTAGTATTGGCCATATGTAGTGGCTAACCGGGAGGTCGCAATGAATGAACAGGAACGGCGAGAGCAAACAGAAGCCATGTTGAAACTTCTGGATCTGAATCAAGAATACATAAAGAAGGGTAACTTCACCGACATCGAGACCTTTTTCGCTGAGATTGAAGCCATGGATAAATCTGAGTTCGGTGATGGTGGATCTCTCCAAACCTGATGAAGTGTTATTTATTCGAAAGGTTGTGATGGGCGAACAGGAGCGGCAGGAGAAAACAGAAGCTTTATTGAAAATTCTGGAAATCGGGCAGGAATATATGTCAAAAAATTTGTCTTTGATTGAGTATCAATGTGACTCTGAGGGGCGGTTGTTTGAACCCGAGAAAGCGATAATTCTATCGAATTTCATTGGTCGTGATTTGGTTGATGCTTTTTTCAATATGGGGCTGCTCAGTGAATCTAATTTATATGAGGATTCTGATTTTGAAGACTGTGTCAAGTTGACTCGAATAGATGATGGGAAAATTGATGCTTCTCTGCAATGTCTCACTTCAAAATTGATTGAAATATTGGAGTCTGATCGAGTGGAGAGCATAAAGAAAATTCAATCTGAATCCGAAATTTCCGAGTTGATGCTTGATTTTATGGCTATTTCAGGTGCTTATCGCTTAATTAAGCTCAAGCGCGACAATTTTGCAAATTCGGCCGCTGTTGTCGTGGTGCTGGAGTGATTCGATGAGCGAAAATCAGGGGAAAGATGGTGAGATGCGCTTTGGCATCGCTCTGGCAGGGGCGGCTATCCGTGAGGATAGTCTTGATTTCACACGCCATACAACAACCAACCAATCGGATTTGGGGGTCGATTATTCGCTGAGGGGCGATGTTAAAGCGTTATTGTCTTTTTGTGAGATCGGTGCGGGGAAAAATTTGCCATCAGTTCAGGAAATTCTTGGCGACACAGGAAAACAGATTGAGGCAAGGGTTGATGTCAAAACAACAAGAGAAAAATTGACGGGGGCTGCGGTCAAGAAATTTGTACAAGACATTAAAAAACACCCGAATACCGATTTGCATGTTTTGGCCGGTGGGAAAGATTTGACAAAGTCCGCAAAAAAGGATTTTGAGTCGCATCAAGAGAATTTTTCGCGGAATGGCAAGGCACTTGTTTATATTCCAAACGATGGGGTTGTGAGATTGGTTGGTGAGTATAAGAACGAAATAAATAGTGCTTTCAACGGATTGTTAGGGTCGAATCAAGGTGAGTCGAAAGGATAAGGATGGTGGAAATGAAAAAGCCAGTCTCGAGACTGGCTTATTTTAAATCATCCTCCGTGCTAAATAAAAGTAGCTTGCCAATTTGATTTTATGTATCTGATCTTCTCATTTGCCAAGATATGGATCTACAAACACTACAGAAAATTTTTACGATTCTGGGTATTCTAGGCTGGCCTGTAGGAATTGTTTCCCTCTACATCGCCATCAAGAACAGACGGACACAACAGCTGAGTTATTTCATTTCAAGGAAAACTCATAGAAGCAGCCGGATAGTTCTACAATATGTCAACACAGAGCAACTTGATGGGCGATTCCTCGTCAAGTTGGTGCTATTCAATCCCGGCTCGATCGCATCGGTCATTTATAGCTTTGCCGTATTCAAGCCGACCGAGAATCCTAACTGGCTTCTCCGCCTGTTCAAGCCGATCGTCCTCAAAAGAATCGAAGATGCCCAATGGTGGCCAACGCAAGACGAAGATCAGAAGGAGCCAAGATGCCGGGACGATGATTATCAAAATCTCTATGTTAAAGATTTTCGAGTGATATTGGTATCAATTCCGGGCTGGATTGGCAGGGAGAAGTATGAATTTGAGATCCGAACTAACAATGATTTTCAGGTTCATGAGACTTATATTGATGGAATAAAGGGAACTCATCAGTTCGGCTACCACTATGAGGAGTGGTATTCTGAGAGATAAATAAAAGGCTCCACTAAGAAGCCCTCATTTTCGATTTGTGGCCGCTTTATCAATCCTTCGACACGACCAAAGGAGTGTGCGCCCAATTCATATTTTTACACGCCTTGGCGATGTGTCCGGGTTGCACATCGTATTTTCCGGGTGAGTGCAAATGCAGATGTCCACCAATTTCAGTGTCGACCATCAAGACCAATTTTGAGCAAGAGAATTGATGTTTCTGCTCGACAAGCCAATTACCTGCGCTGAATTTTCTAAAAAAATTCTCCGTCCACTCAATGCCCCACTCCGATTTAATGGATCTATCCATAATAAACCAAAAAAATAAAACAATCGCGCCAACTGACATGGATGCGAGAATTGATGTTGTCCAATGACCGGGCGTACTTAAAAGAAAAACATCGACCATCGAACATATCGCGATAATAAAAAATATATATTTCACGAGGGGAGAAAATGTGGTGAGTCCCGCGTGCATTAATGTATATTTTTTACCAATTTTAGAGATCGAAAAATCTTTGAGTTTTGTCAACTGATTGTGCGTCATATGCCCGGGGCGGGAAAAATGAAGCGCAGCGGATTTCCCTTCCTTAAATTCAGAAATTGGAATAACTCGAACGTCAGGGGTGGAATCAATGCCCGATTTACCGGCGGGGACAGCCTCTAGGATATTGAACTCATCTACCGCAATTCCCACGTGGCTCCACTTGGAACCAGTTAGATATCTAATTATTTTGCTTGATGCCGTATCGGATCTGGTCAAAATTATATCGCCCGCTTTTATTGTGGTTTTATTCATGCTTGCAAATTCAATGAGCAATGCGAAAAAACTTCAATTGGGAGCCTTTGTGCATCCTAGACCTTCTAGTAGTTGGTCAACGGGTCTTTCCGGAGTTCCTTGGGGACTTCTTGCTTTTTTTTGGACTAATTCAAAACATTCGGCTATTTCATATGGTCTTTCCCCAAGGTGATTTCCTGGTTTGTAGTAAAGTGTTGAAATTCGATACGCTTGAGACATGGAGAACCCATGTCAGACCTTGTTTGAAAGTGCCAATACTCCGGGCTGCGCCAAAACCTGCTGATGCGGAGATTTCAATCATAGTCGCAGTAACGTTTTTACTTTGCGCAAACAAATCCGTGCTTTTCCATAAAATCAGAGCTGCTCAGGATGCTGGTGGAAAACAATGGGCTGTCGGCTTTGATGCTATCGCCATACCTATCAAACAGGACATTGACATCATCCAGCTTGCCGCTTTCCGCATGCTTGAGAATAGGAAAGTATTGCATGTAGATGTATTTTTTCTGTTGCTTATCGTAGCCGACCTGAGCTGAATTCGATGCCCTAACTGATTGGCTGCATTTTGTCAAAAAATCAAATAGGGTTTGATTGTTTGCCAGCTTGATTTGTTTGGCGAAATACAATCCCAGATAAAAGCTATTCCTGTATTGGTTGTAGGTATCTTTGTCACCATTTGCAATGTCTGCATCGGGCTTGAACTTCACCTTGAAGACATCAGGATAGATTTTTTTGATGTAGGCTAGAAATTTGACATCCGGATCGCAATCATCACAAAGACTTTCATCCAGATATTTCTTTTCTTCATCGGATTGTGGAACATTGATTTGAGCCAATGGGCCACCAAAGGCGTTAACAATATGGTCTTGTCCAGCAAAGGCTTTGACATCGTCTTTGGACATACGGCTTTCCATCTTGTTGATGAATGCGGTTGCATCACTCGAACTGGAAACATCAGCCGGGGCTGTAGAAGCCTTTTGTGCCGATTGTGCAGGCTTGTCATCAGGTTTGGTGACAGCACCAGCAACTAGGAAGATAAAAGCAAAGACAGCGAAAGTGAAGAAAGCTCGTGTTCTGGTAGGTGCTGGCTTGTCGGCTTGGGCAAATTTCTTTGGATCGAAGATGCCAACGATTGCACCGATGACAAAGAGGAAGGCTATGAAGAAGAGAAGACTGCTCAAAAATCCCATTTTGACCCCGAAAATGAAATGACCCCATAGTTTCCTATGAGGTCTTGGGTCATGCAATCGTCTTGGGCCTAGATTCCTTGAGTCAGTGCTTGGTGGTGCCTTCGATAGCTAGGTGCTATCATAACGGGCTTGCTTCGGCATGTGTCTCGCGGTAGTTCAATGGATAGAACGGGGTCCTCCTAAGACTCAAATCCAGGTTCGATTCCTGGTCGCGGGACCATCAAAACCACCTTTTGGTGGTTTTTTTTCGTCCCGAGTCTGCCTAAATTTTGTGCGGTTTTTGGGTTGATTGATAGCAATCCTAATCATTTGACCAAGAAATTTGGGACAAATTTGGGACGCGAAACCTCGGGATAGGACTGGATAAGGACGTATAGGACGGGATATAACTGACTGATTTTTATAGAAAATGCCCTGTCTACCCTATGGCTATTGTCGCTTAGGAGGCACTTGTTCTATCCATTGAACTACAGGGAGATGGATATGGGCAATGGGTGGATCAAACCCTTGCTGGCATTGGTCTGAGCCTTAACCGGCGGGCGTTTCCGGCCTTTCTGCTTCTTCCTAAATGAAGCGCCGTGACACCCTGTGAAGCCTAGTTTATCGCCGTCTCTGCTACACTTTTGCTACAAATTGACCCTGTGGCATCGCAAAGTGATCTGGCACTGCTACAGTTTTTTTGACGGGAAAACCATGGCATCGATCCTGCCGGTGGGCAGTCGCTGGCGTGCTCAGGTACGCAAGCGCGGCCAGAGTATAGCAAAAACGTTCAAAACGAAAGGCGCGGCGGAGGCGTGGGCGCGGGCGAAAGAGGTGGAGATTGAAAATGGCCAGAACGCGGTCGACTCGGGCAGCATCAAGGTAGGCGAGCTCGTGAAGAAATACCGCGAGACGCGCGCGGAATCGGGTCGTCCGGTTAAGCCGAAATCGAATGAGGACTACATTCTGCAACGTCTGCAGGATGAGTTCGAAAGTGACTTTGCGGCCAAGCTGACTACAAAGCGGATCGTCCAGTTCGCGCAGAAACGCAAGGTGTCCGGAGCTGGAGGATTCACTATCGATATGGATATCTCGAAGCTCGGTACGGTCATGCGTCATACCGCCTCGCTATTCGGTCTGACATTGCCTGACGCGACCGGCATCGCGCGGCCGACTCTTCACCACTTGAACCTGATTGAAGCGGGTAAGCGCCGTGAGCGGCGGCCGACTCCGGAGGAGATTGGGAAAATCTTTGCGTGGTTCAGCGAGCATCCCGAACGGCAGCAGGCGATGCCGGATCTGCTGCGCGTGGCCATGCAGTGCGCGTTTCGCCGTGGGGAGCTGTTCGGTCTGCGCTGGGACGATATCGATTCGGAGAATCACCTGGCGCTGGTGCGCGACCGCAAGCATCCGAGGCAGAAGATTGGTAACAACGAATGGATTCCGCTAATCGGCGACTCGTTCGAAGTCATCATGCGTCAGCCGCGCTATGAGGTGCCGGACGGCTATGCGGAAAAGCGTAAAGCCGATCCGACGCTGCCTCCGCATAAGAACGAATTCATCTTCCGTTTCGACAAGGGCACGGCAAGCAAGTACTTCAAGCAGGCCTGCGACGCCAAGGGGATCGCGGACCTGCATCTGCACGATCTGCGGCACGAGGCGACAAGTGCTCTCTTTGAAGCCGGCTGGCAGATTCCCGAGGTGGCGACCGTGACGGGGCATAAGGACTGGCGCAACCTTAAGCGATACACTAATCTTGATCCGGCTGAAGTGGCAAAAAAAGGCCGGCTGAAGCTGGTCAAGGCTGCATAACGAAAACACTAACGGTCCGGGGTCAAGATGAAGGTTAATCTGAGAGAGATTTACGGTAATTGGGACAAGGGCTACGCGCTCGATAAGCACATGCTGTCAAGCGTCTATACCGGCGACGACGAGTACGGACATCCGCGCTTTGACAATACCCGCACTGAGGCAGGTGAGGCGGTGTTCCAGTTGAAGTATCGGAACGGATGGGACAACGCGGAACTTCTGGCGCAAGCCGTCGCTTGCAACATCGGCCCGCTTGTGCCGCATATTGGACTGATTGTGCCAATGCCCGCAACGAGCGCGAGGGCGCGACAGCCGGTCGCGGAAGTTGCTAATGCGTTGGGACGGATTAAAAATACACCGGTTTTCCACCATCTGTTATTCAAGCAGGCGGGTGGCCAGAAAATGAAGGACATCCCGACCCGCGAGGCCAAAGTTGAGGCGGTGAAGGATGCATTCTCGTACGAGGATCAAATCGAGGGCAACGGTAAGCACAATGTGCTGCTGCTCGATGATCTTTACGACAGTGGTGCGACGGCTGAGGCGGCAGTCGCAGTCCTTCGGACATACCCGAAGATTGCCGGTATTTACGTTGCCGCGCTAACTAGCAAGAGGTAAACATGCCTACAGTTTTCATAGCAGGGTCGATCACCATCAAGCACCTCGATGTGAAGGTCAAAGAGTGTATCGATAAGATCATCGCGTCGGATTACGATGTTCTTGTCGGTGATGCTGATGGGGCCGATACCTCGATTCAGGAATACCTGCGCGAGCGGTCAACTGCGCGTGCGGTCGTGTATTGCAGCGGCTCGGTTCCGCGCAACAATGTCGGCGACTGGACCGTGCACACGGTCGACACTTCGTACGAGCCGGGTTCGCGCGCATTCTTCACCGCGAAGGATCTTGAGATGGCGAAGGCGGCTGACTACGGCCTGATGATCTGGGATACGAAAAGTACCGGGACGCTGAGCAACGTGATCGAGTTGTTGCGTAGAAAAAAGAAGGCGCGCGTCTTCGTCAACAAGGACAAGGTGTTCAAGGACGTCGGCGACGTGGCGCAGCTCGAGCAGCTTGTGTCGCGCATGTCCGAGGCGGCATTGAAAAAGGCGGATGCCAAGATCCGCCTGTTCGAAAAGATCAATACACTAAAGCACGAACAGTCCGACATGTTTGCGGCTTGATGCCGTGTGGTCCGCCTCTTGCCGCTCACGCGGCCATCGCGCGGGCTTTTTCGGACATCGCATCAAGGTAGTCTGCCACCGCGTCATATGGCGCATAGCGTGCTGCGCCTTCCTTGTACGTCGGGATCGGAAATGTCTCTGCACTGACCTGGTTCCGGATCGTGCCCTCAGACATGGCGAGTAGGGTCGCGAGCTGGCCCATCGTCATGCGGGGGCCAAACTTTTCGAGAATGTATGCGCGGGTTAGTAGGCTCATTTGGTTGCGCTCTCTGCGTGGATAGTTGCTGCGTGTTGCTGCATGGCGGTGAGGATGGCCAGTGCGTTGTAGCTGACGATCTTGCCGGCGTTGATTTGGGCAGGCGATTTGCCGGCAATGCAAAAGTGCTCATCTAACCGGTGACGCGCGCTCATGGCGCGGTAGCGTTCGATGCGTCCTTCCCTTAGCATTGTCTCGATCGCGGCGTCGACGGCTGATTGCGCGGTCGCTGCGGCCATGATGATCCGCTTCTTTGTCAGGCCGCCATGCTGTTCGAGCAGGGCATTAATATCTGCCTGCAAAGCAACTTGGTCGCGGACCCACTGACGGGTTCCGTTGACCATTACAGGTACATATCGGCCTGAACTGATTGGCGCTCGACCTTGGGTCATGCTTTGCCCCCTGTCTTTCGTTCTGTGCGCTGGAGCGTCCACTGTATTTTTGCCTCGTTTGCACAAGCGGCTGCGGTCCACGTTGGATGTTGGCGCTGCAGCGTTTCAGCCAATTGGCGAAGGCCTGGCCGCCGATCGATGGGCTCACTTGAGGGCATTACAGGTCGCCTCCGGCAATGTGGTGATTGGCCGACTCGTCACCCGGATCGCGGTCGAGGCGCTCTATCTCGGCGAGGATCAGCGCACCGGCTTTAACAAGGTCGCGGCGCGTCGTGCTGGGCTTCCACCACTCGATGTCAAATTGCCAGAGCGCGCAAGCGGTTTTGGCAAAAGTGCGTGACCAGTACGCTGAGTCTTTGGCACTGAGAGCGGCAGCCGCGTGCAATGCGTAGCAGGCTGCGGACACTGCGAGCATGCCTGCGTTGTGCTGGTCGTCGTGTTCCAGCGCCCAGCCTTCGACCTCGACTTGACGTCGACGCTCGGCTAGGACGTCGCGCGCAGCATCGCTGATGCCCCGCTGCGAGTTTTGCGTTGCGAGCAATGCTTTCGTTTCCGGCATCAACGCGTCAGCGCCCACGTAGCATTCCTTCGGCGCTTCAGGCCAGTAGCGCCGGCAGTGATCGAAGCTTCCTTCGTTCCACAAGCTGAGCCAAGTCATGCCCTCGCCTGCTTCGAGCGCGAACAGGATTGCAGCGATCGAGGCACTGTTTTCGATCGACACGATTTCGCGCTCGGTAGGTGCAGATGTGAGGTCGACCGACATTTGTGTCGGGGTGCGGCCTTCGTTTTTTGTACGCATATTCTGTTTCTCCTCAGATCAACGCAGGCCGCAACGCGCGCTCGAGTTGCATCAATCCCGTTTCGAGGGTGACTCCGGCAGCGCCGGCCCACGTGCGCGCCTCTTGTGCCGCTTTATGCCGGCTATAGCTGCCTGTCTCGTCGCGCATGAGGTCGAGTAGTTGTACGTCTGCGCTGCGAGCGATGACGTCGACCAGCAGACGGATCTCGATGCGCAAGGCGTCGAGCTGCGCGAGGTTAGCGAGGCGGGTATCCGACTCGCTTGCCTTCTTCTGGATCGCTTTGGCGGGCACGAGCCCGTTGCTGTTGACGTCGTTGTTCGATGCGTGCGCCGGGACGGCGCCAGCGAGGGAAAGCCTTGGGCGTTTGTCCGCTGCTTCCCGCTTACGCGGCAGCTGACGTGGGGTAGAAGTGGCCGCGCGAACCGTCATTTGGCGATCTCCTGTGCCATCTCCGCAGTCCAGTCCGGGTCTGGCATCGCCCAAAGCTTGTCGAGCCACGCGCGTACCGTTGGCGCTTCCTTTGTGCTTGTCGTATGGGCTTGGTCAAGTGCGCGCGTAAGTTCGCTCACTGCCGCACGGATCGCCTGCACGCGTGTCGGGTACGTTGACGCGAAGTCATTCATCGAGGGCAGGCAAGACGTGTAGCTGTTGCCAACTTGCAGCGTGGTGGAATAGATCCAGGCACCTTCGTCAGGCTGTGCGAGGTGAATCTCAGCCGGCGACCGCCCGGTCCGCCGCACGCTCGGCGCACAGATAGTCTCGCATTCAGCAAAGACGCCGCTGGCATTGGGGCAATGAACAGGACGCCTTTTGCGTTTGGTCGATACAGCGTCGAGCAGATCCGCGTGTGGAGTGAGCGCGGCATGGACGCCTGCGATCGTGCCGGGTGAGAGCTTGCCAAACACCGGGTCGTGCAGGACCGATTGCAACGCCTGCAAAAGTTGCTTTGCCTGGACATCGGTGATCTTGTGCGTGGCGGGTTTGTCGAGAGCCTTCTTTGTGACCTTCGCTTTTCCGCCGGTTGATACTTTTGCAGCGGCGATCTGAAAGCGTTCTAGCGCTTTCTCGCCACCGTGCGCGCGGATCTCTTCGATAGCCAACGTCGACGACACAACCTTGTCGCGGACAAGCTTGTGTAGCGCTGCTGGCGCGCGGGCGAGCAACACGACATCGCGGATCGTCTGGTCGGTGATGTGCAGGCGCTTGCAGATGGTCGAGTTCGACTCGCCCAACTCCTGCAGTTCGATCACCTTCTCGGCGAGCTGCAGGGGCGTCAGCTTTTCGCCGTCATTGGTCGTGATGCCGGCATAGATAAGATTCGTGCGATTGACCGACTTCGCATCGTCGATCACGATAGGCAGGCGGTCAATCTCAGCGCCCTCGGCGATGGCCAGAAGTGCACCGTGGTAGCGATGCTGGCCGGCGTACACAAAAATACGGTCTTCTCCGCCGATCTTGCGCACGAAGCAGCCAAGCGGTTGCTTACGGTCATAGCCGTTGGCCTTGATTAGCTCGGCAAGATGGCGCACGTGATCTGGATCGAGCGGGCGTACGTTGTCTCGCGGGTCGCAATGGATCTCGCTGGGCGGGACGGTCCACAAGTCTGACGATCCTCCGCCGGCGGCTTTGACTGCTGCTTTGGTGTTGCCGGTGACGATCATGGCGTCGAGTACGAGGGGGCTGGTCTTAGGCATGTTGGCTCTCCTGCGCGCGAGGAATGCCTCCGACGTCCGCGAGCGTGACGTCATGTCCGACAGCATACGTACGCCCGGCGGCGCTCCATTTGATTTCCATCGACGTCGGCGGGTAGTGACGCAGTGTTTCGTCGAAGGGCTCGAGGGGAGTTCCTGCGAGCCAGTAGACGAGCCGTTCGTCTACATAGCGGATGGCTTGATTCGCTACGGTCGAGTGGACCAACATCTGCAGCTCAGCGCGGACGGCGGGCTTGTCGGCGTCAACCAGCGCGTTCTCGATGTCGCTAATCGTGAGTGGGGTCGCCGTACTGGCGAACAGGCTGATCAGTGCCTTGCAAATGGGGGAGAGGTCATTAACCATGTTGCCTCCGGAGGCGGGAGTGCAGGCGCACGCGCAGGAACGGCCGTGCGAAGCAAAGCGTACAGAACGCGACGACGATGACGACGAAGAGCTTGCCGGCTGACACGCCGGCGAAGAGCCAGAGAACTGTGTCGGCGAGGCCGAACAGGTAACCGATGTGACGTTGCTGAACGGGGCCGGTGAAAAACCACGCTGTGCAACAAGTGGTGAGGGCGACTAGGAGGGCGAAAGTCACGCGGCCTCCTCGGACGGCTGTCCGCGAAGTTGTGTTGCGAACTCGGCAGAACAGTCGAGGCGTACTCGTACCTGGGTCTTTGGTCGGCGCAGAGTGACGTTGCTGAGGAAGCCGTCGACATATGCCTCCTCGACGATCCAGCTGCGCGCGAGGAAGGCGGAGGCCATGCGATCCGGATTTGCTATCGAGTTGCGGATGCGGAGCGCCCTTTTTCGGCGCATCGTCTCTGTGCCACCGCAATCGACGAGATACATCGAATAGCGGTCGACCGAGTAATAGACCCCGATCTCTACCAGCGCGGCAAGATCCGCTTCGATCGCGATAATCATCTTGGCGGCCAACTTCAGCTCTGCCACGCGATACGCGTGATCCCATTCCGCAGCCTTCACGATTGCTGCGTAAGTGGTGGGATGCTCGCGTTTGGTGGACTGCGGCGCGCGGCGGCGGCTCACGCTGCCTCCTTCACGCGCAATGCACGGGGCTTGCGCTTTGCCTTGGCAATCGTCTTGTCGGCCAGCGCGACGGCGATGCGGCGTTGGTGCTTCGTGATGGCCGTGTGGCAATCCTCGACGTTCGGCACGGAGATCGATGTGTGAACGACCGTCGAGCCGACCATGATCATGTAAAGCGTATAGACACTGCCATGCAATGGACGGCATGCGACAACGTATTGGCCGACCATCATGGTCGTCGTTGCACGCGGCGCCATCGGATCGTATTTGACGATCGAGCGGAGGCGAATGGTGTCCCGGCGTGACGGCTCGGTGGGAAAAGTAGCGGTTAGTTTTGGCATTGCGGTTTGGCTCGATATAGCCAGCGGGATGACGTTGTCCGTCCGGCGTGGATTGATCGGCTGTCTCGGACGGCTTCGATGCCGGTTACAGGCAGCGAGGCAGATACGCAGCGCAAAGGTCGTCCGACTAGGTCGTGACGCGATAGGTGGAAAGCGGAGCTTCGGCCTGATCAGGCTGGCAAAGCGAGATGCCTATGACGATGGCGGCGAATACGAAGACGGCTCGCCATACCGTGGACTTTTCAAAGTCACTTTGACGGACGATCGTGAAGCCTTCGGGGATTTCCGTTGGCAGCCCTTGGATGGAGCGAAGCCACGCCTGGCGTGCTGGCGAATGCTTGTCGACACTTTTCATGATGTTCTCCGGGGTACGCAGGATCGCGTTGGGACCGAAGATTACCCATTTATGGCAATGCGTGTCAATCCATTAATGGATATTCAAACGTAAGAAAGCGTAGCCGAAACCCGTTTGGGTCTCGGCTGCTACTGGCTAAGTGCGTTGACGCGCGACGATCGCGATCGACAGTTGAGCCGCAAGCGACAGAGCTACATCCACTGCCGCGCTCTCATTGATGTAGGTCGCTGCCAGAAAAGCCAACGAGAGGATGCTGCCCAGGCAACTGAAGCCGCGTTGATGGTGGGTGGTTGGTCGACTGCGGCGTTTTGCCCGGAGTCTACGGGCAAGGTTTTCGAGTTCGTCGGCAATGAGGTTGATCTGTTCCGGCTCGATCGCCTCAGTCACGGATGACAAGCGCCCATCGGAGCGCAGAACCACCATTGCGGTGGCTATAGGTAGCGCGTGGGGGTCCTGAAGTTGTGCGTCTGCAGTCGCCTGAATGAGCTTCGCCCTGCGGGCGAGTGGATGTTCTTTGGTGCATCGGGGCTGGTCAGGGCGCCGATACTGCTCGATGCTAATTACCCGTGCGACGTCTTGCTGGCTTGGTCTCTGAGTGCGTTGTTTCATGGTTCGTGAGCGTGTTATCGTTTGGCTCACGAAGCGCGGGGCGCATGACTTGCGCCAGTTCGTCAATGCTTAATTCCCTGAGGTCGGAGAGGCGAATGAATTCCCCGGCGACTCCCTCCGGACGGGGTTTAGTCTGATTCTCATATCGCAGGAACCGGACATAACTCGCGACTTTTTCCTTGTCGATCTCCGACAGGCCGCCCAACTCCGCATGGTCGCGGGGGGGCTCGACAGTGCCGGTATCAAGATCCTCCATCAATAGCTGCGCCGGAGTCACCCTGAACGAATTCGCGATGGCCTCGATCACATCGAGTTGAGGGTGTACCGCAGCCGTCAGGACGCGCTGGATCGAACTCTGCGAGATCCCTGCTTTGCGCGCGAGCGCCGTCTGTGTGGCCAGGGTCGGGTGGCCATCCATCAGTCGCCGTATGTTGCGGGCGAGTATTTCGTTCGCGCGTTTTGCTGTCATGTAGGCATGTTGCCAAATATGGTTATCTCATAGCGGGTAGTTTTCGTTGCAGAAATAACCATTAAAGGGTATTCTCCCGGTTCGTTTATCACGGGAGGCTGATATGGAACAGCATCACGAACAGTGGCTCAGCGCCGTCCGTCGGCGTCTTCTTCGCGAGAAGGGCAATTTGCGCAATGTGGCAGCCCAATCGGGCGTCCCCTATCCGACGCTCACCAAAATCACCAGCGGCGTAGTTTCCGATCCGCGCGTCTCCACGGTACAGGCGTTGCACGATTACTTCGCGCGTCGCCCGGAGCAGGCGGCGGCGTCTGCTGGCGCTTGTGCGTCTCATTGAAGTCTTTTCGAGTATCTACACGCCTGCATCCTAAAAGCGTGGGTCTGGCGTGCACAGTATGAAAGCGCACAAATGCAAAGAGGGCACATACCGGATGACCTGTCGATACAGCGAAACAGAATGGCTTGACGTCTTGTACTCGTCAGTGCGCAACACACCCGGCGGTGTGGCAGACGCGGCGAACTTCCTGACGCTGCGACGCGGCAAGAATATCGCCACAGAGTCGTTACGTCTGCGACTGCGTGGTGAAGGCGATAACCGTCTCTCGATGGAAATGTTTGAATTGCTGGTCGAGTGGATGGAAGAGAAGCGTCAGCCGCACTATCTGGACCCGTTACACGCGCTTAACGAGCGCTTCGGCCTAATCGCTGAAAGGCAAAGCGACGCCTCCTTGGCCGAGGTCGACGGCACTCATGACGTAGACGCGCTCGCCCGTGCGACGCTCGATCTTCAGGTGCATGTCGGCGAAGTCGCAGGCGAGGTGGTGCGTGCGGTTGCTGATCGCCGGATTGACCTGCATGAGGTCGAGCAACTGACGGTCGTGAGCCGGAAGGGGCAGCGCCTCTTCCAGCGTCTTATCCACACGGCCACGCGCCTCGCCAAACTGCGGCGCAGGTAGCGTCGCCGGTCGGCTGCGGTTGAACGCTGCGGCGACTACACCACGAACCCACCGAATATCACGGAGAACCATGGGCGCACTCGACCCATTGGAAGCGCACGCCCCTACAGGACCCACCGGGCCCATTGCGTCGATCGAATCTGAACACGCGGTGCTGGGTGCGTTGCTGCTGGATAACAGCGTGTATGACCGGATCGGCGACATGGTCGCGATCGATGATTTCACGCTGACTGAAAACCGCGTCATCTTCCAGGCGATCAGCGGCCTGATACTCGCCGCGCAGCAGGCGGATGTGGTGACGGTCTTCGAGCGATTGCAGTCAACGGGCGCGAAGATCAAGCGCCCGTTGCAGTACCTCAACGAGCTCGTCCAGTCGACACCGAGCGCGGCGAACATCGTGCGGTACGCCGAGATCGTGCGTAACCGGTCGATGCTGCGCGGGTGCCTGCGCACGGCCCGTCAGGTGATCGACCTGTGTCACCACACGGGCGGGCGCGAGGTGTCGGAAATCATCGACCAGGCGCAAGCCTCCTTCCTGCGACTGTCCGACACCGAGCGGCGCAAGGACGACGGTTTCAGGCCGATGCAAGGTACTTTGGCCCGCGTGCTCGAGCGGATCGACGAACTGTCCCAGCGCGAAGATAAACGCGGCGTCACCGGGACCGCAACCGGCTTCGACGATCTCGACCGGCGCCTCGACGGCATGCACGAAGGCGAGCTCATCATCGTCGGCGGCAGGCCGTCGATGGGCAAGACCTCGTTCGCCATGAACATCGCCGAACACGTCGCCGCGCGCCTGCAACTGCCGGCAGCGGTTGTGTCGATGGAAATGCCTGAGGAGCAACTGGTGACGCGCATGCTCGCGTCGGTCTCGCGAGTGAACCAGCATCGCCTGCGCACGGGCACGCTTGACGAAGAAGACTGGTCGCGTGTCACTCACGGCGTGCAGGTCATGTCCGGCGCGGACATCCGGATGCTGGAAGGCGCGTCGCTTACGCCATCGATGCTCAAGACCCGGCTCAGACGCCTGCATCGCGAGTGCGGCCAGCTTGGCATTGTCGTGATCGACTATCTGCAACTGATGTCGGGCGATGGTGCGAATCCGGAAATGCGTGCGGTTGAGGTGAGCAGCATTTCGCGGGCGCTGAAGCAGATCGCCACCGAACTGCGCGTGCCGGTTATCGCGCTGTCCCAGCTTAACCGCGGCCTCGAACAGCGGCCCAACAAGCGCCCGGTGATGTCCGATCTGCGCGAATCGGGTTCGATCGAACAGGACGCGGACGTGATCCTCTTCATCTATCGCGACGAAGTCTACAACCCGGACAGCCCCGACAGGGGCACGGCCGAAATCATTATCGCAAAGCAGCGCAACGGGCCGATCGGCACCGTGCGCCTCGCATTCCAGAACGCCATTACCCGGTTCGAGAATTTTTCGGAGCCGGACGCGGGCTATTGAGATTCAAGCATCAAAGATTGAGCAACTGACCTATGACGACTGTTTCCCCATTCTTCACCTGGCGACGCGCGATGACGGAGAGCGATCTGCCGTCGACGACCAAGCTGGTCCTGTTCGTGATTGCCGAGTACGCGAACGCGATGGACGACATCTGCTGGCCGTCGATCGGCACGATCGCGGGCAAGGCGAGCCTGTCCGAGCGCTGTGTGAGCAACCACCTGGTGGTCGCCGAGAGCAACGGCTGGCTCACGCGCTGGCGCTCGCGCCGGCCGGCACGCCGCTGGGCGCACGCGCATTACCGGCTGTCGGTGCCGAAGGAGATCGCATTGCGCCAGCGCGATGTCATCGACTTCGATCTTGCTGCCGGCGCACAGGAACCTCATCCGGAACCTGATTCCGTTGTTGCTGAAAACTTCGGCAACTCCGAACCACGTTCCGGTGTTGCACATCAAACAGGCAATCACGAACGTCGTTCGGGTGAACCCGCTGCATTACCCGAACGACGTTCCGGCGGGCAGCCGGAACATCTCGCGGGAGACGCCATAGAGACGGCGGATTCGCAAAGTTACCTGAACCACGTTCCAACTAGTAAACCAGTAAACAGAAGTACATATAAAAACCTCTCTAAACCTCAACCCACGGTGGTGAACGAAGCCATAGCTGGGCAGAGAGAGGATTTCAGCGAAGTCCAACGGCAAGGCGAGGCAGGTGAGTTAGCCCATGCGGTAGCCCATGAAGCCAGCACAGCAGAGTCGCTTGCGGCCTGGATGCTGGCGCGTATCCGTGTACGGCTGCCGGACTTCGGGATGCCGGACATGCCGGCGTGGGTGGCAGAGATCCGGCAGATGTTGCAGGTCGACGGGCGCGATGCGCGCCATATTGCCGGCCTGTTCGGCTGGGCTGATCGCGACCGGTTCTGGTCGAAGGTAATGGTCTCGCCCGCACGGCTGCGCAAGAACTGGGACGAAATCCGGCGTCGGCGCAACGATGCACTCGCGGCGAAAGCGGCGTCGGGCAATGCATCAACGGGCGATACATCGGCGCAGGCCGACGACCGGCAATGCGGGCACGCCGAAGGCGGATGCCGCTGCACGCGGATCGCGACCACCATCATCGGTGCCGGCTCATCCCGGCGTGGCTATTGCCGGGCACACATCGGCCAGTACGAAGACTGAACGGGGAACAACTCATGACGCTGGATGAACGTTTGAACAACTGGGCGAAGGCGATGCGCGGGGGCAGTGGCCACGGCGATACGCTGGTCGCGTCGATCTATTTTCCGAACGTGGGCGGTCGCACCGTCAGCTCGGCGCTCGACACCGACGATGCGCAGAAGGTCGAGCGCGCGTGGCAGCGGCTGATGCCGCTTGATCGCAAGATGCTGCAGATGCACTTCGTGTGGGGCGCATCGCCGGTCTTCATCTGTCGGCGACTCAAGCTGAAGGTGCGGCCCACGTCGATCTTCGATCTGGCGCTCGCGCATGCGAAGCGTGCGATCGGAGAAAAGTTGCTTGAGTCGACGCGTGAACCGAAGCGCGAGTACGTGTCGATGCAGGCCATCATCGACCGGCTCGATGGCCAACGCGATAGTCGATGCGGTGGCCGGCATGATGATCAGTACGACGATCAACCCCAACCCGTCACGCAGACGCTTGCAGAAATGAAATAGCTCAACTACACTTCGGCCTTACAACTTGATTCCGGTATTTACCGAGTGACGCGGCCTGTTCCGGGTCGCCGCACGTCCGGAAGAAACTGAAGCCTCGCCGCTCCTGCGCCGGGGCTTTTTTGCGTTCTGTCTTTGCCACCAGACCGGCGTGGCGCGGATGCAAACCGGCCGGGGACCCTATGGCCGCTGGAGACACGGGGGCTCACACCCGCGTTTTTTCTCTACTGGCGATTTTCCAAGGGGGGTCATATTCATGCCAACCCAGCAGCAGATTGCGGATCACCTCGACCTCGACCAGTCAGCCGTCTCGCGTCTTGTCGAGAAGCTCGGCATCGACTACCGGCAGGCGTTGATGGATGAGATCCGCGTTGAATACATCCGGCACCTGCGCGGTATCGCGGCGGGCCGGGTGGGCGATGGCGGGTACGACCTCGCGACCGAGCGTGCGATGACCGAGCGGGTAGAGCGCGAGATCAAGATCCTCACGCTCGCCGAGAAGAAGGGACAACTGGTCAACGCGGAGCAGCTGGAACGCGCCTATGGTCAGATGGTCAGCGCATTCCAATCCGAGCTCGTTTCTCTTCCGGACAAGCTGGTCCAGGAGTTACGCACGCTCTACGGTATCGAGATCGATGTCGAAATCCTGAATGGGCATATCAATGGATGCCTTGAACAGTTGGCTCGATACGAGCCAGACGGTGCACGCGGTGCTGAGGCGCCTAGCGAGCCTGCTGAAGCCGGGGGAGAAGCTTTCGACGACTGAATGGGCACGCCGGCATCGACGCTTAAGCGCGAAGGCTGCCGCGAGTCCCGGCCGCTACAACCCGGACATCACGCCGTGGGTCCTCGGTATGCATGCAGCGCTCGATGATCCGCGCGTGCAGAAGATCGTGTGCATGAAGTCGGCGCAGGTCGCGTGGACCGATGGCGTGCTGCTGAACTACATCGGACGGCGGATCGATATCGATCCGTGCCCGATGATCATCATGTTCGCGAAAGAGAAGTCAGCCAAGAAATTCAATCTCGAAAAATTCGAGCCGATGGTCGAAGTCACGCCGCGCCTGCTGGCCAAACTGCCGGTGAAAGCCGGGCGTGACAGGAACAACCTGTGGGATCACAAGACGTTCGCGCGCGGGTTCGTGAAGTTCATCACGTCCAACGCACCGGACGATGTGAAGTCGACGCCGGCACCTGTGGTCGCTGTCGAAGAACCGGACGACGCGAACCAGAACGTGCGCGAGCAGGGCGATTCAATCACGCTGCTCGAGGAGCGCAACAAGAGTTATTCGGACAGTCGCCGCAAGGTGATCTTCGGTGGTACGCCCACGGTCGATGGCTTCTCGCGCATTGCACAGGCGTATGAGGCGTCGGACCAGCGGCGGTATCTGGTGCCGTGTCCGGATTGTGGCGAGGAACATGAACTCGCGTGGGACAACGTCACGTGGAGTGAGGATGCGGAGAAGCCGCACGAGGTGTTCGGCCTCGCGCGTCCCGAATCGGCTCGTTACACCTGTCCGTTCTGCGGCAGCCTGTGGGACGACACTGCGCGCTTTCGCGCGGTGCGTCGTGGGCGCTGGCAGGCAACCGCGGCGTTTCACGGCGTGGCCGGCTTCCGGCTGAATGAACTGGTGTCGCCGTTTCCGGGCTCACGCATGGCCGAGCTGGTCAAAAAGCGGCTCGTCGCGGAGAAGGCGCTGCGTGCCGGTGACGACACGAAGATGCGCTCGTTCGTGAACAACACTGAAGGGCGTCCGTACCGGTACGAGAGCGACATCCCTGAGATCGAACTGCTCGCGGCGCGTGCGCTCGACTATCCCGTCTTCACGGTGCCGTCTCGCGCGCTGCTGCTCACGATCGGTATTGACGTGCAGCACGACCGGATCGCGGTGGTGCTGCGCGCATGGGGCCGTGGGGAGGAAAGCTGGCTCGTCCTGTGGGACGAGATTTACGGCAACGTGCTCGAACAGGGTACCGATCCGATGGGCGGTGGCGTATGGGGCGCACTGACGGAACTGCTCACGCAGGGCTATCGTCATGCAAACGGCTGGGTTTTGCGCATCCGTGCGGCGTCGATCGACTCGTCGGACGGCTCGACCTCAGATGCGGTGTATCGCTATGTGCGTGTCGCGCAGAAGCGAGGCATCAACATCATGGCGATCAAGGGTGCGAAGGATGTCGGGGCCGAAGTCTTCAGTGTGCCGAAGGCCTCGGTCGACTCCGTGCGCAACAACAGCAAGGCGGCGAAGTACGGCCTGCGCCCTTACATGGTGGGCGTGAGCAAGGCAAAAGACCTGATCCTCGACAACCGGCTCAAGCTCGAAGGCGATGGTCCCGGGCGTCTGCACTGGTATCAGGGCGTGCGGGCCGATTACCTGCACCAGCTGACGGCGGAAGTGAAAGTGCCGGGGCGCATCGGCGGCAAGCGCGTCTGGCAGAAGAAGGCGGGCGCGCGCAACGAGGCGCTGGATTGTGAGGTGTACGCGTTGCACGCGGCGCGCAGCATCAAGACGCACCTCATGACAGAGGCGCACTGGATGCTCGAGCAGAACCGGCTCGCGCAGGCATCGCTGTTTGACACGATACCGGTGGCGACAGGCCTGCCGGTAGCGGGAGATATTGTGGGTCCTGATATGAACGAGGCAACCGCGCCTGAAGCAGAAGCCGCTGAACCAGACAAGCCGCCTCACGCCCCGCCAGCGGTGACCAACTCGGTGATCACCGCACCGCAACACCCCCCACCCGGAACCCCGCCATCGAGCGGGGTTTCGCGTTTTCAGGGGCGGCGCACGGGTCGCTCGGCGTATCTGAAGCGCAGGTAACCGCGCAGTTGAACATTTTTTTCTGGAGCAACGCATGGCCTATACCGCAGCAGATCTTGCCCGCATCCAGTCCGCCATTGCAAAGGGCGAGCTGGAGGTGCAGTACGCGGATCGCAAGGTCCGCTATCGCAGTATCGCCGAGTTGCGGGAAGCGCAGACGGAGATCGTCCGCGCACTTGATCGCGCCAATCCGCGCTCGCGCGTGTTCAGGCTGCGACACGGCGGCAAGGGGATCCGATGAAGAGCGCGGGTTCGGTCGTTTATCCGTCGCTCGCACGACGTGGGTTCGTGATGCCGACCCGTCTGAAGGCATCGGCCTATGAGGCGGCAGGATCTTCCGGCGCACGCGGCCGGTCGTGGCAGACCTCGCGCGCCGGGCCGAATGCGGCCGCCGTGCAGAACCTGCCGCTGCTGCGCAGCCGCGCGCGCGATGCGATCCGCAACGATCCATGGGCGAAGACCGCGATCTCGCGGCTCGTGTCGAACACGATCGGCACAGGCATCCAGCCGCACCCCCAGCATCCTGATCCGGTGATCCGCCGGCAGCAGAAGCAGTTGTGGGACGACTGGGTGAGCGAGTCGGACGCGGATGGCCTGCTCGATTTCTATGGCCAGCAGACGCTTGCCGCGCGCGCGTTCTTTGGTGACGGCGAGGTCCTGTTGCGGCGCAGGATCCGTCGGCTCGACGGTTCGCTGTCCGTGCCGATGCAGTTGCAGGTACTCGAGGCCGACATGCTGCCGGTCGACAAAAACGAAGTGCAGCCCCGTGGCGGCGAGATCGTCAGCGGCGTGGAGTTCGATGGCGACGACCAGCGTGTGGCCTACCACCTGCTGCGGCGTCATCCGGGTGAATACAGCCGGGCATCGTCCGGTTCGCTGCTGACGACGCCGGTGCCGGCCGACGACATCGCGCACGTGTTCCAGCCGTTGCGCGCCGGCCAGGTGCGCGGCGTGCCCGAACTGTCGACGGTGCTGCTGCGGTTGCACTCGCTCGATAACTTCGACGACGCGGTGCTGTTCCGCCAGGAGATCAGCAATCTCTTTGCGGGGTTTCTTGTGAAGCCTGACACGGAGCCCGGCCTGCCGGGTGACCCAGTGACGGGCGACGGCCTCACTTTCGATACGGACGGTTTCTCGCCGGTGGTATCGCTCGAACCCGGGACCGTGCAGGAACTCGCGCCTGGCGAAGACATGCGTTTCGCGACGCCGCCGGGCGCAGGTGCCGACTATAGCCCTTTCATGCGGCAGCAACTCATGGCCGCCGCAGCGTCCGTTGGCATGCCGTACGAAATCCTCACGGGCGACCTGCGCGAGGTCAGTGACCGCGTGCTGCGGGTGCTGCTGAATGAGTTCCGGCGTTCGGTCGAGCAGGTGCAGTGGAACATTTTTATTCACCAGTATTGTCGCCGCGTATGGGCGTGGTGGGTCGATGCCTGTGTGCTGTCGGGCGCGATGGACATGCCGGATTTCCATCGTACGCGCCGCGAGTACCTGCGCGTGCGCTGGGTGCCGCAGGGCTGGCCGTACATCCATCCGGTGCAGGACGTGAACGCGCAGAAGCTCGCGATCCGCTCGGGCCTGACGAGCCGCTCGGCGTCGATCCTGAAGCAGGGCGAGGACCCGGAGCAGGTGGATCAGGAGAACGCGGCCGACAACGCGCGTGCCGATGCACTCGGTCTGCGCTACGACACGGATCCACGCTCGCGTGATATTGCGGGCGATGTTGCCGATGACAGCCCAGGCGATGCACGAAACACGCCCCCTTCAAAGACAGGAACAGCAGATGAAAAACCGTAAGTGGTGGGATATCCGCGCGCTCACGAACGCGCAGGGCACCTCGGTGGCCGAGATCCGGATCTATGACGAGATCGGCTTCTGGGGTACGGACGCGAAGACCTTCGTGGCACGGCTCGATGAAGTGGCTGCGGGCGCGGATGAAATCGTCGTGGCGATCAATTCGCCGGGTGGCGACGTGTTCGACGCCTTCGCGATCTACAACGCGCTGCGCCGGTACGCGGGCCGCGTGACCACACGGGTGGACGGTGTCGCCGCATCCGCTGCCTCGCTGGTCACGATGGCCGGCGACCGCGTTGTCATGCCCGAGAACGCGATGCTCATGATTCATAACCCGTGGACGGTCGCCGCTGGTACGTCGACGGATCTGCGCGCGACGGCGGACTCGATGGACAAGGCGCGCGACGGCATTCTCGCTGCGTACCGCAACAAGAGCGGCAAGAGCGACGAAGAACTCACCGCGATGCTCGACGCCGAAACGTGGATGACGGCGGCCGAAGCGAAGGAGGCGGGCTTTGCTGATGAGATAGAAGCGCCGGTGAAGCTGTCTGCGAGCGTGCGCGCGGCAGGGCTGCTCGCGCGGTTCCCGACTGCGCCGTCTCCGGTTCAGGCGCTGGTTGACGAAGCTCTGGATCCGGCTGCCGGCAAACCGGAACCGTCGCCGCATCAGCCCGAGCAACCGCGCATTCCGACGCCCGACCCGACACCTGATCCCGTCGCACCCGAGCCTGAATCGCCTGGCGTACTTGCTGCGCACGTGTTCAGTGCGTGCCGCACGGCGAATCTTTCCGCGTGTGCGGAAAGCATTGTCACGCTCACCGGCCTCAAGGATCGCGCAACGATCGACGCGGCCGTGCGCAACGCGTCCGAGATCGCGGGGCTATGTGTCGCGGCAAAGCTGCCGGAACTGACCGCGCAGTTCGTCTGCGACGGGCTGAACGCCGATCAGGTGCGTGCGCGTCTCTTTGATCGCGTGACGCAGGCGCAACCCCGCGTGAACAGCCGGCAACCGAATACCGGCGGCAGCGGTGCGAATGGCGGGGCCGTCACGCTCACGGCGGGGCCACGTGCCTCGTCGATCTACGCGGCCCGCAAGGGCCGCACGCATGGGCAAAGTTACCCGCACGCGAAGTGACCAAAGTCACTTTGACAGACCAGCAAGGCGCAAAGGAGCGACCGTATGAATAGCATCAGGACACAGGGCACTTTCACCGGCGAGTTTCTTCTGTCGGAAGGGCCGGGCCGCATTTCCCGCGAACAGATTGTCGTTGCGAAGGGCGACGCGTTACCCGCAGGACAGCTGCTTGGCACGACCGGCACGGGCGAATTCGCGCCGTATAGCAACACGGCGACCGATGGCTCCGAGATCGTCACCGCGATTCTCTACGGGCCGCTCGCCGCGTCGGATGAGCCGCGTGCGGCAGTCGGCATCGTTCGGCTTGCGGAGGTCACCGCGCAGCGTCTCACCGGTCTCGACGCTGCGGCGCGGGTGGATCTCGCCGCGCACTACGTGATCGTGCGCTGAGCGCCCATCACGCCATCTATCTATCCATTCCAGTCAGGAGCTTCTCATGGCGGATATCGCCCTTCTCAATGACGACGCATTTTCCTTGTCGTCGCTCAGCGCTGCGATCAACGAGCAGCCGCAGGTGCCCAGTCGCCTCGCCTCGCTCGGCCTCTTCGAGGAAGAGGGCATTACCACGACGGTGGTGCAGATCGAGCGCGATGGCGACACGCTGGCGCTCGTGCCGGCCGGCCAGCGCGGTGCGTCCGGCACGATCGTCGTCGGCAGCAAGCGCAACATGATCCCGTTCAACACGGTGCACCTGCCGCAGCGTGCGGCGATCGGCGCGGATGAAATCCAGAACCTGCGTGCCTTTGGTTCCGAGTCTGAACTCGAAGCCATCCAGACGGTTGTCAACAAGCGCCTCGCGAAGATGCGCCGCCAGCTGGATGCGACGCACGAATTCCACCGCATCGGTGCGATCAAGGGGCAAATCCTCGATGCAGACGGCAAGTCGGTCGTGGCCGATCTGCTCAAGCAATTTGGGATTACGCAGACCGCGATCGAATTTGTACTGGATCAGAAGAGCACGGCGTTGCGTACGGAGTGTCTCGAATTGCTCGACGCGATCGAAGATGCGCTCGGCAATACGCCTTTTACGGGTGTACGGGTGCTGTGCGGCCGGGGCTTCTGGAGCCGCCTGATCGTGATGGACTCGATCAAGGAAACGTATCTCGCGACCGCCATGGCTTCTGCGTTGCGCGGCGATCCGCGCGACACGTTCGAGTTCGGCGGCTGCACCTTCGAACGCTACCGTGGGCGCGTGGGCGATGTCGGCTATGTTGCTGACGACGAAGCGTGGGCCGTCCCCGAGGGTGTACCGGAACTTTTCATTACGCGTTTCGCGCCGGCCGACTATATGGAAACGGTCAACACGAACGGCCTGCCGTACTACGCGAAGCAGGAACTGATGGACTTCGGCAAGGGCGTCGAGCTCGAGGCGCAGTCCAATCCGATCCATCTGTGTACTCGCCCCAAAGCCGTCATTCGCATCCGCGCAGGCAAGTGACCGTGTCTTTCCGCGACCTGGTTGTGGAGCTGGACGATGCGATTGTGCGAGACCTCGCCGACGACGGTATCACCGTCGACGGTGAGCAGGTGCGCGGCATGTTCGCCGCGCCGTGGGTCGGTCCGGATCTCGGGCGGCAGCGTACGCAGCTGGAACACCCGCAGGTGAGCGTGCGCGATGCCGAGGCCGTGCGGGTAGCAGAGGGCAGTGTCGTGACCGTCGGACGCGATTCATACGTCGTGTTCGAACTGCAACCCGACGGCACGGGCTGGACGGTGCTGCTGTTGCGGCCGCGCTGAAACTTCGACTGGGAGTGGTTGCATGGACGCACTGAAGGTCGAGATCGATGTCGGGGCGGTCACTGCCGCCCTGCAGGGTTTGTCGCCACAGGCCATGCAGGCCGCGTGGCGACGCACGTTGCGCAAGACCGCAGCGTGGATCAAAACCCAGACCGGCAAGGAAGTATCAAAGGGCACGCAGATCCCGCAGAAGGCGATCAGGAAGCGCCTCTATTTCTTCATGCGCTCGGCTGATACGGGCAAGGTGTGGCTCGGTCTGAACCCGATCGAGGCGCACCGGCTCGGCTCGGTGCGGGAGACTAAAAAAGGCATGCGTGCGGGGCGCTTCACGTTCGATGGCGCATGGCGGCAGACGAAGGCGAAGCCAGATGGTGCGCTTTACCAGCGCACGGGCAAAGCGCGCACGCCGTTCGAGGTGGTGACCGTGGACTGGTCGAAGACAGGCGACCCGGCGTTCCGGCGGGCGGCAAGGATGTGCGAGGAGCGCCTCATGACAATCCTGCGTCAGGAGGTGAACTATGAGATTCAGAAAGCACTGGGAGGTGTGCGTCGTGGACGGGGTAACTAGTGAAGTAGCTGACGAGGCTCACAGCGGTGCCGACCGCGCCGACATCCTCACGAAATTGCACGACGCGATGATCGCGGGGCTGCGTGCACGGCTGCCGGACATCACGCCGATCGATGCCTATCCGCGTATCGGCAAGCGGATTCCGACGCCCAGCATCGCGGTCGAACTCTCCGAGATGGAACCGGGACACGATCCGGGCACCGGGCAGACGTCGCTGATCGGACGTTTCCAGGCGCGCGCGATTGTGGATCCGCTCGATCCGCATGCGGACCTTGCGGTGCGCCGGCTTGCCGCGCGTATTGCGTGCGCGGTGCACGGCGAGACATGGGGCGCGTCTGTTACTCCTGCAAAGCTGGTGCAGATCGGCGACGATCCATTCAAACCCGAGCTGGACGCGTATCTCGTCTGGCTGGTCGAGTGGACGCACGAATTCGATGCCGGCGACGCGGCAGACCCTGCGTTCCCGCTTCCATCACTCCCGCCGGGTAATGGGTCGCGTGCATCGACCGTGGTGTGGGGCGTCAGTCCGGACGTGGGCGCTGCGCATGAGGCGGCCTACGTCGATCCGGCGAGTCTGGATCTGTATCACGTCGGCCTCCACGGCGAGAACGGCGAACAGGGTGAGCGTGCATGAGCGATTACGACATCGGCGAGATGGACCGGCTGATCGCGAACATCGTCCAGGCGGGCTACATCGACGAGGTGCAATACGACCCGCCCCGGTGCCGGGTTCGCAATGGCGAATGGGTCAGTGCGCTTCTGCCGTGGAAGACATTTGCCGCTGGTCGCGTGCGGACATGGTGTCCGCCGTCCGTCGGAGAACAGGCGGTGGTGCTGGCGCCATCGGGCACGCTTGCCGCCGGTTTTGTGCTGGCTGGCTTTTACAGCGACACGCACGGAAGTGCGAACGGTCATGCTGCGAACCTGACCGCGACGGACTATCCGGATGGCGCGCATGAGCACTACGACCACGACGCGCACGAGTATGTGTTCTCGGTGCCGGCGGGAGGGCGCATCGTGTTCCGCATCGGTGGCACGCAGATGGAACTGACAGCGCAGGGCATTACGCAGAGCACGCCGAAGCTGCTGGTCGATGCGCCAGACTCGACCTTCACCGGCAACAGCACGACCGTCAAGCGCCTGACGTTTCAGGGCGGCATGACGGGCAGCAATAGTGAAGGCGGCCCGGCCTCGGAGATCGACGGCGAGGCGCATTTCACGGGCGAGGTGACCTCGCAGGGTGTGTCGCTGCCGAAGCACCAGCACCGGGAAGAGGGCGACGGCAATCTCGTGAGTCCGCCGGTTGGCTAGCGAACCGCAGTAAGTACCGCGTTCCATGCGAGCGACGCGCCAGTTGAAAGCGCGTAAGTGACGCCTTTTTTCATCGCCTCAGTGACGCCGTTCTTCGCACCGTCTACGAGGTATTCCCCGATTGTCTTGGTGCCGTCGGGCGTATTGTCTAGGGACGCAGGGGTGGCCTTCAGCACCTCCAGTCCCTTGGAAGTTAGCGTTGCGTCGAAGAATACGCCCCCGTTGGTCTCGGTTTCGAATTCGATGTAGCCGGCTGATGAAAGCCAGCGCACGGTCGCGCAGAAGAAGTTCAGTGCCTTAAATGTGGGTCCATCGATGTCACTAAAGTCAGCAAACGCTTTGTCTACGTCGACACCGTACTTGGATGCTTGCAGTGAGATACCCACCGGAAAATTTTCGTAGAGCGACGCGAAGATCCTCGCCGTGAGTAGATCAAAATTTTCAATGTTGGAGGTCGTAATCATGATTTGGGAAATATTGTTCTAACAACCATAAAAGCATACAGGAGGTCGCTGACCTTGCGTGTGCGTCAGATTTGGACAGAAAAGCTACTTTGGCCTCGCGGATGCGAGGCTTTTTTATTGGAGTTTCCTTATGCCGAAAGAGCCTGTTGCCGCCGCTGCTTACGTTCGTGCGCAAGTCGATGCGTCGATGCCGGTGATTTTCCGCGATCGCATGTTTCGCTCACGCACATTCGTGTTCGTCGACGGCAGCACCGCGCCGGTCGTCAACAGCCGGATTACGGTGACCCTCGCGCAGCAGATTGCGGAGATCGAACGGCACACCGATTTTGAGCGTCTCAGCGACGATGCCGGCGATGCACGCTGATGGCACTCACCGGCATGAACCGCACAACGGGTGCGCCACTAGGCGGGCTCGACCACCTGCGGCAGAGCATCGGCGACATCCTGTCCACCCGACGGGGCACGCGTCGCGAGCGGCCCGACTACGGTAGTGACATTCCCGCCATGGTCGATCTGCCCGTTACGCGAGGCTGGATCTCGGCCGTGCAGGCTGAAGCGGCGCGGGCGATCGGGCGCTGGGAACCGCGGATCAGGCTCTCGCGCGTGACGGTGGTGTCGGTGGTCGGCGGGGCCGTGACGTTTCGCCTGGCCGGTATCTACGCGGGTGACGACACTGTTTTTGAGGTGAGTACGTGACAACCATTGATCTGACCGCAATCGACCCACCGGACCTGGTCGATACGCTCGATTTCGAGGATATCTATCAGGAGAAGCTCGCGCATTTCCGGTCGATATACGAAGACTGGAGCGCGGCGCTCGAATCCGATCCGGTCGTCAAGCTGATCGAGCTCGCCGCATACCGCGAGGTGCGATTGCGTGCGCGTATCAATGACGCCGCCAAGGCGGTCATGCTCGCGTTCTCGACCGGTGCGGATCTCGAACACCTCTCCGTGCTCTTCGATATCGAACGCGCCACGGTCGACCCCGGTGATCCGTCCGCGAATCCTCCGGTCGCGCCGGTCTTCGAAGGCGACGAGCGGCTCAAGCTGCGCACGCAGATGTCGATGGAAACGGCGACCGTCGCGGGCCCCTCGGGCGCGTACGTGGCGCTCGCGATGAACGCGTCGCCGGATGTGCTGGACGTGTCGGTCGACCAGCCCGAAGCGGGCACGGTCCGCCTGACGCTGCTCTCGGCGAAGGGCAACGGCGTGCCGGATCAGGCGCTGCTCGAGCGCGTACGCAATGCGGTCTCGCCCGAAGACGTGCGCCCGCTCAATGACACGGTGATCACGGCGGCTTCAGCCCCGCTCGACTTCGCCATCGAGGCTGATCTGTACATCGGCGAGGGGCCGGATCCTGACGTCGTGCTCAAGGCCCGGCTTGAGGCGCTGGAACTTGCCGTAGCGAAGGCGCGCAAGCTCGGCGCAGGCATGTCGCTGTCGGCGATCTTCGGGGCGCTACATCCGCCGGGCTCCGGCGTCGAAGACGTGGAGCTGATCTCGCCGTCAGCGTCCGTCGTGTGCCAGCGCCACCAGTTCGCCAATTGCACGCAGATCAGACTGAATCCGAAGGAGGCGTGATGTCAGATCCAACTGGCAAGCCACCGACGCGGCGTATGCGTGAGCCGCTCCTGCCCGCAAATCAGACGCCGCTCGAAGCGGCGCTTGCCCGCGTGATGGAGCCCAAGGTCGATCCGGAGATCCTTCGCACCCTTTGGGATGCGGATCGCTGTCCGTCCGGCTGGCTGCCGTGGCTCGCCTGGGCGCTCGCGGTCGACGGCTGGGAACTCGCGGACTCGGACGAAGCGAAACGATCCCTGATCAAGGGCTCGCTTGAACTCCACCGTAAGAAGGGCACGGCGTGGGCGGTGCGCGAAGTGATCCGGCGGCTCGGCTTCGGCGAGGTGACGCTGATCGAGGGGCGGCTTGCCCGTCGGCGCGATGGCTCGATCACGCGTAACGGCGACTACCTGCATGGCTCGCGTAGTGCGTGGGCCGAGTACATCGTCAAGCTGCACCAGCCGGTGACCGATGAGCAGGCCGCGCGCCTGCGTGCGGCCGTGGAGCGCTACGCCCCCGCACGCAGCCGGCTGGCGAAGCTCGAATACGTTGCCGCTGCCGGTAGGTAAGAACGATTGCAGAACAGAGGAGTAAAACCACATGACCGATCTTGTGGAAGTGCAGCGGTGGGAAGACGGTATCTATCAGTTCGAAACGTCCGACCCGGTAATGGGGGGACCTGACGGCATCGACAACGTGCAGGCGAAGCAGCTGGGCAACCGGACGGCCTGGCTAAGGGCGACGGGCATCCCGCCCTGGTCCCCGAAAGTGCTCTATCCGGTCGACGCGCTCGTGCAGCAGGGCGGTCTGCTGTATCGCGCAATTCTTGCGGGCTCGAACAGTACGCCCGACCAGAATCCCGGACAGTGGGGTGCGCCCCGTGTGGCCGGCCTCGTTTCCACGAAGGATCTGGCGGTCGAGGGTGCGTCGCTGTTGCAGGGCTCGGTGACGTTCGGCAAGGGCGAAACCACGGCGTGGATCGCAGCCCAGTCGGGTGTGTCGTGGTTGCGTACGAACGGCCACATGTCGATCGGCTCGGAAAACGCTTCCGGTCTCGTCGACATCGTGGCCGGCGGTGGTGCGACCCGCGTGCGCGTGCTGCCTTCCGGGCGCGTGCTGTTCGGGACGGCCGATGATGACGGATCGAGCATTGTGCAGGGCAAGGGCGACGCCCGCTTTACGGGCGAGATCCAGTCGGGCTCGGTCAACGCGTTTCGCGCGGTCACGGGCGCGTACGGCGTATTCCTGCGCAACGACGGCAACGCCGCCTATCTGCTGCAGACGAACGCGGGTGACCTCTACGGCGGTTACAACAGCTTCCGGCCAATCTTCTGGAACCTGTCCACGGGCGCGGTGAACATCGACGAAACGGGAGCGTCCACCACGTTCGGCGGATCGGTGACGCTGAAGAACGCGAGGCCTCTGGCCTTGCGCGGCGACGCTGGCACGCAGCGCGAAATCCAGATCCAGAGCGGTGCGACGCTACGCTGGAAGATTTTCGGTGACGCCACGGGCGAGCCCGGCAACGGCTCGAACGTGGGCACGGATTTTTATATTCAGGCGTTCAACGATCAGGGCGGCTACCTGTGGAACCCGTTCATGATCCGGCGCGACACGGGGCGCGTGATCCTGAACCGGGGCGCGGACGTCAACACGGGCCTGTCGATCAACCGCGCAGGCGGTGAGGGGCAGATCCTGCTAGGTCCCAATGACGGGTACCTCTATGCAAACGATCAGGAGGCGGGCTGGTATTCGCCGACACACGGGCAGTGGGCGTGGAACTTCGCGCAGAAGAACATCCGCATCGGAAACAGCTATGTCTGGCACTCGGGCAACCTGAGTCCGCTCGATACGAACAGCGGCGGATTGCTGAACGGCGACCTCAGGCTCAACACGGGCAAGGTCATCTACCTCGACGCAGGCACAGTGACTTTGCCTTCGCTGACCTTTGCCAATGACGGTGCGCCCGATACGGGTTTCTTTCACGTGACCGACGGCGTATTCGCGATCACTAACAACGGCGCCGAGACAATGCGCTTCGGCACCGACGTCGTCTCGACCCAGCGCCCGCTCCTGTCGAACGTTAAGGCGGGAACGGGCGCGAATGGCGTGTTCCATTCGACCGGCGAGAACGGTGGTGGTTTTGCGGACTGGAATTCAACGCCCGCGCGTATTCCCGCTGTGCAGGTCGATGCGCCTAACACAGGCGCGGCCTATATGGGCATGCGCTGGACGCGATGGGGCGGCCGGCATTTCGCGGCGATCGACGCGTACGAAGGGGGCACGGTCACATCGGAGCCGGCCATCGTTTTCCATATCGATGGGCGCACCAACGCATGGTCGTTTGGGCGTAACGAGATCGCGCGCAGTGACGGCAAGACGGTATGGGGCGGCTGGAATTTCGATCCGGCCAGCAAACTCAGCACGGCCGGCGGCACGCTGACCGGGCGGCTACTGCTGACCCAGCCCGGCACATACGGCGAGATCGGCCTGAAGAGTACCGACGGCATGGCGATGTTCATGCGTGGACGCGCAGGCGGTGGCGGCATGGAGTGGGTCAACAGCGACTACAACAGCATCCCGGCCACCCTGGACAACGGCGGCAATGTGACCTTCGCCGGCATCGTGCGGATCGCGAACGGAGGCGCCTGGGTAGCGACAAACGGCGACGTCTACGGCGCCGCGTACGGCGGCTATCTGTCCACCGTTCTCGCTGGCAAGGCAGGCGCGGGCGCGCAGGTGCGCTGGGCGAGCGGCGTCGTCGAATTCGGCGCGGTCAATGTCCACTCGGAGGGCACGGCGGATCTCGGCGATCCGTGGGTGATGATCGGGCTGCGTCGCGTTGGCGACGGCGGCATTTATATCCGTGGGACCTGGTTGCGAAACCAGTAGGCATGACAGAAGGACATCAGATAAATGGAACAGATGATTTACTCGCACGACATGCTGATCACGATCATCCGGGAGAGATACCCCATGCTCGAACACGGTCGTGATTTTTTTGTTGCACATCCCATCGACGGACGCTCAGGTCGCCAGTGCGGCGAGCCGTTCATCGCCGTCTGGCGAAGCGCCTCGATTCCCCAGCCTGATGCGGACTCGCTCAGGCACGAGTTCAGTGCGAACGAAGGCATGTATCGCACGCTGCTCGCGCGTGCCTATCGTGACCGGCTGCTGGGGGCGAGCGACGCCCGCGTCAACGTGCCGCCGGATGCGCCGGAGTCGTTCAGGGCGAGCGCTGCGGCCTGGGAGCGATACCGCCAGGCGTTGCGCGATCTCACCGGGCAGCCCGGCTTTCCGTTCGACATCGAGTGGCCGGTGGCGCCGGCCTGAGTCGTCCCGCCTCCCCGCAACCGCGATCAACCTCTTCAATCCTTAACCGGAGTACTCACCATGAATGTGCCCTCGGCCTTCACCCTCACATTGCCGTCCGCCGGCATGGAACTCGTTTTTTCCGCGCTGGGCGAGCTGCCTTATCGCGTCGCGCGGCCGGTGATCGAAGCGGCCAACGCGCAGATTGCCGAACAGGTTTCGGCGTATCAGCAGGCCATGCCCAACGAGCAGACCACTGCGGCCAACGCGGCTACCCCGGCCAACGCCTGACGGCATCGGTCCGTCATTCAACCACAGAGACCAAACATGGCACTCAAGAAAGAAATCGTGATCGATTCGATCGGCGTCCCGGCCCAGTATCACGTCGTCGACAACGTCAACGTAAGCCGCAGTTCGAATATCACGTCGGCGGTGGTGTTGAGCTACTACACCGAGGCGATGTACAAGGCAGGCAAGAATCCGCTCGGCATGGCGACGTCGATCATGCTCACCGGCATTCCTGAGGCGGGCTCGGATCCGTTCCGCTACGCCGAGCAGCTGCTTGCGCAGGCCCAACCGGCTGACGGCAAGGAAGATACGACGCTGTACCCGGGCGTCCAGAACCGCTATCTGTATGCCGGCGCGCAGATCGTGCAGGATGCGGCGCACGACGCACCGGCCTGATTGCTCCGGGCTCGCCGCGCGAACACCGTTCCGCATCACCGCATCACCGCATCACCCGAAACAGCCGTCCCGGATCTGGTCCGCGACGGCTTCTTTTTTATGGAGAGCCCGCATGGGTGCAACATCGTTTTTCCACGGCGTCACGGTGTCGCTGGTCGACAGCGGCCCGCGCACGATCGCCGTGCCGTCGTCGTCGATCGTGGGTCTCGTCGACACCTATACGCCCGGCGCCGATCGGGCCATGCCCAACGTGCCGGTGCAGCTGACGAGCTATCGCGAAGCGGTGGCCGCGTTCGGTGAGACCAGCGCTGTCGCCAAAGCCGCACGCGCCATCTATGCGCAGAGCAAGGCGGTGGTGGTCGCGACCGGGGTGGCGGCCGGAGGCGAAGCACCTGCACTCACGTCGGCCATCATTGGCGGCGTCAGTGCCGGCGGCGCACGCACTGGCCTGCAGTCGCTGCTCGATGCGAAATCGAAATACAACGTACAGCCACGGCTGCTGCTCGCACCCGGCTTCTCGTCGACGCAGGCGGTGGCCACCGCCATGGACTCACTCGCGGGCAAGCTGCGCGCGATCGGCATCATCGACGGGCCGAACACCGACGACGAGGCGGCGATTGCGTACGCGAAGAACTTCGGCAGCAAGCGTCTCTATATGGTCGACCCGGGCGCGACGTTGTGGGACACGACGGCGAACGCGGATGTGGACGCGCCGGCGTCGTCGTTCGCAGCGGGCCTTTTCTGCCAGACCGATGCGAATACCGGCTTCTGGGCGTCGCCGTCGAACCGGGAAATCACCGACATCACGGGCACGAAGCGGCCTATCGAATTCCTCGACGGCGACGAGACGTGTCGCGCAAACCTGCTGAACAACGCGAACATCGCGACGATCATCCGCGATGGCGGGTACCGGCTTTGGGGCAACCGCACGCTGTCGGCCGATGCGAAGTGGAAATTCGTCACGCGCGTGCGCACGCTCGACATCGTGATGGACGCGGTGCTGGCCGGTCACAAATGGGCGGTCGACCGCGGCATCACCGGCACCTATGTCGACGATGTCACGAAGGGTCTGCAGGCGTTCATGCGGGACCTTAAGAACAGGGGCGCGGTGATCAACTTCGAGGTCTACGCGGATCCGGAGCTGAACACGGCGTCGCAGATCGCGGACGGCAAGGTGTACTGGAACATCCGCTTCACCGACGTGCCGCCGGCAGAAAACCCGAACTTCCGATTCGAGGTCACCGACCAGTGGCTCACTGAAGTGCTCGATACCAACTCGTAACGCTACCGTTACACCTACCCATAATGAGGTGATCCGTGATTCCGGAAACACTCTATAACTTTAACGCGTACGTCGACGGGCGGGGCTTCGCCGGCCGTGTGACGCAATGCACGCTGCCGAAGCTGAAGCTCAAGACGGACGACCATCGCGCGGGCGGCATGGATGCCCCCGTCAAGGTCGATCTCGGCATGGAGGGGCTCGAGGCCGGCTTCCAGATGTCGACGATGGAGCGCGATGCCCTGAAGTTCTTTGGGCTCGCCGATGCGACCGCGTTTAACGGCGTCTTTCGTGGGGCGTTCCGCGACACGAAGGGCGCGACGAAGGCGGTAGCGGCCACGTTCCGGGGCATGCTCTCCGAGGTGGATCCGGGCGACTGGAAGCCGGGGGAGAAGGTCGATGCGAAATTCACGGTGTCGCTCACGTACTACAAGCTCGAGATCGACGGTGCGACGGTGTACGAGATCGACGTGCTGGGCATGGTGCGGATCATCGACGGCGTGGACCAGCTTGCGGATATCCGCAAGGCCATCGGTATGTAATTGCTGCGACATCGCAGCAGCAAGGCAACTTTAATCAGAACGGCGGGCTACGTATTTCACGTGGTCCGCCGTTGTCGTTTGGATCGTATGGAGAGTGAACAGATGGAAAGCACAGAAGGCACGACGCCGGCAGCCCCGGCATCGTCGGCAGGACAGACAGCATCGGGGCTCGTCGACAGCGTGACGGTCAAACTCAATTACCCCACCGAATTCGATGGCGTGCTGCGCGATACGCTGGTCTTCCGGCGACCGAAGGTGCGCGACATGCGTGCCGCGCAGAAGGTCGCGCCGGGCGATGAAGAGGCGCAGGAGCTGGCGATCTTTGCGACGCTCGCGGGTGTCTCGCCGACGGATCTGGAGGGCCTGGACCTGGGTGATTATCACCGCGTCCAGGACGCCTACTTTCGCCTCACATCCGCTCGTGCGGATGGACAGCATAACACTCAAGGCGCTCGCAAGGCGGCTGCTTCAGGAGTACCACGTGCCACCGACATCAATTGACGACATGACGCCCGACGATCTGGTGTGGTGGCTGACCGACTGAAAAAGGCAACAGCATGGCAAACGATATTGCACTCGGGATTGTCATCGGCGGGGCCGTCTCGGCGAGCTTCGGTCGGGCCATCACCGAAACCAGTTCGCGCATCACGGGGCTTAAGAAAACCGCGAGCGAAACGCGCCTGTGGCAGCGCACGATCGGCGAGACGGTGAAACTGCAGGATGAATTCCGCCGGCTGCATGCGGCGGGCGACCGTGCAGCCGATGGTATCCGCCGGCGCATCGAATCGAACATGCGCACGTTGCGCGAGAACGGCATTGAAGTCGACCGGCTTGACCGTGCGTATGCGAGGCTCGGGCGCACCGCACGCGGGCTCGAACTGAAAGCGACCGGGCAGGAGCGGCTCGCTGCCGGCCGCGACGGCGCACGCGGCGCGATCGGCGACGCCGTGAAGTTCTCGGCGGCGGTGGCCGTGCCAGCAACGATCGCAGCGGACTATCAGGCGATCATCCGCGACATTGCGATCAAGGCCGGCATTGCCCGCACCGCGCAGGAGGCGTCGATGGGCGAGCGCATCCGGCGCGATGCGCGCGATAACGGCATCGGCCGCAACGTGCTCGCCGAGGCCGTCAACCAGATGGTGGCGGGCGGCATGGACGTGAGCCGTGCACTTGACTTCGCGCCGCTTGCGGCGAAGTTCTCGATCGGCCAGGGGGCGACCACCGTGGAGACCGCACGGATGATCCAGGCGCTGCAGCAGAACGCGAAGATCGCGGATCCGCAGCAGATGCAGAAAGCGTTCGAGGCCATTGCGTTTCTCGGCAAGGAGGGTTCGTTCGAGTCGGCCGATATGGCCCGCTGGTTTCCGGTGCTGCTCGCCGAGATGCAGAAGATCGGCATCACGGGGCAGGATTCGGTGACGCAGCTGGGCGCGATGCTGCAGGTGCAGATGAAGACGGCCGGTAACGCCGACGAAGCCGCGAATAACCTCAAAAACTGGTTCTCGAAGATCGGATCGAATGAAACCGCCAGCAACTATAAGAAGGCTGGAGTCGACTACGAAGTAAAGATGCGCGAGGCGATCGGCAAGGGCTGGTCGACGCTCGAGGCTTCCTTCGTTCTCGCGCGTGCGTACATCGAGCGTGTCGATCCGGCCAAGGCAAAGCAGCTTGCCAGTGCCGCGCAGGACATAAGCGGCGAAACGGATCCGCAGAAGCGTCGTGCGCAGATCGCGGCCTTCGAAGACACGATGAAGACCGGCGACCTCTTCACGGACATGCAGGTCAAGGCGGCGCTGACCGCGTACCTGCAGAACGCGGAGCTGTACGAGCGCCTGAAGAAGAACTCGTCACAGGCAACCGGCGAGATCGCGAAGGATCTGGCCGACCGGCGCGACTCATCGAAACAGGTGTGGAGCGAAGTCGGCCAGCAGTGGAACGATGCGATGCGCAGCATCGGCGACGCGCTGCGGCCGGTGACGGACGCCGTCGGACACGCCACGAAAGCCACCGGCACGGGCCTCGCGAAGATGACGGACGCAGCGCCCAAAGCGACGATGGCGGTGGCCGGAGTCGCAGCGGGACTGATTGCATGGCGCGGGGCAAAGTCGCTTTGGGGCATCGGTCGGGGCGCACTCGATATTGCACGCGGTTCGATCCTCGTTGCGCGCGGTGGCAAAGCGGGCGGCGGAGGCAAGGGCGGCGGTGTAGCAGGTGTTGCCGGCCGCGCACTGGAGGCGCTGGGCGGTGCAGCCGCATCGGCCGGTGTGCAGCGCGTGTTCGTGGTCAACCTGCCTGGTGGTGGCGGTGCTGGCGGTGCCGGCGGTGGATTGGCAGGGGCGGCCGCAGACATCGCTGAGGATCTGTCTGGCGCCGATAAGGGTGGCGCGGCGGGCCGTGCTGCAGGTCGTGCCGGGCGTGCTGGCCGGCTTGGGCGTGTGTTCGGCGCAGCGCGGGGCTTCGCGGGTCGTATCCTGCCGCGCGTTTTGCCGTACGCGGGGAAGCTTGCCATGGCGGGGTCCGTCCTGAAGCTCGGGCTGGCTGCGACCGACGCTTATGCAGTAGCGAACAGCCACGACACGCGTGCAGCGAAGGCGCAGGGTTTTGCGGGCATCGCCGGCAATCTCGCCGGTGGTCTGCTGGGTGCAAAGATCGGCGCGACCGTCGGTGCGCTGGGTGGTCCGATAGGTGTAGCCGTCGGGGGCGTGGTCGGCGGAGCGCTGGGCACGTTCGCCGGCGGCAAGGCACTGCGGGCAGTCACGAAGTGGGCGTGGCCGGGGAGCGGGAATGACAATGCTCGCACAGGCCAGCAGGCGACGGTGACCGATGCGCTTGCGAAAGCGAAAGCACTTCAGAAAGCGCCGGGCGCGGACAGGCCGATGACGAAGATCGACCAGCAGAACACCTTCGCGCCGGTATTCCACGTGACGCTTCAGGGTGCGCCAGACAACGACGTGGCCGACCGCTTTCTTGCGAAAGTGTCGCCGCAACTGCAGAGGCTCATGAAGGACGAGCTCGCACGCAGCAATCGCTCGGCCATGTTCGATGCGCCACATCTTTAGTCGCATTGATTAGCAATCGGGAGACACGGAATGGAATTTGAACGACAGATCTCGCAGGCCGCGACGCAGGCGAGCATCGCGACCGAGCGCGTGCGCAACATGAGCCGTGTCTACGAGCGCAATAGGGTGGCCAGCGCCAACACGGTCGCCGTCCTGCAGAAGCTGGCGACCGGCAATCTCGCCAATGCTGCTGAACTGCTCTCGGGCGCGGGCAGCGCTCTGTCCGTGGCAGGCGATCTCAATCCGAAGGTCGGCACGGTATTGCGCAGTTTCAATGCCGTGCAGTCGTCCATGGGCAGCGTACTGCGCATGGCGGACGCAGCCAGCAACCCGCTCATCCGGTCGGCGGCCGGCACCGTCACCTCTGCGCTCGGCGATGTCCGCACGAAGTTCAACGCGTGGGCCGGCGCAAAGAATCTGGCGGGTCCGGGACAGCAGCCTTCGCCGCTGACCGGCTCGTTCGCAGCATCGTCCGTTGCGGGTGGACTGCTTTCGGGGTTATCCAGCGGTGCATCAACAGCAACGCCGCATCTGATGACGCTCAGTTCCGACGCGGGCGATACGTTCCACTTCAACCTGTCTACAGCGGCCTTCGACAGGCTGCGGCGTACCACGAAATACAAGGTCGCCTCGCAGGAGCGTCTGAACCGTCCGGAGGCGCTGCAGGCCGTCAGCCAGGGCGGCGAGACGATCACGCTGTCGGGCGTCGTGTTCGCTGCGGTGGGCGCGGGCGCGGGGCAGCTGAAAGCGCTGCGCGCGATCGGCGCGCGACTGGTGCCGCTCCAGTTGACGACCGGTTACGGCGAGGTGCTAGGGCGGTGGTATCTGCAGGGCGTCGACGAGGAACAGGAGGCGCTCATGTCGGACGGTGCGCCGCGCAAGCAGACCTTCAGCCTGGAGTTCGGCCGCTATGGCGAAGACTATAAGAACGTCTGAGGGCGATGTGCTCGACACGATCTGTCAGGCCTTCTATGGACGCGTGACCGGCATGGTGGAGGCCGTGTACGCGGCCAACCCTGGGCTCGCCCGGCACGAGCAACCCTTTGCGGCCGGCATCATCATCACGCTGCCCGAGGTCGAGGTGCAGCGCGACGAACCGGTGCAGTTATGGACGTAGCGCATGAACGAGGCTAATGAGCAGGGCAGGACCACATGAAAGCGATATTCCAGATCATCGCCAATGGCGATGACATCACGAAGGTGCTTCAGGATCGTGTGCTGCGGATCCGCACGGTCGACAAGCCGGGGCTCGAAGCGGACGAATGCGAGATCGAGCTGGACGACCGGGACGGACGTATCGAATTTCCACCGAAGGGCGCGACGCTGCGGCTGTCGCTGGGTTGGGAGGGCAGCGGCCTGGCGTTCCTCGGCGAGTACGCGGTCGACGAGATCGCGCTTAAGGGGCCGCCGACGTCGGTGATCATTCGCGGCAAGCCGGCCAACATGCGCGCGACCTCGAAGACGCATCGCTACGGCAGTTGGGAGAACGCAAAGCTGGCGGACATCGTGGGCGATATCGCCCGGCGCAACCGGTGGACACCGGCATGTGCGATCGACGTGGTGGTGCCGCGCGCGGACCAGTTCGGCGAGAGCGATCTTCATTTCGTGACGCGCCTCTCCCGCCAGTATGGCGCGACCGCAACGGTCAAGGCGGGCAGGCTGATCGTGACGGGGCGCGGGGCAGGCAGGAGTGTGAGCGGGCGGCAGTTGCCGTCGATCTCGCTCACGCCCGACATGCTCATCGACTATGAGATCACCTTTCCCGACCGGGCGAGCTTCGTCGCGGTGCGCACCCGCGTGCACGACGTGAAGACCGGAAAGAAGATCGATCTTGTGATCCCGAATCCGGATGCCCCGAAGGGGGCGGCTGCCGTGCATACGGAACGTCATGCCTTCGCGAGTCCCGAGGCCGCGAAGGCCGCGGCCAGTGCGCGATTGCAGAAACTGAACCACCACACGGCGAAGAGCACGATGCTGATGCAGGGCCGCGCAGATTTCTCGGCGGAAAAGAGTGTGACGCTGAAGGGCTTCAAGAAAGAGGCGGACGGCGATTTCCTGATCGAGTCGGTCTCGCACGAGTATGCGGGCCGCAGCTGGGAGACACGCCTCGAGCTGAACGCGGGGAACAAAGGTAAGGCGAAGGTGGGGCACGGCAAAAAACCGGCGAAGAAAATCAGTCTGGTCGTGCCGACGCCGTCGCATTGATACCGGTCTGTGATAGGAATCGACCGGACAATCGAACGCAACACGATACAACGCAACAACGAACCGCCCTCAGGTGAGCTGAAGGGCGGTTTTTTATTTGGAACGGACGGGGCCGATGGGAGACCAGCAAAACGGCGATCTGGTGGTGCAGATCGCACGCTTCGGCGAGCAGTTGCGCAACGTCGCCGCGAGCGTCGAGGACATCAAGCTCTCGGTGAAACCGGTTGCAGCGCTCGACCGCGCGATTGCCGAGATGTCGATTCACAACCAGAACGCGCGTAAGGACATCGAGCTGCTGTGGGTACGTGTCGATGCAGGCAGAACGGAGCGTGAGGCGCTGGGCGATGAACTGGGCGCACAGATCGACGGCGTCGACGAGCGGGTGGCCGCGATGAAGAACACCGCACGTGGCGCGATGTGGGTGCTGGGCATCGTACTCGGCGTGGTGCAGACCTTCCTCGTGGGCTCGATCGTGTGGGTGTTCACCCACGTCAACGAGGGCGACATCCTCAACCGGCTGCAGCAGCAGCGGATCGAGGAGCTTGAGAAAACATTATCCAGAACAGACGGGAGCAGGCAATGAGTGTGACAACAGTTGACCAGAAGATCGATGCGCTGATCGGGCGCGAAGGCCGGTATTCGAACAATCCGGCCGACGCCGGCGGCGAGACGATGTGGGGTATCACGGCAGCCGTCGCGCGCGCGTTTGGTTACATGGGCGCGATGCGCGACATGCCGCGCCCGGTTGCCGCGCAGATCTATCACAGCCGCTACTGGCTGCAACCGAAATTCGATCTGGTCGATGCGGTGTCGTCGGCGCTCGCGGAGAAGCTGTTCGATATAGGCGTGAATTGCGGGCAGACCACCGGTGTGCGGTTCCTGCAGCGGGCGCTGAACGTGCTGAACCAGAACGGCCGGTCATTCGCCGATATCGCGGTCGATGGCGGCATCGGTGCGATGACACTCACCGCGCTCAAGGCATTTCTCGCGGCACGCGGTGTCGATGGTCATCGCGTGTTGATGGGCATGATTGCCGCGCAGCAGTCGGTCTATTACATCGAACTGGCCGAGAAACGCCCGGAGAACGAGACGTTCGAATACGGGTGGCAACTTAACCGGGCATTCGGGCACGAGTTCGGCAGTCAGTTCGGGGTGAGCGCATGATGGATTTTCTGAAAACAGTCGCACCGTGGCTGGTTACAGCGCTGACAGGCGGGGTGCCGGGCATTGCCGCGATGGCGGCGTCGACCATTGCCGGCACGCTCGACCTGTCCGACGCGTCGGTGGACGCGGTGAAGACGGCGCTCGGTGGCCAGCAACCCGGCCAGCAGATGACACCTGAGCAGTTGCTGGCGTTGCGACAGGCCGACGACGACTTCGCTCTGAAGATGCGGCAGGCCGGTTTTACCCACGCGGAGAACATGGCCGGCATTCAGGTGCAGGCCGATAAGGTCGCGGCGGACGACAGGGCCGGCGCGCGGAATTTCGCTGCAGCCGAGCAGGATCACACCGCGCGCAATCTCGCCTATATGTACACGGTGGCGTTGTTCGGCGTGATCGGGCTGGAATTCCTGCTGGCGGCGCAGCAGGTCAGGGTGGACGACAGCGTGATGCGTGCGCTCGATACGCTGTTCGGCATCCTGATCGCGATGGTGCTGGGTTCGAAGGAGTATTTCTTCGGTTCGTCGTCGCGCGCTGACAGGCAGGCGGCGGCCATCACGCAATTCGCCGTTTCACCGGACACCATTGTGTCGGCGCGGGACCCCGCTGCGTCACCTAGGCAGCAGGGCGCTGCAGTAACGCAACGATAGCGCAGCCCATGAGTCGCGACGCAAAGTAACTTTTAACCGACCCGTGCGAGCTTCAGCACGTACGGGAAGAAACAGGGCGACCGGATGGATGTTAGCGCATCTTCCCCAGCCGCCTCTCCACTGCTTGTGCCAGTGAATCAGCCAGGGCCCTGCTACCTACCGGTAGGCGGGCCGGATTCTACACCAAGTTTAAAAACGGCTTTCACCATGGCAACTCCCATCATTCCCTGGATCGGCGGCAAGCGCCGTCTCGCAGACCACCTCATTCCGCGTTTTCCCGCACATGAGTGCTACGTCGAAGTGTTCGCGGGCGGCGCAGCACTTTATTTTATGAGGCCGCCAGCGAAGGTCGAAGTCATCAACGACATCAATGGCGAGCTCGTCAATCTGTACCGCGTCGTGCAGCATCATCTGGAGGAGTTCGTGCGCCAGTTCAAATGGGCGCTGTCCAGCCGGCAGGTGTTTAAATGGCTGCAGGACACAGTCCCGGAAACCCTCACCGATATCCAGCGTGCCGCCCGTTTTTACTACCTCCAGCAGAACTGCTTCGGCGGGAAGATTGAGGGGCAGTCATTTGGCACGGCGACCACCACGCCACCCGGCCTGAATCTGTTGCGGCTCGAAGAAAACCTCTCGGCCGCGCACCTGCGCCTGTCCAATACGTTTGTCGAGCGGCTCGACTGGAAGACCTGTATCGACCGGTACGACCGGCCGCACACGCTGTTTTATCTTGACCCACCTTACTGGGAGACAGAAGGGTATGGTGTCCCGTTCGCCTTCAGCGAATATGAAGAGATGGCGCGACGGCTGCGCACGATCAAGGGGCGAGCAATCGTCAGTCTGAACGACCATCCGGATATCCGGCGAGCGTTCGAAGGCTTTCATATCGAGACGGTGGATATCCGATATACGGTCGGCGGCGGGGGCCGCGAAACCCTGCGCAAGGAGGTGATTATTTTCAGCTGGGACGACAGCCGGGAACCGGTCGGCCTATTCTAGGTTGGTGCTTCGAAGAAAAAGAAAACTGGCTTTTGAGTTCCGTCGCTAATGAAGTCAAATTGTGTCCAGTTTATGGATTCGGCATGTTTTCTCGATGCTTGATATTTGTAATGCATGGCGGAAATAATTTTGTAAGAAACTGACGTGCCTTATTGTAAGTTATTAACAATTGCTGGCGAAAGTTTCGTGTGGATTTTGATTTTTTGCGGTAGCATCGGATGCCGGAGGTTGATTTCGGCGCTGTATAGTCGTTATCTCGGCAATACAGTATTTGCGCAGTGAGTCCGGGCGGTGCGTGGTAAATGGCTGGTGTTGTTGTGGTGAGCGGTATCGCGAATATTCGGTTTGATCGTAATTTTAAATATTAGTTATAGTAGTCCTGAGCTTCTTTGGGGGGGGTGCGTGCTTCAGATTTTTTTAATTATTCTCATTTTCACATCTAATGCCATGGCATCGGATAAGGGTGTTGCTAAGAATAATTTCGAGAATTTTCGTGATTGTGACGTGTGTTCTGAAATGATTGTTCTTCCTTCTGGAAAGTACATGATGGGAGCTACAGAAGAAGAATTTCGGGGGCACGATCGGTATGCCTTCATGTACGCAGTTGAATCGCCGCGGCACGAGGCCTACGTAAAATCATTTGCCATTGCCAGATTCGACGTGACGAGAAAACAGTTCGCGGCATTTGCAGAGGCCACTGGTTTTACCGGAAAGGGTTGTTATATTTTTGACGGCAAGGAATGGCTATTTGATACACATGCCGACTGGAAAAATCCGGGCTTCAGACAGACGGATCTAGACCCGGTCGTGTGTGTCTCTTGGAGTGACGCTCAAAAATTCATTTCTTGGGTAAATGCACGCCTGCAGACAAGCAAAGCAGCGATCTATCGGTTGCCGAGTGAGACGGAGTGGGAATATGCGACCAGAGCCGGGACGACAACCCCAACTTATTGGGGAGTCAATCCGGTGGATGTGTGCGTATATGAGAATACCCGTGATCAGAGCGCGCGGGCACTCGATGCAACTGCGCCGATTGCCGACTGCACTGATGGCTATGTTGAAACAGCTCCCGTCGGATCGTTCCGACCGAATCCGTGGGGGCTGTTCGATACGCTCGGCAATGTGAGCAAATGGATGGCGGATTGCTATCAAATCAGCTATTGGAATTTTTCGTCTGTACCGCTCCCTAAATCCGAGGCCTGTGCACTCAGATCCATTCGAGGGGCGAGTTGGGCAACGATTCCGATCACGACTCGGGCAGCTGGCCGGAACGGACTGCCGCCGGACAAACGGGATAGTAGTGTCGGATTTCGCTTGGCTGCAGATCTTAAAAGATAAGTTAAGGAAAATAAATTATGTCAGGATTGATTGTTTCTGAAACTACGCTGAACGTCACATCGCTCGTCAATTCGTGGATAAATTACCTTAATGCATGCACGCAGCTTAAAAATGATCCGGATTCGGTAAGTGCACAGCAGGCCGTTATTGGTAGTGCTGCCAATTTGGCAAGCGCGGTAAAAGCGTTGTCAGGAAATCCGATTTTATCTGCAGCATTGTCGACGGTCGGTGGTCTTACAAATATCACAAATGATGTTGCGGCTTATCAAAACGCCGTGGCACAAAATCAGAGCGCCAGTGTCCAGAATGCAGCTTTGGCGTCAGTCGCAAATGATGCCGCTGGAATTGGGGGCGGTGCGGCGACGGCGATTGCGGCCGCTGCACAAGGGCTCGGCGACGGTGCGCTGGCTGAGGAGATGGCAGTAATTGCATCACGCGCAAACGCGTTCGGCATATTGATTGGCGTCGTACCGGTTCTCGACAATGCGGGGAGTTGGTTTAACAACACGTTCCTGCCAGGCTTTAACAAATGGATCGGAAATGTACCTGCGTCGCAAGACGGGGATATGCTGACACCCATGAATGGCCCGGACGGTAATCCTGCAATTATCATGGCGGGGACCCCTGGCGACACGATTGCCACGACATCGCTTGGAGGGGGAGCGTTTCAGTATTCTGAAGTGACTAATCAGGGTGCTGTAACAAGTAGTGTGACGCTCGCGCAGAATGGTGCGACAGACGTTGAGTACATCAGTGGTCAAGGCGTGAATTCAGACGTCAGAGGCTTTCAAGTTAATCTGGCCGCATCGTCAAGTGCCACAGTCAACGGCGGTAGTGACCAAGTATTTCTTGGAGCAAATTCGTCGTTGACGACGAGTGGTTCGGGTTTTTCCGTCAACACCTCGAGCAATAACACGATCACTGGTATTGGAGACCAGATCAACATCGCTGGCAATCTTGCGGCTGGCCAGTCTGCCGGTGTGACAACAGTTATAGGCAACAGCAGCACGATCAATGCAGGTACGGCGGGCGTAGTAGCTCTTATAGGGCAGAACGATCTCATCAATGGCATCAGCGATCAGGTCTATCTCAGCGCGGGTACCTCTGTATCGACGGGCAGTAGCGGCCTCATCTTTAACACGTCAACCAATAATACAATTACAGCGATTTCCGATCAGATCAATGTCGGAAGTAACCTTGTGGCTGGCCAGTCAGCAGGGGTGACGACAGTTATCGGAGATAGCAGCACGATCAATGCCGGCACGCAAAACACGCTGGCTGTCGTCGGGCAGAACGATCTCATCAACGGCATCAGCGATCAGGTCTATCTGGGTGCTGGGACGTCTATATCGACGGGCAGTGCCGGTCTGGTTTTTAATACTTCGACCAACAATACAATTACGGCGTTGTCCGATCAAATCAATGTCGGAAGTAACCTTGTAGCTGGCCAGTCAGCAGGCGTCACGACAGTTATAGGTAATAGCAGCACGATTAATGGAGGTGCGGCGAACACGCTGGCTATCATCGGGCAGAACGATCTCGTCAATGGTATCAGTGATCAGGTGTATCTCAGCGCGGGCACGTCCGTATCGACGGGCAGTACGGGACTAGTTTTTAATACTTCCACGAACAATACTATCACCGCGATTTCCGATCAGATCAATGTCGGAAGTAATCTTGTGTCTGGTCAGTCGGCAGGGGTAACGACAGTCATAGGCAACAGCAGCACAATCAACGGGGGTACGGCAAACACGTTGGCCGTCATCGGGCAGAACGATCTCATCAACGGCATCAGCGATCAGGTGTACCTCAGCGCGGGCACGTCTGTAACCGCCGGAAGTACAGGACTAACGTTCAACACTTCGACTAACAACACCATAACGGCGGTTTTAGACCAGATCAACGTTGGTGCTAATCTCGCGACAGGTCAATCGGCTAGTACAACGGCAATTTCCGGCGGCAGCGACAACGTTAATCTTGGAGGTACAGGGGATTACCTCACCTTGCTCAGCGGCACGAATTACAACGTTACTTCGCAGCTCTCTACCATCACTGCGGCGAACGGTACGAGTTTCGCTCTTACTGGCACGAGTAACTCCTTGATCATGGGGAGCAGTTGTAGCGTCAGCGTGAACGGTAACGGCAACGACATCGGGATGAGTTCCGGATCATCCATCATCGATAACGGAGTCAACAACGTCATTGACGCGTCCGGCTCAGAGATCGTAGTCGGTGCGGGAGCGGTTGTTCCAAAGTCAACCTTGGAAGTCAATGGCGATAACAATTATATCTATGCGGGTGACAACGCTAGCCAAATAATAATAAACGTCCATGGGACTGGAAATTACGTCTATGCGAACAATGGCTCGGTATTCTTCTCATCCGCAAACAACTATGTAGTCGGCAACAAAAACATGACAAACGGTACCCCCGTCAGCACTTTTAATGCCGTTTCTCCCGTTACTGGTAGTAGTTTTCCCTCCATTCCGGTACTAGGAGGTGACAACGGGGTCATAGCGTACGCAGTGCCGACAGAGGGCGGTGGTGTGCCGGGCAGTAACCTTACGGTTACGATGTGTCCCGATGGCATTGACCCGATCATCCTGAACCTCAACGGTGATAGTGTCGCGACTACCTCGCTGTCGACGTCCGGTGCTTCGTTCGATATGCAGAACAATGGAAAGAAGGTACAAACCGGTTGGGGCACAGCCGGCGAGGGCTACCTGGTCTATGACCCGAACGACGCTACAAATTCGACAGCGGTGACTCAGGACAGTCAACTCGTCGGCGGCTTTGGCGCGCTGCAGTCGCTCGCCCAGCAGGTCGACGGGACGTCGGACGGCTCGCTGACCAGCAGCGACGCCCTCTGGAATTCGCTGAAAGTCTGGGTCGATCCCACCGGCACGGCGAACTTCCAGTCGGGCGAACTGCTGTCGCTGTCACAATTGGGCATCACCTCGATCGATCTGAACGGAACGCAGGTCAGCCAGAACAGCAACGGCAACGAGATCCTGGTCGACAGTTCATTCACGTACGCGAACGGTAAAACGGGCGACATCGCAGGCGTCGATCTGAAGTACAACCCGAATGTCACGTCGAGCGCTGAGGGCAATACGGCGACGCTCTCGGATACGCAGCTCAGTTCGCTTATCGCCGCAATGGCGTCCTACGGCACGCAATCCGCGGCAAGCTCGACCCTGGCGCCGGCACAGACCGCGCAGGAATCGATGCTGCTCGCCAGCGCGCACTGATGTTACATCGCTAGCTGCTGTTCAGGCGTCCACGACCATGATGGTCGTGGGCGTCTTTTGTGTACCCGTACAGCCCGCGCCGGACAAGCCGCGGTTGCAGCATCCAGGACGTTAACAATTCCGTGAATGCCCCAGACGTTACCGAACAACTAAGTTCACCCGCCGTTGAACTATCCGCTGCCGCCGATCCCGCCCTGGCCTGCCTGGTCGTGATTGCCCGTTTCCACGGCATCGCGGCGGACGCCTCGCAACTGCGGCACGCCGCTGGAAGCGGCGACCAGCCCTTCGACAGCGACGCACTGATCCTCAGCGCCCGCTCGCTTGGCCTCAAGGCACGGCTCGCGCCGCTCAAAGCCGACCGGATCGACCACATGCCACTGCCCGCGCTCGCGCTCGACGCGAACGGCGATCACTTCATCATCGCCCGTTGCGACGGCAAGACGGCACTCATCCTGGAGGCTGATGCAACGGCACCCACCGTGGTACCGCTCGATACCCTGGCTGAACGCACGACGGGCCAGGTGGTGCTGTTCGCCTCACGCGCGTCGCTCGCGGGCGAACTTGCGCGCTTCGACTTCTCGTGGTTCATTCCGGCGATCGTCAAATACCGGCGCCTGCTGCTCGAAGTGCTCGGGATTTCGCTGATCCTGCAGATTTTCGGTCTTGTCTCGCCGCTGATGTTCCAGATCGTGATGGACAAGGTACTGGTCAATCGTACGTACAACACGCTGGCGGTCGTCGGCATTGCGCTGTTCGTGAGCTCGACCTTCGAGGTGCTGCTGACCGGACTGCGCAATTTCATCTTCTCGCACACGACCAACCGTATCGACGTGGAATTGGGCGCGCGCTTATTCCGCCACCTGATCGCATTGCCGCTGCCGTATTTCGCGGCACGGCGCGTAGGCGACACCGTGGCGCGCGTGCGCGAACTCGAGAACATACGCAATTTCCTGACCGGGCAGGCATTGACCGCCGTCATTGATCTGGTGTTTTCGTTCGTGTTCATCGGCGTGATGTGTATCTACAGCGTGTGGCTGACGCTCATCGTCGCAGCTTCGCTGCCCGTGTACGCGCTGGTCTCGGGCACGTTCGTGCCCACTCTGCGACGGCGCCTGAACGAGAAATTCGCGCGCGGCGCGGACAATCAATCGTTCCTCGTCGAGACCGTCTCTGGCGTGGAGACCGTAAAGGCGATGGCGGTCGAGCCGCAGTTCGTCAAGAAGTGGGAGATCCAGCTCGCGGCCTATGTGTCGGCCGGTTTCCGCGTGACGCAACTGGGTAACATCGGCCAGCAGTTGATCCAGTATGTCGGCAAGCTCGTCACGCTCGCGACTCTGCTGCTCGGCGCGAAGCTCGTGATCGACGGACGCCTGACCGTAGGTGAGCTGATTGCGTTCAACATGATGTCGCAGCGCGTGGCGTCGCCGGTTCTGCGTCTCGCTCAGCTCTGGCAGGACTTCCAGCAGATCGGCATTTCGATGAGCCGGCTGGGCGACATTCTCAACTCGCGCACAGAAGCGCCGCCGAGCCGCCAGGCATTGCCCGCGCTCAAGGGCGACATCCGCTTCGAGAACATCCGGTTTCGCTATAGACCGGACGGCCCGCCGATCATCGACGATGTATCGCTGGAGATCGGTGCCGGTCAGGTGATCGGTGTCGTCGGCCGTTCGGGGTCGGGTAAAAGCACGCTCGCTAAACTGCTGCAACGGCTCTACCTGCCGGAGCAGGGTACGGTGCGCATCGACGGCATCGATCTGGCGCTGACCGACCCCGCGTGGCTGCGTCGGCAAGTCGGCATGGTGCTGCAGGAGAACCTGCTGTTCAACCGCACGATTCGCGAGAATATCGCGCTGACCGACCCGGGCGCGCCGCTCGACGCAGTGATTCACGCCGCGAAACTGGCCGGCGCGCATGAGTTCATCTGCGAGCTGCCGCAGGCGTACGACACGGCGGTTGAGGAGCACGGCGGCAACCTCTCGGGCGGGCAACGCCAGCGGCTCGCAATCGCGCGCGCGCTGCTGACCAATCCGCGCATCCTGATCTTCGACGAAGCGACCAGCGCGCTCGATTTCGAAACGGAACGCGTAATCCAGAACAACATGCGGGCCATCTGCGCGAACCGCACGGTCATCATCATTGCGCACCGTCTGACGGCCGTGCGTCACGCGGACCAGATCATCGCGATGGACAGGGGCAGGATCGTCGAGCGCGGCACGCACGACGCGCTGGTCGCCAAAGGCGGCTACTACGCCCATCTCGTCTTCCTGCAGAACAGCTGATCATGCGACTACGATTACAGGCATTGGCTGATCTCGGCCGCCGCTATGCGGCCATCTGGCGCGCCGCATGGTCAATCCGTCGACAGTTTGACGCACCCGCCAAACTCGAATACGAACTGGCGTTCCAGCCGGCGCAGCTGGAGCTGGTCGAAACGCCGGTACATCCGGCGCCGCGCTGGAGCGCGCGCATTCTGGTGGCGCTCACCGTTATCGTGCTCGCCATTACGCTGTTTGCGCGGCTCGACATCGTCGCGACCGCGAAGGGCAAGCTCGTACCCAACGCGCGCGTGAAGATTGTGCAGCCGGCGATTACCGGCGTCGTGCGCGAAATCGCTGTGCAGGACGGCGATCGGGTGACGGCCGGGCAACTGCTGATGAAACTCGATACCTCGCAGGCCTCGGCCGACGAGGACAAGGCCCGTGCGAGCCGCCTCGACGCGGGACTAGCTGCCGCCCGTGCGCAGGCTTTGCTTGAGGCGCAGCGCGACAACTGTGCGCCGCGGGTTGCGATCGTCGACGGTGCGCCGGAACAGCGCCAGCTCGAAGCGCAGCGGCTTGCCGAAGGTGCGTGGCTCGAGTTCGAGGACAAACAGCGCGCGGCCGGCGCCGAGCTTGAGAAACGCGGGGCCGAACTCGACAGTACACGCCAGGAGATCGCGAAGCTCGTCGCTACGGCTCCGCTTGCGAGGGCACAGGCGAACGACTACAAGACGCTGTCGGAGAAGAAATATGTCGCGCAGCACGACTATCTGGACAAGGAACAGACGGCACTCGAACAGGAGCATGAGCTCGATGCGCAGCGCAGCCACGCGCGCGAACTGGCCGCTGGCATTGCGGAGCAGCGCGCCGACATCGCGTCGGCCGAGTCGCAGTTTCTCCGTGAGCAACTGTACGAGCAGGAGAAAGCCAGCGAGCAGTTGACCCAGAGCCGCAACGACGAAGCGAAGGCGCATACGCGCACGGGTTTGATGAGCCTGAGCGCACCGGTTGCCGGCACGGTGCAGCAGATGGCGGTGCACACGCTCGGTGGCGTCGTGACGACCGCGCAGGCGTTGATGGAAATCGTGCCGGACGATGCGCTCGAAGTCGAGGCGACCGTCGAGAACAAGGATATCGGCTTTGTCGATGTTGGCCAGCGCGCGGCGGTCAAGATCGAGGCATTTCCCTATACGCGCTACGGAATGCTGGAAGGAACGGTCGTCTCGGTATCAAACGATGCGGTGCAGGACAAGAAACTGGGGCTGGCATTTACGGCGCGTGTTCGCCTGAACACGAATCGCATGCGCATCGACAATAAATGGATCGCGCTGACGCCGGGCATGAGCGTCACGGCGGAGATCAAGACCGGGCGTCAGAGCGTTGCGCACTATCTGCTTGGACCAATGGTCGAGGGCGCGCAGGAGAGCATGCATGAGCGGTAGCCGTTTGTGGCGATTGTCGCTAACGGGCGGTGCCGTGCTGACGCTTGCCGCCTGCTTGCCCGCGCATGCGATCGATATCCTGAGAGCCGAGCAGGGCGTGCCCGCGACGGCTGCGGGTGAGTTGATCAGCTCACCGGGCATGTGCGTATTCGGCGCGGTGGGGCGGCCGCTCGCGCTGCTCGAAGCGGTCGAGCGCACGTTGTGCAACAACCCGAAAACGCGTGAGGCTTGGGCTGACGTAAAGGCACAGGCAGCAGCGGTTGGCGTCGCGCGCGCTGCATTCCTGCCGACGCTGTCCGGCACGTGGCAGGGCGTGCGCGACAACTCGGCAACCAATGTCACCGGAGAGCCGCAACTCAGCTCCAGTACGTCGTCCACGATCCGCTCCGAAAGCGCGACGCTGAACTGGGTGTTGTTCGACTTCGGCGGCCGGGCAGCGGCGCTGCGCAATGTGTCCGAAATGCTGAGCGCCGCGCGCGCAACGCAGAATGCGACGTTGCAAACGGAATTCGGTAATGTCGCGAAGGACTATTACGCAGCGCAGGCTGCGCAAGGCGCGCTGATCGCGGCGGCCGATATCGAACGCATGACGCGCGACAGCCTGACCGCCGCGCAGGCGCGCGTCGACAAAGGCGTCGCGCCCATCACGGATGAGCTGCAGGCGCAGACCCAGCACGACGAGGCGGTGTTCAATCTCACGAAAGCGGAAGGCGACGCGCAGACGGCGACGGGAACACTTGCTTCTGAGATGGGACTGGATCCGGGCGAACCAGTTGTCGTGCCCGAGGTGTCGGCGGGCGCGCAGCCCGACCAGGTCTTCAGCGAGTCGGTCGGTGAGCTGATCGACGACGTGAAGCGGTCGCATCCGAGCGTACTTGCTGCGCAGGCGCAGTTCGAAGCCGCCCGCGCGAAGGTTGCGCAGACGCGTGACGAAGGCCTACCGAATGTGAGTTTGGTCGCGAAATACAGCCGCAACAATCAGCCGGCGAGTCTGGGGCTCGGGATTCCGAGTTTCCCTGCGACCGGGCACGACGCGTATATCGGCGTGCAGCTGACGATACCGTTCTTCGAGGGATTCGGCCGGCATTACCAGATCCGCCAGGCGGAGGCGGAAGCGGAGCACCAGCTCGACGTGGTGAGCGAAACCCGGCAGCAGGTCGCGCTTGACGTGTGGACGGCGTATCAGACTTTACGCACCGCGACGGAGAATGCGGCACATAGCGCGACCATTCTGGATATTGCGCGTCTCTCGTTCGATGCCGCCGAGGAGCGCTATCGCGCGGGCGTGGGCAATATTCTGGAATTGCTCAATACGCAGACCTCGCTGGCGACGGCCCGGCAGCGGCGCGTGCAGGCGCTGACCGACTGGCATAACGCGAAGGTGCAGCTTGCGGCGAAGCTTGGCCGGCTGGGCGTGGAAAACTTTGCTGACAACTATTCACTCGAATCCAGATGACGTTTAGCAAAGGGTGGTTTTTCTTTTTCATCATCCTTCTGTGGCTGGGTGCGGCACGACCTGCGCTGGCAGACGATCCCAAGGCGGCATCCAAAGCACCGGCCGCGGCGCTAGAGAGCGAACGCGTTATTACGGTGCCGGGCGACCCCGATCGTCCTGTCGACCTGCAGATGACCATTTACACGCCGAAGGGCCCAGGTCCCTTTTCGTTGGCCGTGATGAATCATGGTGCGACCGGAAATACGGCGCCCAGTGACCAGCCACGTTATTACCTCACATTCTCAGCGTATTACTTTCTGTCGCGCGGCTACGCGGTCGCATTGCCAATGATGCGGGGCTACGCCGGCTCGGGTGGTCATCTGTTGCAACATGGTTGCGACGATGTGGCCATTGGCCTGGATGCGGCGCGCGACATTCGGGCGGTGATCGATTACCTGAAACAGCAACCCAATATCGACGGAAGTCGCATTGTGGTGGCGGGGCAGAGCTTCGGTGGCTGGAACACGCTGGCACTCGGCACGCTGAACGTACCGGGCGTCAAGGCTTTGGTGAGTTTCGCAGGTGGCATGCGGGCAAACGACTGCGCCGATCAGGACACTGCACTGAGCGACGCTGCGGCGCGGTTGGGTGCGCGCACGGCAACTCCGTCCATCTGGTTCTTCGGCGATAACGATGCGGTATTCCCCACACCGGTGTGGCGCGCGATGTATGAGCACTACGTCGCAGCGGGCGGTCCGGCGACGCTTGTGGCCTACGGCCAGTTTGGCGCTGATTCGCACAACCTTCTGGGTTCGGCCGCAGCCCTTCATTTGTGGGTGCCCGAACTCGACGCGTTTCTTGCAAAGGTGGGATTACCGCACACGCAGGTGAGTCCCGAGTATATGCCGACGCCAGCACCTGCTCCGAGCCACTACGCGGCGCTCGACGACATGCAGGCATTGCCCTACCTGACGGAGCATGATTATGCGTATTACCGGGCATTCCTGAATATGCCTTCGCCACGCGCATTCGCTATCGGCCCGCACGGCGCGGCGTCAAGTTCCGAAGGATTTGACGCGCAACTCGAAGCTTTGAAGCTGTGCGGAAAAGCCAGTTCGGACTGCCGGCTTTACGCGGTCGATAACGATGTTGTATGGACACGGCCAAGCTCCGTACCCGTCGCGACGCGCTTTGCCCAGTTGGGGGATGTGAGCGCTGTGCCGTACCTGAACGCGCAGGGCAGGGAAGGATACCGGAATTTCCTGAAAATGCGCCGCCCGCGTGCCTTCTCTATTTCGTCAAATGGTGCCTGGGAGGCGGTCTCGCTGGGAATTGATCCAGCCGCCGAAGCGCAGGAGGCGTGCAACAGGCTCTTTCACCACTGCCGTCTATATGCCGTCGATGGCGACGTGGTGTGGCCAGAAAGCGCAAGCAGGAAATAGACGGGACAGTTCCGAGCCAGAACGCGCCGGCGCCGGCGGGACTTATGCATGTCAGATCCACTTAACTGAGGGTAGGACGGCTGGAGGCGTCAACGCGAGCGACCCGGTCACAGGCAGCAATCGGCCAAATTCGGACATTTCCACTAACTTCTCGAATGCAGACATTTACCTCCCGCTGTATGCTGACGACCGGAGTCACGCGGCGGGGCTGTGGTACCGGTTGACTCTGCATCATCTATTTTGTGACAGTGAGCACATGGAAAAAGTAAAAATTAAACTCGTAACTGTTGGTCGTTTTCCGCTGCACCTAAACTTCAACACGGTCTCGGGGTGGAAATCGGAGGTTTTCGAGCTTGTCGGTGGCGTGGAAAACTATGAATTACGCGGTGACTCGGATATAGGGAATTGGGCGTTCTCCGATAAATTGATTAAGAGGCAGCTCCCTCTAAAGAAAAATTATAGCGCCGATTTTTTGATCGCGATTGTTAATGTTCCGCTCGAAGACAATTGGTATGCTAGGCCTCTTGGCGAAAATCAAATTGTCTTCACTTTTTTTGAAATAAAAGAAATCTTAAATGCGGAGAATATTCCGCTTGCAAACGCAATTCTGCGTGTTTTGTACGCATATTCACTTCGCTACCGGCGATCAGGGAACGCAATTCCGCAAATTGGTGCGGCGCAAAGTTTTACTCACGATGATACGCGCGGATGCCTTTTTGATATGAACGGCATAAAGACTGATATCGTCGAATCATGCAATAAGCCTATTGTGTGCGGAGAATGTGAGACGCGAAGTAAGAGTGAGCATGTTCCGAATCAGACTATCAAGGCTGTTCAAAAAGAAATAAAGAAAATTCGGAAGCCTCTTTACTATAGGTCTCTCGATTTCGCAAAAACAAAGCCCGTTATTGCGTTATTAATATCAAGTGTATTCGCGATATCACTCGGAGTGGCGGGATCACTAATTGCCTCGTATATCTACGATGTCATTAAACCGCATCCTGGTATAGGTGAAACACGTCAATCCACCGATCCCGGCAAATCTGCCCAGTGATTTTCAATATTCGAATGTCCGCTTTTCCATCGCCTGATTGACCGCTCTGGGTCGATCACGGGCATCCGAGACAGCAAAAAGCCCGCATTGGCGGGCTCGTTTTTCGATGCTACAAAAATGCTACAGCACTGTTGCCGCGCCTTATCTGGCGGGTCTTCTGGTTGTCATTCCACCCTCTGAACTACAGGGAGAGGGACCGAAGCCGGACCAGATCGCTTCGACCCGTGCGGCCTTTTGTTGGGCACTGCGGGATCGAGCGAGTCAACTTCACCAGCGAGCGCAGAGTATATCAAACCGACCCGGCCGCGAGGAGGGCAGCGTCGAGCCTACGCCAACCCGCGAAAAGCCCACCCCAAAACGCAAAACGGCCCAGCGGGCAATCCCTGCCGGACCGTCAGAACCACCGTGCCGTCACGCCACCATCGCAGCGTGTCGAGCCCAAAACTCAAAGCTCACTCAACGAGCAAACTCACTCCAACCTCAAAACTCCACCACCGCAAACTCCGCCTTACCCACGTCGCAAAGCGGGCAGCGCCAGTCTTCCGGAATCGCGGCGAAGCGCGTACCCGGCTCGATGCCTTCTTCGGGGATGCCTTCTTCCTCGTTGTAGATCCAGCCGCAAATCAGGCAGACCCAGCTCTTATATTCAGTCACTTCAATTACTTCGCTCACGACGTACTCTTCTCTCTATTCAATGCAATGATCCGCCCGTCTGCCCCTTTTTTAGGCACGGCGGCGACCCGCAATATTACCGGAATTTGTCAATTCGACCGAAAACTACCGACGCTGCGCCGCCGCAAAGCGCCAACGACAACTCGCGCCAGACCGGCGAACTCCCCGCGAATTCCGTCACGCACAGCGTGTATGCTCTGATCCGCAGCCCGTCGTTTGGACAGCCGCGCCGGGCGTCCGGCATAGGTTGCGACGATCGGCCACAGACGGTCAGGCCGCTATCGCCGGCTCGGTCCGCGCATCATTTTCGTATCCAACAAGGAGAAAAACGATGTTCAAAAACAAATGGCTGGCAGGTGCGGCATTGGCTGGATTGCTCGCCGTGTCGGGCGTGGCGCAGGCGGCAAGCGTGTCGTTCGTGCAGCCGGCGGACGGCGCAACCGTCAGCAATCCCGTGCACGTGGTGTTCGCCGTCGACGGCATGAAGATCGCGCCGGCCGGCACGATGACCGAAGGCACGGGTCATCATCATCTGTTGATCGACGGTCAGCCGCTGCCCAAGGGCGAGGTGATTCCCGCGACCGACAAGTCGCTGCACTTCGGCAAGGGCCAGACCGAGACCGATCTGACGCTGCCGCCGGGCGATCACACGCTGACGCTGCAGTTCGGCGACGGCATGCATCGTTCGTACGGTCCGGAAATGAGCAAGACCATCACCGTACACGTGAAGTAATCGCGCATCGCACAGGCCGGCCGGCTCGGCGCAGATGCCGAACCGGCCGCTCACCCGGCCGTTCCACGTTTCACAACCCCGCCAAACAGCCTATCTCTTCCGCCATACAGGCACCGCCCCGCGCGCCCGGTACAATGGGCAGTTCCGACTCATCGCTGTCTTCTCCAATTCTCCATGTCGCTTTACACCATTACCGGGGCGCAACTCGCGTTCGGTCACGTCGCGTTGCTCGATCACGCGGATTTCTCTCTCGAAGCGGGCGAGCGCGTTGGGCTGATCGGCCGTAACGGCGCGGGCAAGTCGTCGCTGCTGAAGATCGTCGCGGATCTGACCAAACCTGACGACGGCCTCGTCACGCGTCAACAGAACCTGACCACGGTCTACGTGCCGCAGGAACCCGAGTTCGATACGGACGACACGGTGTTCGAGGCGGTCGCTGCAGGCCTCGCGCACGCCCGTTCGTTGCTCGACGAATACGACGTGGTCGCCAATCAGCTCGCCGACGAGCCGGAAGGCGCGGAGCACGATGCGCTGATGGACCGCATGAACACGCTGCAATCGTCGCTGGACTCGGTGGACGCGTGGAACTGGAGCACGCGCGTGGCCACCACGCTGCAGCAGATCGGCCTGAACGGCGAAGCGCGCGTCGGTTCGCTGTCGGGCGGCATGCAAAAGCGCGTGGCGCTGGCGCGCGCGCTGGTCGTGCAGCCGGACGTGCTGCTGCTCGACGAGCCGACCAACCACCTGGATTTCGAAGGCATTCGCTGGCTCGAAGACCTGCTGGTCTCGCTGCGCGCGGGCCTGTTCTTCATTACCCACGACCGCGCGTTCCTCGACCGTGTCGCCACGCGTATCGTCGATCTGGATCGCGGCCGTCTGCTGTCGTATCCGGGCAATTTCTCCGCTTACCAGACGCGCAAGGCGCAGCAACTCGAAATCGAACAGGTCGAAGCGGCCAAGTTCGACAAGCTGCTCGCGCAGGAAGAAGTGTGGATTCGCAAAGGCGTCGAGGCACGCCGCACGCGCAGCGTCGGCCGGATCGCGCGGCTCGTGGAAATGCGCAATCAGCGCGCGGATCGCCGCAACGTGCAGGGCAACGTCAGGCTCGACGTCGGCCAGGGCGAGAAGTCCGGCAAGATCGTCGCCGAATTGACCGACGTGACCAAGCGCTACGGTTCGCGCACGGTGGTCGACAACTTCACGGCCACGGTCATGCGCGGCGACAAGATCGGTTTCGTCGGTCCGAACGGCGCGGGCAAGACCACGCTGCTCAAGATGATCCTCGCCGAACTCGCACCGGACGAAGGCACGGTGCGCGTCGGCACCAATCTGCAGGTCGCCTATTTCGACCAGATGCGCGCGCAACTGGATCTGGAAAAGAGTCTCGCCGACACGATCAGCCCGGGCAGCGAATGGGTCGAAGTCAACGGCCAGAAGAAGCACGTCATGAGCTATCTCGGCGACTTCCTGTTCGCGCCGGAACGCGCGCGTTCGCCGGTCAAGTCGCTGTCGGGCGGCGAGCGCAACCGTCTGCTGCTGGCGCGTCTGTTCGCGCGGCCGGCTAACGTGCTGGTGCTCGACGAACCGACCAACGACCTCGACATTCCCACGCTCGAACTGCTCGAAGAACTGCTCACCGAATACGACGGCACGGTGCTGCTGGTCAGCCACGATCGCGCGTTCCTCGATAACGTCGCGACCTCGGTGATCGCGGCGGAAGGCGGCGGCAAGTGGCGCGAATACGTCGGCGGTTTTACCGACTGGCAGATTCAGCGCGACCGCTCGCAGCAAATGGCGCTTGAGGCACAGAAGGAAGCCGGTAAAGAAGCGGGCAAAGACGCCGCGGCGTCCAAAGAACCGGCGGCCCGCAATACGCAGCAGCGCGCCGCCAAGCTGTCCTTCAAGGAACAGCGCGAACTGGAGGCGCTGCCGCCGAAGATCGCCGCGCTGGAAGCCGAGCAGAAGACCATCGGCGCGCAACTGGAAGACGGTTCCGTGTTCGCTAAAGACCCGCAGGAGGGCACGCGCCTGACTGAACGCTACGCCGCGATCGACGAAGAACTGCTGGTCGCGCTGGAACGCTGGGACGAACTGGAAAACCGTCGCAAGTGATGCGCGCGGGCGGCGGCCGCGAGCGCGGCGCGATAGCGCGCTGTGCGTCGCGGCGCGCCCGCCAGCCGTCGCTCGTCGAGATCAAAACGGGGTCTTCGTCCACGTCGCCCCTTATCCAGATGGCCAATCCGGCACGTAGTGAATTGCCGCCTGATTCGAAATCAGTAAAATACCCCGCGAACAGGCATGCCCGCATGGCGGGCACGAGACCTAACTCCGTTGTTTCGTTTCGCTTTTTTTGAAAAGTCAACGCATTGTCCACGGACCTGTCCACAGGAGCTGTGGACAACGATGAACCGCCGCACCCGAGTCAACCATGTCTACGAAAAAGCCAAACGCCGCGTATAGCGAAGCGTCGATCAAGGTGTTGAAGGGCCTCGAGCCGGTCAAGCAACGGCCCGGGATGTACACCCGCACCGAAAATCCGCTGCACATCATTCAGGAAGTCATCGACAACGCGTCGGACGAGGCCCTCGGCGGCCACGGCCGGCAAATCACCGTCACGCTGCACGCGGACCACTCGGTCTCGGTGGAAGACGACGGCCGCGGCATTCCTTTCGGTCTGCATCCGGAAGAAGGCGTGCCGGTCGTCGAAATCGTCTTCACGCGCCTGCATGCGGGCGGCAAGTTCGACAAAGCCGCGGGCGGCGCGTACACGTTCTCGGGCGGCCTGCACGGCGTCGGCGTGTCGGTCACCAACGCGCTGTCCAACCGCCTCGACGTCACCGTGTGGCGCGACGGCAAGGTCGCCGATCTGAGCTTCGCCAATGGCGACGTCGCCAAAGAGCTCGAAGTGCGTTCCGCCGTGAAGGGCGACAAGAAGTCCGGCACGCGCGTCACCGCGTGGGCCAATCCGAAATACTTCGATTCGCCGAACCTGCCGCTCGGCGAACTGCAACGTCTGCTGCGCTCGAAAGCGGTGCTGCTGCCGGGCGTCGAAGTCACGCTGATCAACGAGAAAACCGGCGAACAGCAAACCTGGAAATACGAAGACGGTCTGCGCGGCTATCTGCTCGAAGGCATGAACGGCAGCGATCTGCTGATCCCGTTGTTCGAGGGCGAGCGTTTCGTCGAGAACTCGCGCACGAGCGAAGAGACTTTCGCGGAAGGCGAGGGCGCGTCGTGGGTCGTCGCGTGGAGCGAAGAAGGCACGCTGATGCGCGAGTCGTACGTGAACCTGATTCCGACGCCCGCGGGCGGCACGCACGAATCCGGTTTGCGCGACGGTCTGTTCCAGGCAGTCAAGAGCTTCGTCGAAATGCACAACCTGCAGCCGAAGGGCGTGAAGCTGCTCGCCGAAGACGTGTTCGCGCGCGTCTCGTTCGTGCTGTCGGCCAAGGTGCTCGATCCGCAATTCCAAGGGCAGATCAAGGAACGGTTGAATAGCCGCGACGCGGTCAAACTGGTGTCGTCGTTCTCGCGGCCGGCGCTGGAGTTGTGGCTGAATCAGCACGTCGAGCACGGCAAGAAACTCGCCGACCTCGTCATCAAGCAGGCGCAGGCGCGCACGCGTGCCGGTCAGAAGGTCGAGAAGCGCAAGAGCTCGGGCGTGGCGGTGTTGCCGGGCAAGCTGACCGATTGCGAGTCGACGGAAATTGGCCGCAACGAACTGTTCCTCGTCGAGGGCGACTCGGCGGGCGGTTCGGCGAAGATGGGCCGCGACAAGGAATATCAGGCGATCCTGCCGTTGCGCGGCAAGGTGCTGAACACGTGGGAAACCGAACGCGACCGGCTGTTCGCCAATAACGAAGTGCACGACATTTCGGTAGCGATCGGCGTCGATCCGCATAGCCCGGACGACAAGATCGATCTGTCGAATCTGCGCTACGGCAAGATCTGCATTCTGTCGGACGCTGACGTCGACGGTTCGCATATTCAGGTGCTGCTGCTCACGCTGTTCTTCAAGCATTTCCCGCAACTGATCGAGCGCGGGCATGTGTGCGTCGCGCGTCCGCCGTTGTTCCGGGTCGACGCACCGGCGCGCGGCAAGAAGCCCGCGCAGAAGCTGTATGCGCTCGACGCGGGCGAGCTCGAAGCGATCCTCGACAAACTCCGTAAAGACGGCGTGCGCGACACGCAGTGGTCGATCAGCCGCTTCAAGGGCCTCGGCGAAATGAGCGCGGAACAGCTGTGGGACACGACCATGAACCCCGACACGCGGCGTCTGACGCCGGTCGCGCTCGGCGAACTCGACTACGACGCCACGGTAGCGCGCATGACCATGCTGATGGGCAAGGGCGAAGCGGCCTCGCGCCGCAGCTGGCTGGAAGAAAAGGGCAATGAAGTGGAAGCGGACATCTGAGCGCGTAGAAGCGCGCTCGACCTCCCTGAACACACTTCAAGCCAAACACGGATACGGAATCTAGATGGACGACGACAACACTCTCGACCTTTTCACCGCGCCGCCGCCCCCGGAGGGCGACTTTCTGACGCTCGGCAATTACGCGGAAGGCGCGTACCTCGAGTACGCGGTGAGCGTGGTCAAGGGCCGCGCGCTGCCGGACGTGTGCGACGGCCAGAAGCCGGTGCAGCGCCGCATCCTGTTTGCGATGAACGACATGGGCCTGTCCGACAACGCGAAGCCGGTCAAGTCCGCGCGCGTGGTCGGCGACGTGCTGGGTAAGTACCACCCGCACGGCGACCAGTCGGCCTACGACGCGCTGGTGCGTCTCGCGCAAGACTTCTCGATGCGCTACCCGCTGATCGACGGCCAGGGCAACTTCGGTTCGCGCGACGGCGACGGCGCAGCGGCCATGCGCTACACCGAAGCGCGCCTGACGCCGATCGCGAAGCTGCTGCTCGACGAGATCGACCAGGGCACGGTCGATTTCATGAAGAACTACGACGGCGAGTTCGACGAGCCGAGGCTGCTGCCCGCGCGTCTGCCGTTCGTGCTGCTCAACGGCGCATCGGGTATCGCGGTGGGTCTGGCCACGGAAATTCCGTCGCACAACCTGCGCGAAGTCGCGGGCGCCGCGGTCTCGATGATCCGCAACCCGAACCTGTCGCATGCCGAATTGATGCAACACATTCCGGGGCCGGACTTCCCGGGCGGCGGCCAGATCATTTCGAGCGAAGCGGAAATCGCCGCGGCCTACGAAACCGGTCGCGGCAGTCTGAAGGTACGCGCGCGCTGGAAGATCGAAGAACTCGCACGCGGCCAGTGGCAACTGGTGATCACGGAACTGCCGCCGAATACGGCCGCGCAGAAGGTGCTTGAGGAAATCGAAGAGCAGACCAACCCGAAGATCAAGCTCGGCAAGAAGACGCTCACGCCCGAACAGTTGCAGACCAAGCAGACCATGCTCGGGCTGCTCGACGCGGTGCGCGACGAATCCGGCCGCGATGCGCCGGTGCGTCTCGTGTTCGAGCCGAAGTCGAGCCGTATCGACCAGACCGATTTCGTCAACACGCTGCTCGCGCATACGAGCCTAGAATCGAACGCATCGCTGAATCTGGTGATGGTGGGTGGCGACGGCCGGCCGCGTCAGAAGGGCCTGCGCGAAATTCTGCAGGAGTGGATCGCGTTCCGCTTCGCGACCGTGACGCGCCGCACGCGTCATCGGCTGTCGAAGGTGAACGACCGGATTCACATCCTCGAAGGCCGGATGGTCGTCTTTCTGAATATCGACGAAGTCATCCGCATCATTCGCGAAGCGGATGAGCCGAAGGTCGCGTTGATGGCCGCGTTCGGCTTGTCCGACCGGCAGACCGAAGACATTCTTGAAATCCGGCTGCGTCAGTTGGCGCGCCTTGAGAAGATCAAGATCGAGAAGGAACTGGCCGAACTGCGCGACGAAAAGGCCAAGCTCGAAGAACTGCTCGGCAGCGAATCGGCCATGAAGCGCCTGCTCATCAAGGAAATCGAGGGCGACGCGAAGCAATACGGCGACGAGCGCCGCACGCTGATCCAGCAGGAAAAGCGCGCTACCTTCGAAGCGCGGGTGGTCGACGAGCCGGTCACGGTTGTCGTGTCGCAGAAGGGCTGGGTGCGTGCGCTGAAGGGCCACGGCCTCGACGCGGCGGGCTTTACGTTCAAGGCCGGCGACGGCCTCTATGCGGCATTCCAGTGCCGCACGCCGGACACGCTGGTCGCGTGGGGCAGCAACGGCCGCGTCTATTCGGTGGCGGTTGCGCTACTGCCGGGCGGGCGTGGCGACGGCGTGCCGGTCACGTCGCTGATCGAACTCGAGTCGGGCAGTCATCTGATGCATTACTACGCGGCATCCGCGGATCAGGCCTTGCTGCTCGCGTCGAGCAACGGCTTTGGCTTTGTCGCCAAGGTCGGCGACATGGTGAGCCGCGTGAAGGCGGGCAAGTCGTTCATGACGATCGACGCCGGCGCCGCGCCGCTCGCGCCGATGCCGATGCTGCCGGATGCCACGCACATTGCCTGTCTGTCGTCGGGCGGCCGTTTGCTGGTGTTCGGCCTCGACGAGATGAAGACGCTGTCGGGCGGTGGCCGCGGCGTCACGCTGATGGGGCTCGACGATAACGAAACGCTGGTGCAGGCGCTGTCGGTCAATCACGCGGGCGTGATCCTGATCGGCACGCGGCGCGGTGGCCGCGTCGACGAAGAAAAGCTCGGCCCCGCCGCGCTCGCGCCGCACGTCGGCAAACGGGCGCGCAAGGGACGCACGCCCGAGAGCAAGATGAAGCTCGATGGTATGCGTCCGGTGCCGGCGGCTTAACAAAGCTTGACGTTCGAGCGCGGCGAGCCTCTGCTAGCATGCGGGGCGCTCGCCGCGGGGAAAAGCCTCACGCGTCAGGAACTGCACGCACAGCGCGCGGTCGAATGCGCTCAATAGCCGCCGCAAATATTATTCGTCATAAGCGGCATGGCGTCGTCGGGAGAGGAAAACAACATGAACAAAGCTATCGAACTCGCACTCTTTCTCCATCTGCTCGCGGTCGCGGTGTGGGTGGGTGGGATGATCTTCGCGCATTTCTGTCTGCGCCCGGCCATTGCCGATTTATCGCCGCAATTACGCCTGCCTTTGTGGGAATCGGTGTTTAGCCGTTTCTTCAATTGGGTCGCGGCGGCGGTGCTGGTGATTCTGATCACCGGCGGATTCCTGCTGATGCAATTCGGCGGCGGTCACGCCACGTGGCCGTTGCATGCCATGGCCGGCCTCGGCATCGTGATGATGCTGATCTTCGGGCATATCCGGTTTGCGGTGTTCCCGCGCATTCGGCGTGCGGTGCAGGCGCAGAAATGGCCGGACGGCGCGCAAGCGGTCGGTACGATCCGGCGTCTGGTGCTGATCAATATCGTGCTTGGCGTGGTGACGATCGGTGTCGCCGTGCTGTCGCGCGGATTCTGATGTTGCAGGCCTGAAGCAGGACCGCTGCGTGGCAAGGCTGCCGCGCAGCCTGGGCGGCGCTACGAATGCGCACGGCAAGCGGGTCTATGGCAGCGCCCCATACGCAAGCCACAACCCGCACACCACTGCCACCGTCCCATACACCACGTAGACCGGCACCTTCAGCTTTACGAAGCACATGCCGGAAAACAGCGCGGTGATCAGATACGCTGGTTTGAACGGCACATGCCCGGCAATGCGCAGCACCGCCACCGCAAGAAACGCGGTGGTCACTGCGCGCAGCATCCGCATGCCGTGCTCGAAGCGCGGATTCGCCTTCAGTTGATGCAGATGCCGCTGCGCCAGCACGACGAGGCAGCCCGACGGCACGAATAACGCGAGCGTGGCGATCAGCGCGCCCACCCAGCCATCCACCAGATAGCCGAAAAACGGCACCACGTTCAGCAGCGGACCCGGCGACAGCGGCGACAAAGAAAACGCCAGCGTGAAGTCATTGTCCGATACGCCGATCGCCGGGGTGACGAACAGCGTCTTCAAAACCGGCAGCGCGGAGAAGCCGCCGCCGAACAAGGTCATCCCGGCGCCCGCCAGACGCGGCCACAGCAGCGCGAGTTCATAGCGGGTCGGCAATGGCACCGCGAACAGCACCAGCAGCACGCACAGCGCGATCAGCAGATGCCGGTCGCCGCGTCCGAACGACACGACAAGCCGCGTATTGCGAATCGGGCTGATCACCCAGCCCGCGCCGAAGGCTGCACCGAGCATCGCCACATAAGCAGCGGGACTGCGCGCATAGAAAAGCGCCACGCAGCCGAGCGCCGCCGCGATCCATTCGAGCTTGCCGCGCAGCAGCGCGCGCGCCTGCTTATACCAGGTGACGGCGATCAACGTGGCCAGCACGACACTGAAGTGATTCAACAAGGTTTGCGACGCGGCGGCGCGCACGAACGGGGTGCGGTAGAAGATTGCGAACAGCGTCATCAGCATGAAGAAGGGCAGCACGCTGGCGACGCCCGCGATCCACGCGCCGGCGCGTCCGCGCAGCGCATGCCCCACCTGCACGGCGACATTGCAGCCCACGGGACCGGGCACCATCCACGCGAGCGCGATCAGATCGGAGAAGGCGATGCGTGACAGCCGTCCTTCGCGTTCGACGTAGTGGTTTTCGAGTTGCGCCATCAGCGCGAGGCCGCCCCATGACAGCGCCGACAGGCCGAATACGACCCGGAATAGCGTCCATAGTGGTTCTCGTGCGCCTCGTCGGGCGGCATCCTGGCTCGTGATCGTCTGCATGGCGCCGCGGGCGACCGGCACGCGGCGCGCCCACCCTCCGGGATCATTGTGATAGGGTGGCGCGGCCGGTGGCGGGCATCGCGCTGTGATGCGGTAGTGCGTGAATGTAGCCGGTTTTAGGCGGCCGTGGTGAGGCCATTGCGCGCCATCAGGCTCAGGGATTGGCGCTGGCGCTCGTGCTGGAGATGATGGTGGCGTTGTCCACTTCATGCGTGGTGCGACGGCCAGCCATGCCGCATACGCCGAAGCGTTCCAGCAGCGCGGGGATGGCCTCCACCGGCACGGGCCGCGAGAACAGGAAGCCTTGCGCCTCGATATGGCCGAGCGCGGCGAGCCACGCGATCTGCTCTTCAGTCTCGGTGCCTTCAACCACTACGGTGAGCCCGAGCGAGCGCGCGAGGTTGACGATCGCGGTGACCATCACGCAGACGCTGCGGTCGCCGGGAATGGCCTGGATGAACGAGCGGTCCACCTTCAGCGTATCCACCGAGAAGCGGTTCAGATAGGACAGCGACGAATAGCCGGTGCCGAAATCGTCGAGCGCGACGCGCACGCCGAGACGCTTCAACGCGAAGATCTTCTCGGAGACGAGTTCGGGATATTCCATCATCGCCGTTTCGGTGATTTCGAGTTCGAGGCGGCGCGCGGAGATGCCGCTTTCCTCGATGGCGTGCGAGATGGTTTCATACAGGTCGCCGCGCCAGAACTGCACCGCCGAAATGTTCACCGCGAGCGACAGCGTGTCGTAGCCCTGTTGCTGCCACAACGCGAGTTGCCGGCAGGCAGTCTCGATCACGAAGTCGCCGATCGGCACGATCAGGCCGGTCGATTCGGCGACCGGAATGAATTCGTTCGCCGGAATCAAACCGTGCTGCGGATGGTTCCAGCGCACGAGTGCCTCGAAGCCGGTGATGCAGCGGCGCGTCAGGTCGATCTTCGGCTGATAGGCGAGAAACAGTTGACCTTCGGTCAGCGCCACGCGCAGTTGCTGTTCCCACTTCATCAAATGATCGGCGCGGTGCGACAGTTGCGGCGAATAGAACTGGTAGCAGTTCTTGCCGGCATCTTTGGCGCTGTACATCGCGAGGTCGGCTTTTTTCAGCAGGTCGATCTCGCTTTCGTTCGCGACCGAATACAGCGCAATGCCAATGCTCGCATGCAGCACGAAAGAACTGCCGCGCACTTCGAACGGTTTGGCGAACACGTCCGCCGCCGCTTCGGCGAGCGCGACCGCCTGCTTCTCGACGTCGTCGCCCTTGAGTACGACAACGAACTCGTCGCCGCCGATGCGGCTCAACGCGCCGCTCTCACCGACAGCGGTAGCGAGGCGCGACGCGGTCATCTGCAGCACGATGTCGCCGGCGTTGTGGCCGAGCGTGTCGTTGACGGTCTTGAAGTTGTCGAGGTCGATAAACAGAATCGCGAGACAGCCGAGGTTGGCCGGCTGCGTGACGTCATGACGCAGGCTCTGCAGCGTCGCGTAGCGATTGCGCAGACCGGTGAGCAGATCGTATTCGACCAGATGCGTCATCTCGCGCTCGCGGCCGAGCAGTTTGCCGATCAGTCCTGTAGCCACCGCGAAGAAGCTCAGCATGGCGAGCGAGATGAAACCCGCCATCAGCAGATAGACGTTGCGCGTGTGGTTGTAGTCGGCGAATTCCTCGGCTTGCGACAGACCCACCAGCACGCCGAGCGGATAGCCGTCGATATGCCGGTACGACACGATGCGCGTGACATTGTCGATCGAATCGATGTAGGTGCCCGACACGTGTTCCGAGGTCGGGTAGGTGCCGCTCGCCGAGAACGTGCCGTTGGCGCTGTCGGCGCTGCCGGTGCGCCGCGCGAGCACGGTGCCGTTGTCCGAGATCACCGCGATCACGCCTTCGCGGCCGATCGCTGCATTGTTATAAAAGTCGCTGGTGAAATAGCTGGGATCTTCCGACACCACCACGACGCCCGCGAACGAACCGTCCGGATGATTCAGACGCCGCGTCATCTGCAAGGTCCAGTGGCCGGACACGCGGCCGAGCACCGGCTTGCTGATATACAACTGGTCGTCGTTCTCGTGCTCGTGAACCTTGAAGTGTTCGCGGTCGGACAGATCGATGTGTTTTGGATTGAGTTCGGCCGTATTGGCGATCAACGTGCCGTGTTCGTCGATCAACGACACCTGCACCAGCGTCTCGCTTTGCACCACGCCTTTTTCGACCGTGCTGGCAAGATCGAAATGCCCAGGGGTTTTCTCGAACTCGTATTTGACGAAGCGGGTGATCTGGTCGACCTGGTGAATCGCCTTGACCGTGTGCTGCTCCAGCGCCGCGGAGAGTATCGCGGCAGAGGCCATGGCCTCGCGATTGGTGGCTTCTTTCTCGACCGACAGACGCGCGAAGATCACGGTCCACAGCAGGATCAGCACCAACACGCCGAGCGCCGGAATGGCGAGCAGGGCTCGACGGCGCGACACGGCTGGGTCGCGGCGGGGTTGGGCTTCGCGCTGGTCGGAGAAGCGTGACTTGCTCATCGGCGAGTCCGTGCGCGGGTTCCGGCCGGTTGCAAACGAGCGAGCGTCGACTGCGCTGATTTCATGGTTGGCTGCATCGTGACCAGGGTGCCGGAACTGCTGCGCAGGAGGAGGGAGCGTGGTGTCGTGCCCAACCGTCCGCACGTTATCAGGCACCTTTCGATATTACTTAATGCCACTGCATTAAGGAAGGGGCCGCGCATCGGGTATACGCGGGCGCAGCAAACGGCGCTGCCCGGCTGAATTTCTGGCCGCTTCGGCCGGTGCTGGGGCCGCGGCCCGGTGGTCGTTTTCGAATGTTTCATCGGGAGTCGCGGTGCGGCGTTCAGGTGTGCCAGGCCTTTCGCAATGCAAAAAGCATTAATTGGGCAGAGTCTGCGGCGCTTTGTGGTTTAGCGTGGCTGAGTGGGGCAAATCGCGTCCGTTATTGCGTGGCGAGGACACGGACACGCTGGCCAACACTGGGCAGGCAAAGAGCGTGCCGTTCATGGCAGGCGGAACGTGCCGTCGACGATCGTCACCGAGGCGCCGCCGATCCACGTCTTGCCGTGTGCGTCGTCGTAGTGCACCGACACCTGGCCCGCACGACCGAGCACGGTGCCTTGACGAGCCGTATAACGCTCGCCCGGGCGACGCTGCTGCGTGCTTAACAAACCGGCGAGCGCCGCATTGGCGCTGCCGGTGACCGGGTCTTCACCGGTGCCGAAGCGATCGCCGGCCATCAGGCAGCGGACTTCGAATGTGGCCGGGCCGCCGGCTTCATGCGGACCGTAGACAGCGAGGCCAATGGCATCGACCGACTGCACGAGTTTGGCAAGTGCGCTCCCATCGGGATCGAGCGCGAGGCAGTCTTGCGCCGAATTAACGCGCACCACCAGCCACGGTGCACCATTGTCGACCGCGCAGGGCACGGCGCTGAAATCGATCGCGTCGCTACGCAAAGCCGTAGACAGTTCGGTATAGCGATCCGCGCCGAGCGGTGTGACGCGAGCGGGCGGCGCGGCGAAAGCCCACGCGTGTTGTTCGGTGTTGGCCGCGCCGTCCGCGCTAGTCGTTTCCGGCAACGCCTTGAGTTCGACGAGACCCACGCCGCATTGCTGGACGAGGCGGCCGGCCTGCTTCGGCTGATAGCCGCTTTCGAGCAGCGCATGCGCGGTGCCGAGCGTCGGGTGACCCGCGAACGGCAACTCGCCCTCGATCGTGAAGATGCGCACGCGATAGTCGGCGGCCGGGTCGGTCGGCTTCAGCAGAAAGGTGGTTTCGGACAGATGGGTCCAGCGCGCGATCGCCTGCATCTGATCCGCATCGAGCGTATCGGCGTCGAACACCACGGCAAGCGGATTGCCTTTGAACGGCACCGACGTGAACACGTCGACTTGTTTGAAACGAACAGTGTTGGCGAGCATCGTGCGCGGTCCGGCGAATCGTGCGAGTGAATCGGGTTCGCGGATTCTATCCGGTGCTGACGCAACGAGCCACCTCGCCGCAAAAAGCAGAACGCGCCGCGAGGTGCTGAGACCTCGCGACGCGTTCTGGTTACCGTTACGCAGCCTTACTCGACTTCGGCAATCATCTCGATCTCGACGCACGCGCCGAGCGGAATCTGCGCAACGCCGAACGCAGAGCGCGCATGCTTGCCGCGCTCGCCGAACACGTCGGCGACCAGTTCGGACGCGCCGTTGGTGACCAGATGCTGTTCGGTGAATTCGAGCGTCGAGTTGACGAGGCTCATCAGCTTGACGATGCGCGTGACGCGGTTCAGATCGCCGACGTGCGTGTGCAACGTAGCGAGCAGGTCGATAGCGATGGAACGCGCCGCGGCCTTGCCTTCTTCCGTCGTGAGGTTGGCGCCGAGCTTGCCGGTCCACACCTTGCCGTCTTTCTTCGCGATGTGACCCGACAGGTACACCGTGTTACCGCTTTGCGCGCTCATTACATAAGCGGCGGCCGGCGCACCGGCGGTCGGCAGTTCGATGCCCAGTTCCTTGAGCTTGTCGTACACATTGGTTTGAGCCATGTTGCGTCCTTGGTCAGTGATGGAATTCGGTGAGGCGTGCTGGGCGCTATGCGCGCAAGCAGGCTGCGTTTAAATCTTCGCGCGGATCAGTGCACCGAGACGCGCCATGCCTTCGTCGATCTTGGCCGGCGGCACCGTGACGAACGACAGACGCAGCGTGTTGTGTTGCGCCTCGTTCGCGAAGAACGGTCCGCCCGGCACGAACGCGACATTTTGCGCGACGGCTTCTTCGAGCAGTTTCATGCTGTCGATCTGCGCGGGCAGATCGACCCACACGAACATGCCGCCTTCCGGACGGTTCCAGCTCACGCCTTCGGGCATATAGCGTTCGAGCGCGGCCAGCATGGCTTCGCACTGATTGCGATACAGCTCGCGGATGGTCGGCACGTGTGTGTCGAGGAAACCGTCCTTGATCACTTCGTACACGATGCGCTGCGTGAAGCTCGGCGTGTGCAAGTCGGTGGCCTGCTTGGCCTGCACCAGTTTGAAGATGAGTTCTTCGGGCGCGATGATGTAGCCGACCCGCAGGCCCGGCGCCAGCACCTTCGAGAACGAACCGAGGTGGACAATATGGTCCGGCGCCATGGAGAGCATGGTGGGCAACGGCTCGCCGGCGTAGTCGAGCGCGCCGTACGGGTCGTCTTCGATCACCGGGAACGGTGCGGTCTTCGCGAACTCGGCGAGCGCGCGGCGGCGCTCGACCGGCAGACGGCGGCCGGTCGGATTCTGGAAATTCGGTTGCGCGTACAACAGGCGCGCGCCGGCCGTCAGCTCGGGCGTGAGGGCTTCGGGAATCAGGCCTTGTTCGTCGGTCGGCATTTGAACGTAGCGCGGCTCGTACATCGAGAACGATTGCAGCGCGCCGAGGTACGTGGGCGTTTCGACCAGCACCGGGCTGTCCGGACAGATCAGCACTTTGCCGAGCAGGTCGAGCGCCTGTTGCGAACCGGTGGTGATCAGCACCTGGCTGGGACGGATCTGCGCGCCGTTCACCGAATAGCGCTTCGCCACCCATTCACGCAGCGGCAGATAGCCTTCGGTCGCGCTGTATTGCAGCGCCGCGGCGGGCGAGTCGCGCAGAATGCGGTCCGATGCTTCGCGCATGCGTTCAGCCGGGAAGGTGGCCGGCGAGGGCAGGCCGCCCGCGAACGAAATGACTTCGGGCCGTTCCGTGACTTTCAGAATCTCGCGAATCGCCGAGCTCGTGAGCTTGCGTGCGCGTTCGGATAGTTGCCACGTGGGGGCTTTCAAGTCGCTTTGGTCCATGGTCTTCCTCTGCTGGTATTGGTGGAACCGGTCAAAACTTCAATTATCGCGCGAGTCGGCGACCCGCGCGCGCTGCTTTAATTAAGGGTCCGTAGACCGTCGGGCGTATCGAACTCGGCGACGAGCGCCGCGGCGCCCTCGGTCGGCTGCAATGCGATCAGATGCGCGGCGCCGAGCCATTGCAACTGCGCCGCGATGGCGTCGGCTTGCGGATGCGCGCCTTTCAAGGCTTTCAGCGCAATGCCCGAGTCCGGCAGGAACGCGGATGGATGGTGCGCCGAGTCCCATTGAATCAGCGAGGGCAGCACACCGTCGCCAACGTCTTGCCAACTGGGGAATGCGCCGTCGTCGAGGACTGACAGGCCCCATGTGAAATCGCCGCGTGTCATCGGCACGATCGGCGCGATGCGCTGCGGATACTGCGTTTGCCACGCCGACAGCCGCTTCGGCCGGTCGACCCGCGCGACCCAGTGCGACAGATACGGCCCGCTTTCGAGCCGGGCCTGGGTGGCCGGATCGTCGAGCGCGAACAGGCGGGCGCGCGGCGTATTGCCGTCGGCCGGTGCGGCGGCCTGCGGATCGATTGCGATCACTTCCAGATACACGCCGCCCCACAGGTTCAGCAGACGGTTGTGGGTCCGCATCAGCGGATGCGCGCCGCCGCCGGCCGGGGCGACGCCAAGCGTATCGGCGACGTACTGCGTGCCCTCGTCGAGGGTACGGGCGGAAATCACGAGGTGGTCGAGACGAAGCGTATGGGCGGTCATGACGGATCGGGAAACGGAAAACGGGTTGTCTGCGGCCGGCCGGCGCGCGCCAGGGTGAGCGGCTGCGCTGCCGGGGCCGTAAGCATAACCGTTTGCCGGATCGGCGGGCCATGCGCGGGGTGTTTTCGGCGGGTCTTGCCGGATCGCTGGCGGCCGGTGGGACGTTCGTCCCGTCGCGGCCGGGTCGCGTTGTCCCGTTGCTTCTCTCAAAATGTAGCGGCGACGACCGGCACAGTAACGGTACAATCGATTCGATACTTTCCAGTACGCCTGTACGACGTCCTGAGCGACGTCCCGTACGACGTCCGCTCGGGGAACAGTTGGAGCCTGTCATGTCCGTCCCGCTTGCCCAGATTCCCACGCCGCACGACACCACCTCGATGACGCTGGTCGAACAGCTTGTGCAGTGGGCCCGCCGCCGCATCGAGGAACGGGTGTTTCGTCCCGGCATGCGCATGCCGTCGATCCGCAAGCTCGCGTTGGACAAAGGCGTGTCGCGCTTCACGGTGGTCGAGGCCTACGAGCGGCTGGTCGCGCAAGGCTATCTGGAGTCGCGGCGCGGTTCCGGCTTTTATGTGCGCGAGCGTCTGAGCGGCGTGGCGCTGGTCGAGACGCGCGCGCCGAGCATCGCGACGCCCGAGCCGGCCGCGCTCGACGTGGTCTGGCTGCTGCGCAACATGCTGCATACCGGCGCGCGCTCGGAGCGCAGTCCGGGTCTCGGTTATCTGCCGGTGCGCTGGCTCGACGGCGACCTGATCACCAATGCGTTACGCACGCTCGGCCGGCAAAGCGGCGCGCAGATGCTCGGCATCGGCACGCCACAGGGCTTTCTGCCGCTGCGCCAGCAGTTGCAGACGCGGCTCGAGGAGCTGGAAATCGGCGCCTCGCCGGACCAGATCGTGATGGTGTCCGGCGTCACGCAGGCCATCGACCTGATCTCGCGCATCTACGTGAAACCGGGCGATGCGGTGATCGTCGGCGATCCGGCGTGGTTTCAGATGTTCGGGCGCTTCGTGTCGCAGGGCGCGCGGCTGGTCGGCATGCCGTACACGCCGGACGGCCCGGACCTCGACGCGCTCGAAGCGCTGGTCGAGACATGGCGGCCCAAGATGCTGGTGATCAACTCGGTGCTGCAGAACCCGACCGGCACGTCGCTGACGGCGGCCCAGGCGTTCCGCATTCTGCGGCTCGCCGAGGCCTACGACTTCATCGTCGTCGAGGACGATATTTACGGCGACCTGTGTCCGCCAAGCTATCCGGGCACGCGGCTCGCGAGCCTCGATCAGTTGAAGCGGGTGATCTACCTCGGCAGCTTTTCGAAGACGCTCGCGCCGAATCTGCGCGTCGGCTTTATTGCGTGCGCGCCGGACGTGGCGCGGGCGGTCAGCGATCAGAAGATGCTGGTCGGCATGACCAGCCCGGAACTGAACGAGCGCGTGCTGTACAAGATTCTGACCGAGGGCCATTACCGGCGGCATGTCGAGCGGCTGCGCGTGCGGCTCGACGGCGTGCGCGAAAAATCCGTGCGGATGCTGGAAAAGACCGGCCTGAAGCTGTTCCTGACGCCCGCGGCCGGCATGTTCCTGTGGGCCGATACCGGCGTCGACGCCGGCGCGTTGGCCGCCGCCGGTCACGAAGCCGGCTTTCTGCTGACGCCCGGCAGCCTGTTCTCGCCGCAGCAGTCGCCGACCACCTGGATGCGCTTCAATATCGCCAACTGCGGCGATCCGGAACTGGCGACGTTTCTGTCCCGCTATCTTGACGGAGTCGCACGCCGCGCCTCTTGAAACCGCGCGAGCTTGCCCCAAAATACGCGGGCAATCCGGTAGCCGCCCGGTAGCCGCCGAATTGACGCACCGACGGACCGACTCGGCGCACCGACCGCCGGCGCTGCGCGGCCAGTTGCAAAGGCCGCACAGCCCGCACCGGCCGCGCCAGGCGTCCCGCTTTACCCTGATTTGAATCCCATTCGCAACAGAGAGGAAGTCCGACCATGGCACAAGAAACCATGAGCTTTCAGGCAGAAGTGAAACAGCTTCTGCACCTGATGATCCATTCGCTGTACAGCAACAAGGAAATTTTCCTGCGCGAGCTGATTTCGAACGCGTCCGACGCGGCCGACAAGCTGCGCTTCGAAGCGATCGAAAACAGCGCGTTGTACGAAGGCGATTCGAATCTGCGGATTCGCGTGGCGTTCGACAAGGCCGCCCGCACTGTCACGATCGACGACAACGGCATCGGCATGAGCCGCGACGAAGCGATCGCCAACCTTGGCACGATCGCCCGCTCGGGCACGAAGGAATTCTTCGGCAAGCTTTCCGGCGACCAGCAGAAAGACGCGGCGCTGATCGGCCAGTTCGGCGTGGGCTTTTATTCGGGCTTTATCGTCGCCGACAAGATCACCGTCGAAACGCGCCGTGCCGGTTTGCCGGCGTCGGACGCGGTGCGCTGGGAAAGCGCGGGCGAGGGCGATTTCGCGGTCGAGAGCATCGAGCGCGCCGCGCGCGGCACGACCATCACGCTGCATCTGCGTGCCGAAGAAGACGAGCTGCTGTCGTCGCATCGTCTGAAGGCGATCATTCAGAAGTACTCGGACCACGTTGCGCTGCCGATCCTGATGCACAAGGAAGAGTGGGACGCGGAAAAGAGCGAGATGGTCACGAAAGACGAAGACGAGACCGTCAATCAGGCCAGCGCGCTGTGGACCCGTTCGAAGAACGAGATCACCGAAGAGCAGTACAAGCAGTTCTATCAGCACCTCGCGCATGACCATCAGGACCCGCTGATCTGGACGCATAACCGCGTCGAGGGCCGCAGCGAGTACACGCAACTGCTGTACGTGCCGACCCACGCGCCGTTCGACATGTTCAACCGCGACAACCGCGGCGGGCTGAAGCTGTACGTGAAGCGCGTGTTCATCATGGACGAAGCCGAGCAACTGCTGCCGGGCTATCTGCGCTTCGTGAAGGGCGTGGTCGATTCGAGCGATCTGCCGCTGAACGTGTCGCGCGAAATCCTGCAGGAAAGCCGCGACGTCAAGACGATTCGCGAAGGCGTGATCAAGCGTTCGCTGTCCATGCTCGAAGAGCTGGCCAATTCGGAAGACGAAGCCGAGCGCGCCAAGTACGCCGGTTTCTGGAAAGAATTCGGCCAGGTGCTGAAGGAAGGTATCGGCGAAGACTTCGCCAATCGCGAGCGGATCGCGAAGCTCGTGCGCTTTGCGTCGACGCATACGGACACGGCGGAGCAAACCGTTTCGCTGGCGGACTACGTCGCGCGAATGAAGCCCGAGCAAACCAAGATCTACTACGTGACCGCCGATACCTGGCTGGCCGCGACCCACAGCCCGCATCTCGAAGTGTTCCGCAAGAAGGGCGTGGAAGTGCTGCTGCTGACCGATCGCGTCGACGAATGGATGCTGTCGTTCCTGAACGAATTCGACGGCAAGCCGCTGCAAAGCGTGGCGCGCGGCGATCTCGATCTGGGCGCGCTGAACGATGAAGAAAAGCAGGCGCAGGAGAAGGTCGGCGAAGAGTTCAAGCCGCTCGTCGAGAAGATGAAGGAAGCGCTGAAGGACAAGGCGAAAGACGTGCGTCTCACGTTCCGCCTGACCGATTCGCCGTCCTGCCTCGTGGCCGACGACGGTGAAATGAGCGGTTATCTGCAACGCATGCTGAAGGCCGCAGGCCAGGACGCGCCGTCGTTCCATCCGATTCTCGAAGTGAATCCGGAACACGCGCTGGTGAAGGGCTTGCACGCGGACAGCGCGAACTTCGACGACTGGTGCCACCTGCTGTTCGATCAGGCCATGCTGGCCGAAGGTGGATCGCTGGAAGATCCGGCGAGCTTCGTGAAGCGCACCAACGCGTTGTTGCTGGCGCGTGCGCAGTGAGTGCGATGTAACTGGCGTCTAGTTGACGCTGGGAGGTGAAAAATGCGCTGCCTTTTGGCAGCGCATTTTTTTTGGCTGCGCCCGACCAGCGGCGTGAGCCTTAGTGAGCGCGAGACTTAACGGGCCGGAACCGGGCCGTTCAAATGCGTGACCTGCGAGAGCACGCAGCCGGCCAGTTCCTTGGCTTCCTGGCAGGACGCATGGTCGGCCAGTACCTTTGCCGCCAGACTGCCGATCTTCTGGCTAGTCTGCTTGGACGTGTGATGCTGCGCGAGCGCCGAGCCGGCGAGTTCCTTCTCCATGAACGTAACCGACGAACGCCGCAAAACCAGCGCGGCCAGATGAGCGATTCGGTCAGACGTTTCTTTCGTGTTGACAGTATTCAAGGGTGACTCCTGGCGTGTTAGTTATCGATTATGTCGGCCGCACAGGCATGGCCTGTTTGGTCGACTCGAATAAGTATGGGTAACTAACTAAACATAATCAACGACCATAAATTGAGATTGGTTTATGAGACGTAATCACGGGGGATTGTCTTATTCTTCCGCATTCTAAATTCGGATGCCTGAAGGATTTATCGCAATCTTCTAGGTCGCATTTGCGCCGGATCTTATTCAACGAAGACGCGTTCGCGCGTCGCGACTTCCTGTGAATTCCCATGCACGATTCCGCCCTGGCAAACTCCTCCGCGCAGACCGAGCGCCGCGCGACGCTCGCGCGAGCCTACGCGCTAAACCCTGAGCTGGACCCCGCGCTGCCGCTGCAACTCGCGCTGGCCTTCCGCGAGATTCGCGCCTGGCCGACGGTCGAACGCCTCTGCCGCGAGCGCCTCGCGCGCAATCCCGCGGATGCGGAAATGGCCTGGCAACTCAGTCACGCGCAGTGGCAAAGCAACGACGCGGCCGCAGCGGAAGCCACCATGCGCGCCGTCGATCGCGCCGCGCCCGGCAATCCGCATGTGTCGGCGGCGATCGGCATGTATCTGGCCGAGCAGGCGTGTTATGACGCCAGCGAAGCGGCGTTGCGAGCGGCGCTGGCGCTCGACCCGTCGACGGTCGAGGCGGCCGTCGATCTGGCCGATCTGGAATTGCGACGCGGCGCGTGGACGAGCGGATGGCCGCGCTTCGAGGCGCGGCTCGCACGCGCCGACCGTGAACCCAACAACATCGTCACCGTGATGGCCGCGCTGTGTCCGCGTTGGTGGGGTGAATCGCTGGCGGGCAAAACGCTCGTCGTGCATAGCGAGCAGGGTAGCGGCGACGATATCCAGATGGTCCGTTTCGTCCCGCGAATGGCCGCACGCGTGCACGCCGAAGGCGGCCGCCTGGTGCTGGCCGTGCGGCGCGCCTTGCAACCGCTGTTCGCGCGTTTTTACGCGGATTGCGTGTCGATCGAGGACGGCCCGCTCGGCACGCCCGACTACGGCTTGCCGATGATGAGCTTGCCGCTCGCGCTCGATCTGCGGCCGGACGAACTACGCGGCGCACCGTATCTGCACGCCGATGTCGTGAAGATGGCCGCATGGCGCGAGCGGCTTCACGCCTGCGCGCCGGATGCGAAGCGTCACGTCGGTCTGGTGTGGTCCGGCAGTCCGACGCATCGGCGCGATGCGAAGCGGTCGATTCCGCTTGCCGCGCTTGCTCCGCTGCTGACGCTGCCGGATGTCGTGTTTTACCCGCTCACGCCTGGCCGTCACGAAGACGCGGCGGCGCTGCTCGCGCAAGGCTATCGCGTGTGCGATCTGACGGCGGCCTATGAAAGCGGCTTCGACGACGTGGCGGCGCATCTCGGCGTGCTCGATGCGCTGGTGACGATCGACAGCGCGCCGTTGCACCTGGGCGGCGCGCTCGGTTGCCCGGTGTTCGCAATGCTCGACCATGTGTCGCACTGGTCGTGGGGCAGCGAGGAGACGCAGTCCTGGTACGACTCGATCGAACTGTTCAGGCAGCCACAGCCGGCGGACTGGGCGCCGGTGGTCGAGCGGGTCAAAAACCGCTTGCAGGCGATGCCGGCCCGCAACCGGTGAGTGTGGCGCAAAGTTTGGCGCGAAGCGTGGGTGGAAACCACCGCTGAACGAGCGGGTGCGGCCGCCGCAAGCTCTTCGCTGAGCGCCGCTATAATCCGACACCATGCCTATCCGTTTCGATGCCGCCGACGCCCACTGGCGCGTTGCTCCTTTACCCGGCTTCAGCGCCGCCCAGAAAGACTGGCTGACGCGCGGCGGTTCACTGACCGCGCATCTGCGTGCGCTCGGTGCGGTCGCGGTGCGTGTGACGCGTGAAAGCGTCGCGCTGCCATGGGCCGACGAGTACGCCGCGCTCGGCCTCGCGTCACGCGCGCCGGTGTGGGTTCGGGAAGTGGTGCTGTCGGTCGACCGCGTGCCGTTCGTCGCCGCGCATAGCGTGACGCCGCTCGTCGCGAGTGTCGGCGTGTGGCAGGCCACCCGGCGTTTGCGCACGCGGCCGTTGGCCGAACTGCTGTATAGCGACAGCAGCGTCGCCCGTTCGGCGCTGGTGAGCCGGCGTTTAACCGAGCGTCATCCGTTGTACCGGTTGGCGGCGCGTGAAATTGCCGCGACCACGGCGTCGCCGCATGCGCTGGTCGCGCGTCGCTCGGTGTTCGAACGCCACGGCGCGCCGCTGATGGTGACGGAATGCTTTCTGCCTGCACTGTGGTCGCATCTCGCGGCGACGGCTTCTTCCCACGCTGACGACGCGAACTCTGCCCTAACGGCCCACGCCGCGCATCCACGTGTGCGCGAGCACGGCCGACCGCTCGACCACACCGTCTCACGCGCGCACGCGCCGAAGGAGGTGCCGTCAGAGGATCCGCCGGCGCCGCGTCCATCCAATGAGCGAGGCCGCTGATGCTGCGCGGTTTTCCTCCCGTCGTCGCGGCGAATACCCATACGCTGATTCTGGGCAGCTTTCCCGGCGAGGCGTCGCTGGTCGCGACGCAGTATTACGCGCATCCGCGGAATCAGTTCTGGCGCTTACTGGGCGAGGTGCTCGGCGAGCCTCAGTTGCATACGCTCGCTTATGACGAACGTCTCAAGCTCGTGTTGAAGCACGGGATCGGTGTCTGGGACGTGCTTGCCGCGTGCCATCGCGAAGGCAGTCTCGATTCGGCGATCCGGAATGCGAAGCCGAACGATTTCGATGCGCTGCGCGAGCATGCGCCCTTGCTGAAGAAGGTGTGTTTCAACGGCAAGACGGCGGGGCGATTTGCCGGCGTGATAGGCGAGGCGGGATATGAAACGCTGGTGCTGCCTTCTTCTAGTCCGGCGAATGCGACACTGTCTTTCGATCAGAAGCTGTTGCTGTGGCGAGAGGTTGTTTCCTGACGTTGTTTCTCAATCGCGCAAACGCGGGGCTTCCCGTGCGCCCCGCGTAGAAGCCGGATCCGCCTACAAGGCCAGCGTGTCCAGTTCCGCATAAGCGCGATGTAGCCACACCTTGACGCGTTGGCGTTCCAGCAAGCCGAGCCCGGTGGCGGCACGATCCGGATGATTGACTGCCGCCCAGAAGCTCGCGCTCTGTCGATCGATCTTCTGCATCGTTGTATCGGGCAGGTGGCGCAGTGTTATCACGCTGGCGCCGAGTGCTTCGGCCCGCTTGCGCTCGCCCGATGCCTCCAGAATCTCGAAGCGGTCGCCGCGAACTTCGTTTAGCACGAGTACCAGCTTGATGCGTCCGCCGAAGGCGTCGAGCCATTGCCGTAACAGATCGACCGAATCGCGCCCGGTGTCCATGACGTGCCACCACGTTAGCGCGAGGCCGTGTTCTTCGGCGAAACCGAATACGTCCGAATCGTCGAGCCATCCGGCGAGCGCCTGCTGCGTCTGGGCCGCGAGGTCGACCACGATGCGTCGCTGCGGTTCTGCGATGGCCGCTTCCAGGACGGGATCGAGGCTGTCATGCTGGTCGAGAACGGCAGGCGCGGCAAAGTCGGCATAGAAACGCAGCAGCGCGCCATGCGATCTGTCGGTATCGAAGCCCATGAAGGACACGCCCCGATCGATGAAATACTGGGCTAGCACGCGGGCGGCGAGCGATTTGCCCACGCCGCCTTTTTCTCCGCCGATGAAGTGGATATGACTCATGCTTACGGTTCCCGTGTGATGGAGGTGGTAGCGCCGAAACCGAGGCTAGCAGGTTTCGGTGACGTAACGACGAAACAGGTCATGTCGGCAGGCAAGGCGTGCGTGGCAGCAGCATGCTGGGTGATCGGCAGAGGTGTCAAACTGGACAAAATATCGATCCGTTGCGGCGCCTCGCCGGCGCCGGCGATCGGCGCGGCCGGCTACGCCGCCCTCGTATTGCCTTCGTCCAGTCCGGCGAATGCTATGCTCTCGTTCGACCAAAAATTGTGCCTCTAACGCGACATCCTCACATGACGAAATTGATCAAGCGCGCTTCGGCCGAAGCGCGCGCCTTCCGCAATCGCGACGCCGAATCCGCCAGCGCCGGCGGCAAACAGCAAGCCGTGCGCAGCAGGAAGCGCCCGTTGCACGACGACGATCTGCACGACGCGCCGCAAATCGAAACGCCGCGCAAGCCGCGTTTCGCACCGGTGACGTTCTCCGAAGAAGGCGGCGTGCGCTTCCTGCATTTCGGCACGGAATGGGTGCAAGGCGCCATGCGTCTGCGTAAGCCGGATCACATCGAACTCGAATACGCACAGCAGATGATGGCCTGGCTGCTGTTCATCGAAACGCCCAGGCGCGTCGTCCAGCTCGGTCTGGGCGCGGCGGCGCTGACCAAGTTCGCGTACCGCTTCCTGAAGCGCGCCAAGGTCGAGGCGGTGGAACTGAACCCGGCGGTCGTGATTGCCGCCCGCACGATGTTCGAACTGCCGCACGACGACGCGCGCCTGACCGTGCACGAAACCGACGCGTGGGACTTCGTCAACGACAGCGCCAACCACGGCACGATCGGCGCGCTGCAGGTCGACGTCTATGAAGCGACCGCGCGCGGCCCGGTGCTCGACAGCGTCGGCTTCTACCGCGCGGTGCGCGCGTGCCTGACCGATGCGGGCGTGGTGACGGTGAATCTGTTCGGCGATCATCCGAGCTTCGTGCGCAACATGAAGCGCCTGAACGAAGCCTTCGACGGCCGCGTGATCGCGCTGCCGGAAGTGCACGACGGCAACCGCATCGCGATCGCGTTCTCGGGCCCGGCGCTCGACGTGCCGTTCACGGCGCTGCAGGCGCGCGCCAGGCTGATCGAAGCGGAACTCGGCTTGCCGGCGCGCAAGTGGATCAAGGGTCTGCAGGAATCGACCGGGCAGAAGGGCGACTCGTTCGCGATCTGATGCCGTCAAGGTCGGGCCGGCTGCCGCCGGCTCGACTTCCCCCAGGGCTTCGCGCCTCCCCGTTGCGTGCATGCGACGGTTCTGCAGTCCGCCATACCCCCTCGTCTCCGTTAAGCCGCCGCTCCGCGCGCCCCAACAGCAGGCTCGCGCCTCGGGTCGGCCCTGCTTGACCGCACGTTCGCGGCTCCTATACTCTTTCGAAGCTTTCGGGGCGCCCGTGGCTATCCGCAATGGGTTCCACCACCCGTCAAACACGGGCCAACAACATTTCAATAATAGGGAAGAGGAGACGTCATGGCTCACGACGCCGACGCGAACAAGGCCAGCAAGCACTGGCTCTGGTTGCTGCTGTTGCCCTGGATCGCGATGATCTGGGTGCCGTCATACAACAAGGTCGAACCGCAACTGTTCGATTTCCCGTTCTTCTACTGGTATCAGCTCCTGTGGGTGCTGATCAGCGCCGTCATCACGGCGCTCGTGTACTTCAAGACCAAGGCGCGCTCATCGGGCCGTCCGCAAGGGGGCGCGCGATAATGAACGCCACCGCAACTTTCGTCTTCGTTCTGTTTTTCATCGGCGTCACGATTCTCGGCTTTGTCGCAGCCCACTGGCGGCGCGGCGATCTCGCCCATCTGGAAGAGTGGGGCCTCGGCGGCCGGCGCTTCGGCACCGTCGTCACCTGGTTCCTGCTGGGCGGCGACCTGTACACCGCGTACACCTTCATCGCCGTGCCGGCGCTGGTGTTCGGTGCGGGCGCAACCGGTTTCTTCGCGCTGCCGTACACGATCCTGATCTATCCGTTCGCGTTCGTCGTGTTCCCGAAACTGTGGAGCATCGCCAAACGTCAGGGCTACGTGACATCGGCGGACTTCGTGTCGGCACGCTACGGCAGCCGCATGCTGGCTCTCGCGATCGCCGTCACCGGCATCGTCGCGACCATGCCGTATATCGCGCTGCAACTGGTCGGTATCGAAGTGGTGATCGGCGCGCTCGGTTTCGACACCAAGGGCTTCGTCGGCGATCTGCCGCTGATCATCGCGTTCGCGATTCTGGCGGCCTACACCTACACCTCGGGTCTGCGCGCGCCGGCCATGATCGCGGTCGTGAAGGACATCCTGATCTATATCGTGATCTTCGCCGCAATTATCGTGATTCCGCCGCAACTGGGTGGCTTCGGGCATATCTTCAGCGTCGTGCCGCCGGCCAAGCTGCTGCTGAAGGCGCCGGACGTGTCGAGCCTGAACGGCTATAGCGCGTACGCCACACTGGCGGTGGGTTCGGCGCTCGCGCTGTTCCTGTATCCGCACTCGATCACCGCGGTGCTGTCGTCGAAGTCGGGTAACACGATCCGCCGCAACATGGCGATGCTGCCGGCGTACTCACTGGTGCTCGGCCTGCTCGCGCTGCTCGGCTTCATGGCGTTGGCCTCGGGCGTGAAGGACATGCCGGAATTCGCGCCGTACTTCAAGGCGTTCGGCCCGAACTTCGCGGTGCCGGCGCTGTTCCTGCACTTCTTCCCGTCGTGGTTCGTCGGCGTGGCGTTCGCGGCAATCGGCATCGGCGCGCTGGTGCCGGCGGCGATCATGTCGATCGCGGCGGCCAACCTGTACACGCGCAACATCCACAAGGAGTTCGTGAACCGCAACATGTCGCACGAGCAGGAGACCAATGTCGCGAAGCTGGTCTCGCTGATCGTGAAGGTCGGCGCGGTCGCGTTCATTCTCGGTCTGCCGCTCACGTACGCGATCCAGTTGCAACTGCTCGGCGGGATCTGGATCATCCAGACGCTGCCGGCGATCGTGCTCGGTCTGTACACGCGCGTGCTCGACTATCGCGGCCTGCTGGCCGGCTGGGCGGTGGGGATTGCAACCGGCACGTGGATGGCGATTTCGCTGAAGCTGGCGGGCTCGATCTTCACGATTCACCTGTTCGGTCTGGCGATTCCGGGTTATGCGGCGGTGTGGTCGCTGATCGTGAACCTGGTGGTGTCGGTGTTGGTGAGTCTGCTGGTGCGCGTGCTCGGCATGCAGCGCGCCGAGGACCGCACGCGTCCGGAAGATTATCTGGATGTGGTCGAGGGCTAACAGCGCCTGACTGTCTCATCGCAGCATGAATCACGGCGCCCGCGGACGAAAGTTCGCGGGCGTTTGTCTTTATAGGGCAGTCCAGGGCACGATAGCGGAACTGTCTTTCGAAGGATTCGCCGCGCCGCCATGGCCTCTGCCGATTCCCACACTGTGATTCCACGCCGCTCGGCGCTCAGCCGGATGGTGCGCGCGATCACCTCGCCGTATTACCGCTATCGTCACGCGAAGGTGCTGCATAGCCTGCGCGTTGGCCTCGCGATGCTGGTGTCGATTCTGGCGACTACGGGCATCGACATTCCGCATGGCATCTGGTCGTCGGTAACGTTGCTGGTGGTGATCGGCGGCTTGCAGCATCACGGCAATATCCGCAAGAAAGCCGCCGAACGGGCGGCGGGTACGCTGCTCGGCGCGACGATCGGACTCGCGCTGATCCTGGTGCAGAATTTCACCGGCTCGTTGCCGGTGACCTATGTGCTGATGTCGATCGTCGCGGCGATCTGCGCGTGGTTCGCGATCGGCTCGTCCGGTTACATCGGGCTGTTGACGGCCATCACGATGTGCATCGTCGCCGGGCATGGCGACAATCTGATCGACGTCGGGCTGTGGCGCACGCTGAACGTGCTGATCGGCATTGTGATCGCGCTGGCGTTTTCGTTCGCGCTGCCGCTGCATGCCACTTATTCGTGGCGCTACGGCATCGCGACCAATCTGCGCGAATGCGCGCGCATCTATACGCGGCTGATCGGTGGCGAGACGATCAGCGAGGAAGAACAGGTTCAGCACTTTCTGGCGATCAACAAGCGGCTGGTGCAGATGCTTGCGCTGATGCCGTCGGTCGCGAAAGAGATCGACGTGCCGCAGTCCAGACTCGATGAAATTCAGCGGCTGCACCGCTCCTCGGTGCTCAGTTCGCTGGAACTGCTCGCCACCGGCCCGCTGATGCATGCCGACGCGGTCGCACGCGCCGCGTATGGCGCGCAGTGCGGCGCCGAGGTGCACGCCGTGCGGGCGACTCTGCTGGCGATTTCGCGGGGCTTGCGCTTCGGCCGGGCGACGCACTTTGGGATTCCGGCCGCGTCGCCGCTCGCGCAGGCGCATGGCGACGCGGCGCTCAGACTGCCGGCCGATCTGCAGGGGCCGTATTGGCTCGGTCAGCGGCTCGCGGAGCAGGTGGACCGGCTGCGCGCGCTATTGCTGGAAACCGAGCCGAACTGGAATATCGAACGGCATTCGCGGACCTTGCTGAAGGTTTAGCAGCGTCCGCGGCACGGCGCGGCGGCGAGTTCAGTCTTCCGGCAACGTCACCATCCACATCAGACCGAAACGGTCCACCAGCATCCCGAAGCCCTTGCTCCAGAAGGTCGGCTGAAACGGCAACGTGACCTGACCGCCGTCGGCGAGTGCGTTGAAGTATTTTTCGGCGACGGCGGGCTCGGCCGTGAGCGACAGCGCGAAGCCTTCCATTTTCGCGGCCGGATCGCAATGGCCGTCGGACGCCATCCAGACGGTCGAACCCATCTTGATCGACGCGTGCATGATTTTTTCTTCGAGGCCGGCGCGCGGCGCGTTGTGCGGGTCGGGCGGCGCTTCTTTGTAGCGCATCTTGAGCAGCACTTCGGCGCCGAGTTTCTCGGTGTAATAGTCGAGCGCTTCTTCGCAACGGCCGTTGAAAAACACGTAAGGCTGAACGGACATGATCGTCTCCTGAAGTAGGAACAGCAGGCGCCGGCGGCCCTCGGTAGACCGCCAAGAGGGACGGGCGTGGTGAAAATTGTAGTCGTCCGTTGCGGCGGGATCGTGACTTTATATCGTAGGGTAGGGCGGGTCGGTAAACGGCAAACGGCCCCGAACCGTCAGGTCCGGGGCCGTTTGCCGAACAATCTTCGCGGCAAGCGCGGCGACTTACTCCGCCGCCGCGAATCTCACCGCCATCAACGCAGCGCTTCGATCAGCTTTTCCAGCTTGACGGCATCTGCGGCGAACGCGCGGATACCTTCGGCGAGCTTTTCGGTCGCCATGGCTTCGTCATTGACGAGGAAACGGAACGACGATTCGTCCACCGGCACGCGTTCGATATCCGCGCCCTGCGAGAGGTCCGCCGACAGCTTGCGTTCAACCTTCTCGGTGCTCTCCTGCAGCTTTTGCAGCAGATCCGGGCTGATGGTCAGCAGATCGCAGCCGGCCAGTTCCAGAACCTGACCCGGCGTGCGGAAGCTCGCGCCCATCACCTCGGTCTTGTAGCCGAACTTCTTGTAGTACGCGTAGATGCGGCGCACCGACTTGACGCCCGGATCGTTGGCGCCGCCGTCTTTCGCTTCGTCCCACGCGCTGCCGGCGTTCTTCTTGTACCAGTCGTAAATACGGCCGACGAACGGCGAAATGAGTTGCGCGCCCGCTTCGGCGCAAGCCGCGGCCTGTGCGAGCGAGAACAGCAGCGTCATGTTGCAGTGGATGCCTTCCTTCTGCAGCACTTCGGCGGCACGGATGCCTTCCCACGTGGACGCGAGCTTGATCAGCACGCGTTCGCGGCCGATGCCGTGGTCCTTATACAGCGCGATCAACTCGCGGCCCTTGGCGATCGACGCTTCGGTGTCGAACGACAGACGCGCGTCGACTTCAGTCGACACGCGACCCGGAATGATCTTGAGGATTTCGGTGCCGAACGCGATCAGCAACTGGTCGATGATCGCGCCAACCGGCTTCGACGCGTGCGCCTTCACGGTCTTTTCGAGCAGCGGCTTGTAGTCGTCTTTCTGGACGGCCTTCAGAATCAGCGACGGATTGGTCGTTGCGTCCTGCGGCTTGTACTGGGCAAGCTGCTGGAAGTCGCCGGTATCGGCGACGACGGTGGTGTATTGCTTGAGTTGGTCGAGTGCGGTTGTCATGTTCGAGCCTTCAGGGCGCATGCGCGCCGTGGTTCAGGAGAAATGAGATCGCCGCCGGACTGATCGGATTCACCAGTGCCGGCGGCCGCGGGTCACGCTGCAGCGCTGCCCGTCATAGTGCCGGGGCATTTTGACGGAAAGCGCTGCCGGATGCTTCTATTCTATGGCGGATCGCCTGATGCAGGGTTGACACTTGCCCAACCCGATCCGTTCACCCTTATTTCGGGCGCTCAGCCACGCCGCGCGTTCAACACCACCTGGGTCACCACGCCCGCCACCAGCCCCCAGAACGCCGAGCCGATGGACAGCAAGGTCAGCCCGGAGGCCGTCACCATGAACGTTACCAGCGCCGCTTCGCGCTGCTTGAGGTCCTGCATGGCGTTGGCGAGGCCGCTCATGATCGAGCCGAACAGCGCCAGCGCCGCGACGGACACCACCAGCGCCTTCGGCAGCGCCGCGAACAGCGCGGCTATAGTGGCGCCGAACACCCCGGCGATCAGATAGAAAATGCCGCACCAGACCGCCGCGGTGTAACGCTTGTCGCGGTTTTCGTGCGCTTCGGGGCCGGTGCAGATCGCCGCGGTGATCGCCGCAAGATTGATGCCGTGCGAGCCGAACGGCGCGAGCAGCAGCGAGGCGAGGCCGGTCGTGGAAATCAGCGGCGCCGACGGCGTGCTGTAGCCGTCCGCGCGCAACACGGCAATGCCCGGCACGTTCTGCGACGCCATCGCGACGACGAACAGCGGAATGCCGATGCTGACGCTGGCGGCCAACGAAAACGCCGGCATCGTGAACACCGGATGCGCGAGCGCTACGTGAAAGCGGCTGAAATCGAGCAGGCCGAGCCCACCGGCCGCCGCCGTGCCGACGATCAGCGTCGTCACGATCGCGTAGCGCGGGGCCAGCCGTTTGACGATCAGATAGGTGAAGAACATGGTCAGCACCAGCGCGGTCTGGAATTGCGCGGCGCGGAAAATCTCAATGCCGATCTCGAACAGAATCCCCGCCAGCAACGCCGAGGCGATGCCGGCCGGGATTTTTTTCATCAGCGTGTCGAACCAGCCGGTCAGACCGACCACCGTCAGCAGCACCGCGCAGACGATAAACGCGCCGATCGCCTCGGGATACGCCACATGCGGCAGCGACGACACCAGCAGCGCCGCGCCGGGCGTCGACCATGCGATCACGATCGGCGCGCGAAAGCGCAGCGACAGGCCGATCGTGCAGACGGCCATGCCGATCGACAGCGCCCAGATCCACGACGAAATCTGCGCATCGCTCAGATGCGCGGCCTGACCCGCCTGGAACATCAGCACGAGCGAACTGGTATAGCCGGTCATCATCGCAACGAAACCGGCGACGATGGTGGACAGCGAGGTGTCGGCGAACGGGTTGGAACGTCCCGGCGGCGTGGCGGAAGGGGACAAATCGGGGGAGGCAGACGGACGCATGCGGCAGCTTTCTTATCGTTGAAGGTGAAGCAGGTGAAGATAAAGCACGAACGGATTTATTTGCTCAGCGTGCGCATGGCGGTCTCCAACCCGGCGAGCGTGAGCGGGTACATACGGTGGCCGAGCACTTCGCGAATCGCGCTGACCGACTGGCGATACGCCCACAGCCCTTCCGGTTCGGGATTGAGCCACGCGTGATGCGGGAAGTGGTCCGCGAGACGCCGTAGCCAGACCGCGCCGGCCTCGGGATTGTTGTATTCGACCGAGCCGCCCGGCTGCAGCACTTCGTACGGGCTCATGGTCGCGTCGCCGACGAAGATCAGCTTGTAGTCGGGCGTGAATTTGTGCAGCACGTCCCACGTCGGCATGCGCTCGGCGTGACGGCGGCGGTTGTTTTTCCACAGAAAATCGTACACACAGTTGTGGAAGTAATAGAACTCGAGGTGCTTGAACTCGGCCTTGGCGGCGGAGAAAAGTTCCTCGACGCGCTTGATGTGGTCGTCCATCGAGCCGCCCACGTCGAGCAGCATCAGCACTTTCACCTTGTTGTGCCGCTCCGGGACCATCTTCAGATCGAGCCAGCCGGCGTTCGCGGCGGTGCTGCGGATCGTGTCGGGCAGGTCGAGTTCTTCGGCGGCGCCTTCGCGCGCGAAGCGGCGCAGACGGCGCAGCGCGACCTTGATATTGCGCGTGCCGATTTCGACCTGGTCGTCGTAGTCGCGATAGGCGCGCGATTCCCACACTTTCACCGCGGTGCGGTTGCCCGCCGCGTCGCCGCCGATGCGCACGCCCTCCGGGTTATAGCCGCCGTTGCCGAACGGCGAGGTGCCGCCGGTGCCGATCCATTTGCTGCCGCCTTCGTGGCGCTCTTTCTGTTCGTCGAACAGTTCCTTGAGGCGCTCCATCAGCTTGTCAAGGCCGCCCATGGCTTCGATCTGCGCTTTTTCCTCCGGCGACAGATCGCGTTGCAGCTTCTTCTTTAGCCAGTCGAGCGGGACGTCGAAGGCCAGTTCGGACGCTTTCGCGACGCCGCTGAAATAGGCGCCGAACGCCTGGTCGAACTTGTCGAAGTACTTCTCGTCCTTGACCAGCGTGATGCGCGACAGGTAGTAAAACTCGTCGAGCGACGGCGCAATCACGTTGGCCTTGAGCGCCTCGAGCAGCGTCAGATATTCCTTTACCGACACCGGCAGCTTGGCGGCGCGCAGCGAGTAGAAGAAGTCGATCAGCATGCTGGGTCCTCGGCGGCGGGTGGTCGGTGTGACGGGCTCATCGGTGGCGGGTGGCGTTGCCTCGGCGTCTGCGCGGCGCCGCCCTGGTCGCGCGTCAGACGGGTATCAACGGTTGTTGCGGTTCATGAAGATCAGGCGTTCGAACAGGCTCACGTCCTGTTCGTTCTTCAGCAGCGCGCCGTGCAGCGGCGGGATGATCTGTTTCTGGTCGGTCGAGCGCAGCGCTTCGGGCGGAATGTCTTCGGCGAGCAGCAGCTTGAGCCAGTCGAGCAGTTCCGAGGTGGACGGCTTCTTCTTCAGGCCGGCGACATTGCGCAGTTCGAAAAAGCTCTGCATGGCCGCGGCCAGCAGTTCTTTCTTGATGCCGGGGTAGTGCACCTCGACGATCTGCTGCATCGTGACCGGATCGGGAAACTTGATGTAGTGGAAAAAGCAGCGGCGCAGAAAGGCGTCGGGCAATTCCTTCTCGTTGTTCGACGTGATGATCACGAGCGGGCGATGTTTCGCGCGGATCAGCTCGTGCGTCTCGTACACGTAGAACTCCATGCGGTCGAGTTCGCGCAGCAGATCGTTCGGAAACTCGATGTCGGCCTTGTCGATCTCGTCGATCAGCAGCACGGTCTGCTCGTCCGCTTCGAACGCCTGCCACAGCACGCCCTTCACGATGTAATTGCGGATGTCCTTGACGCGTTCGTCGCCGAGCTGCGAATCGCGCAGGCGCGACACCGCGTCGTACTCGTACAGCCCTTGCTGGGCCTTGGTGGTGGACTTGATATGCCACTGCATCAACGGCATGCCGAGCGCGGCGGCGACTTCTTCCGCGAGCATGGTTTTGCCGGTGCCGGGCTCGCCCTTGATGAGCAGCGGGCGCTTCAGCGTCATCGCGGCGTTGACCGCGAGCTTGAGGTCGTCGGTGGCGACGTACTGCGATGAGCCTTCGAAACGCATGGCGAGATGCTCTTTTTTGGGAAAAAACCCAGTATAAGTCAGAAGGCCTGTTGGCCCGAAACGGGCTCGCGTAAGGTGTGACCCGCGATGCCGCACGGCGGAGCAAAGCTACGCTAGCGCTGGCTTTGCGGCGGGCGGACGGGCCGTCCACCCCGCTCGGTGGACGTTTCGCGCGACGTCGCGGTACAATTAGTCCGATTTTTTTGGCCTGCGTGGCTACCCTATAAGAAGAACGGCGCGGGCCGTTGCCTTTTTGGGCGCCCGTTCCCCTCATGCCAGGTTACATGCTATGAATAAATTCGTCGGCAAACACGTCGTGATCGCAGCGCTGTCGGTGCTCGCGGGCTATGCGGCCAGTGTGCAGGCAGCGGATGTCGTCGGCAATGCCAAGGCGGGTCAAGGCAAGGTCGCAATGTGTATCGGCTGCCACGGCATTCCCGAATACCGCACGGCTTACCCTGAGGTGTACCGCGTGCCTATGCTGGGTGGCCAGAATCAGCAGTACCTCGAAAACGCCATGCACGGTTACAAGAAGGGCGACCGCCACTTCGAAACCATGCATGCGATCACCACGTCGCTGTCCGATCAGGACATCGCCGACATCGCCGCTTACTACGCAGCGCAAAATTCCTCTTCGAAAAGCAATCCCGACAAGTGATCGGCCGCGGTCGTCCGTCCAGTCACCCGGTTAATCAATTCGCGGGATAGGAGAATTCATGAATAAGCCACAACAGGCACTCCACACGGTGTTCAAGGCTGCATGCGCGTCGGCGGCAGTAATCGGTCTGGTTGCAGCGAACCTCGCGCATGCCGCCGACGCCGGCAACGGCAAGGTGCTGGCCGACGCCCACAACTGCGCGGCTTGCCACGGCGTCAACCTGAACAAGCCGGTGAGCCCGGAGTATCCGAAGCTTGCCGGTCAGCACGCCGATTACGTCTATTGGGCGCTGCGCCAATACCAGATGGGCAACGGCAACCCGCACCTCGGTCGCAACAACGCGATCATGCAGGCGCAGGTGCAGAGCCTGTCGCAAGGCGATATGAAAGACATCGCCGCTTATGTCGAATCGCTGAACGGCGATCTGGTGCAGAAGAAGTAAGCGCGTCCGGCTGGTTGCCGCGCGCGGCTTCCTGAATGAAAAACACCCCGCTTCGGCGGGGTGTTTTGCTTTTGGGGCGTCGGTTTTGGGTTTGTCTCGGGCGTTAATCCCGGGCGCCAGTCCGGCACGTCAGTCGCGGGTGGCGCGCCGCTCGATACGCTGCAGATACGCGTCCGTGTCCGGTGGCGTGCCGGTGCGCTGCGCTTCCCAGATGGTCTCGCCGAGGCAGTCCATGATGGCGTGCTGCGCTTCGTGAGTGGAACCGAGGCGCGCGGCGAGTCGTTCGTGCGCGGCGCGAATGCCGGGCGGCTGGTCGATCGACAACTGCTCGGTGATCGCCAGATGCATCGACAGATGCAGGAACGGATTGGTCTGGCCGCGCTCGGGCGAGTAGTCCTGGGCCTGCGCGGCGTCGCCGTCGGTGAGGTCGGCGTGGTACTCGGGATGTTCGACGATCCAGTCGGCGGCGATCGCCTCCAGCGGCGTCAGAATTTCGCCTTGACGCTGTTTGCGCCAGGTGTCGGTGAAAAAGAGGCGGACTTCATCGCGGCTGGGATTGAACATCGTGGGACCGGTGCTGTGGGTGGGGCGTTATGTGGGGCGGCGAGCCGCCCGTGAAGCCCGACATTTTACGCCGGGACCGGGCGCCATGCTGGGCGTGCGCTCACAGATCCGGCGGCGGCGTCTTCGGCCGGAACTCGCAGAGCGGTTCGATCGTGCAATGCCAGCATTCGGGCTTGCGTGCCTTGCACACATAGCGGCCGTGCAGGATCAGCCAGTGGTGCGCGTCCTGCCTGAACTCGGCGGGCGTGAATTTCTCCAGCGCTGCTTCGACCGTGCGCACGTCTTTGCCCGGCGCCAGACCGGTTCGATTGGCAACCCGAAAGATGTGCGTATCGACGGCGATGGTCGGATGACCGAACGCCGTGTTCAGAATGACGTTGGCGGTCTTGCGGCCGACGCCCGGCAGGCTTTCGAGCGCTTCGCGATCTTCGGGCACTTCGCCGCCGAACTGGTCGAGCAGAATCCGGCAGGTCGCGATAACGTTTTTGGCCTTGGTCCGGTACAGGCCGATGGTCCTGATATACCCGACCACGCCTTCCTCGCCGAGATCGAACACGTGCTGCGGCGTGTTCGCGACCGGAAACATCTTGCGCATCGCCTTGTTGACCGACACGTCGGTAGCTTGCGCGGACAGCAGCACGGCGATCAGCAGTTCGAACGGTGAGGTGTATTCGAGCTCGGTGGTCGGATGCGGGTTGAGACTCTGAAGCGTTTCGTAGATGGCGCGGCGTTTGTTCGCGTTCATGCTGAGTGAGCGTGCGGGTGCAGGGGCTGTTAGTGCGGCTTGGACGACGGGCCGGTTTTGGCGGCGCCGGCGGCGGGGGTGGCGTTGGCCGATGTGTCGTCGCTCTGGCCGGCGCTGGCGCCGGCATCGGCCGCGGCGAGTGCGAGACGGCGGCGGCGTGCTTCGGCGGCGTCGATCTGCGCTTGCACGTCCGCGCTGACCTGCTCGGTGTTCAGCGGCCCCTGGCCCTTGGCGGCCAACTCCTCTTTCTTCTTGCGAGCCCGTTCGAGCGCGGCCTGGATGATCGCGCGTTTCTTCGCGTCGGCGTCTTCCACGGCGGCGGCTGCGGGTGCAACCGAGGCGCCGGCTTCAACCGTTTGGGCCACTGCGACAGTGGCGCCGCTGCCGGCTCGCCGCGCTGCAGCACGCGCTTCGGCGGCTTCGCGTTCGCGTGCAAGGCGTGCTTCGCGCCGGTTATGGCGCTCGCGTGCCGTGTCGGCCTGGCTCTGGCTCCACGCGTCCCAACCGGTCGCCGCGCCGGTGACCGGCGGCAGCGCAATGCAATCGACGGGGCAGGGCGGCACGCACAGATCGCAGCCGGTGCAGCGTTCGGCGATCACCGTATGCATCTGTTTCGGTGCGCCAACTATCGCGTCCACCGGACACGCCTGCATGCACAACGTACAGCCGATGCAAACCTGTTCGTCGATAACCGCCAACGGCCGGGGCCTTTCCACGCCATTGGCGGAATTGAGCGGGATCGCGGGTTTGCCGAGCAACGCGGCGAGACGCGCGATGCCTTCGGCGCCGCCCGGCGGGCACTGGTTATAGAGCGCTGCGCCGCTCGCGACGGCTTCGGCATAAGGCCGGCACGCGGGATAACCGCACTTCGTGCATTGCGTCTGGGGGAGCAGATCTTCGATGCGATCTGCGAGTGTTTTATTGTCTGTCACGGTCACGACGTTGGGGCTTGGCTTGCGGCCGCACAGCTTGAACTAAATAGCACATTATCGCCGATTTCCCCAATTGCCATCCGCAATCCATGTGCCATAATCGAAGCGCTTTTTCGAAAGACCGCAGAAGGGTGTCCCCCAACCATGGCGCGCCCGTTCAACGCTGTCGGTGCAAGGTCCGAGGAGAGACCGGCGGCGCGATCCGGATAACGCGGCTCACGAAGATGATGCCACCATGAATCAGCCGAAAATCAAAAGAGATCCTGAAGGCACGCGGCGCCGCATTCTGCTTGCGGCGGCCGAAGAGTTTGCAAATGGGGGGCTATTCGGCGCGCGCGTCGATCAGATCGCCCGCCGCGCGGAGACGAATGAACGCATGCTCTATTACTACTTCGGTAGCAAGGAGCAGCTTTTTACTGCGGTACTCGAGCACGCGTTCAGCGCGCTCAACGAAGCGGAACGCACGCTCGAACTGGCCGGTATCGCGCCGGTCGAGGCCGTGACGCGCCTCGCGCATTTTGTTTGGGATTACTACCGCGATCATCCCGAACTGCTACGTCTCATCAACAACGAAAATCTGCATGAAGCACGCTACATGCAGAAGTCGACGCGCATCCGCGAAATGATCTCGCCGATCGTCGCCACGCTCGGCGGCATTCTCGAGCGGGGTCAACGCGCGGGACTGTTTCGCACCAACGTCGATCCGTTGCGCTTCTATGTGACGCTGTCCGGCATGGGTTATTACATCGTGTCGAACCGCTTCACGCTCGAGGCCACCCTTGGCCGCGATTTCAGCAGTGCGACCGAACGCAGCGAAGTGGTTCAGATGAACACCGAGTTGCTGCTCGCGTATCTGTTGCGAAAGTAGCGGCGAATATCGCGGTGGGTGGAATGCCGCGGTATTCGCGCGGTATTCCTAACCGTCGTACTCGCGCTATCACTTGCCGGCTTTATAAACAACAACGGCCTCCGAAGAGGCCGTTGTGAGTGACTACGCGCTGGGTATTCAGTCAGAGTCAGGCTTCGACTTTTTCCTTCACGACCTTCGGCGCTTTATTGTGCTCGAGGATGAAGTCGCGCAACTGCGGATAGATGATGGTGCGCCAGCGGCGCCCCGAGAAAATGCCGTAGTGTCCGCACTTTTCCGCAGTGAAGTGACGCTTGTCCTTCTCCGGAATGCCGGTGCACAGATCGTGCGCGGCATAGGTCTGGCCGTCGCCGGAAATATCGTCGAGCTCGCCTTCAATCGTGAATAGCGCGGTCTTCGTGATGTCCTGCGGACGCACACGTTCACCGGACACGTCCCACGTGCCTTCGGCCAGATTGAAGTCCTGGAACACCACGCGGATCGTGTCGAGATAGTAATCGGCGTCCATGTCGAGCACGGCGTTGTACTCGTCGTAGAAACGGCGATGCGCTTCCGCGTCGTCTTCGTCGCCGCGCAGCAGGCTCTGGTAGAAGTCCCAGTGCGAAGCCGCGTGACGTTCCGGATTCATCGCGACGAAACCGGTGTGCTGCAGAAAGCCCGGGTAAACCTTACGGCCCACGCCCGGATAATTCGGCGGTACCGTGAAGATCACGTTGTTCTCGAACCAACCGTACGAGTGCTGCGTGGCGAGCGAGTTGACCGAGGTCGGGCTCTTACGCGCGTCGATCGGGCCACCCATCATCGTCATGGTGCGCGGCGTTTCTTCGCCGCGGCTCGCCATCAGCGAAATGGCGGCGAGCACCGGCACCGTGGGCTGGCATACCGAAATGACGTGCAGGTTCTTCGCGCCGATGTGGCGGATGAATTCCTGAATGTAGGCGACGTAATCGTCCAGACGGAACTCGCCGGCTTCGAGCGGCACCATGCGGGCATCGATCCAGTCGGTCAGGTAGACCTTGTGATCCTGCAACAACGTGCGCACGGTGTCGCGCAGCAAGGTGGCGTGGTGGCCCGACAACGGCGCGCACACCAGCACGACCGGCTCATCTTTCAATTGGGCAACAGCGTCGCTGTCGTCCGCGAAACGCTTGAAGCGCATCAGGCGGCAAAACGGTTTCTCGATGATCGCTTGTTCGATGATCGGAATGTTGTGACCGTCTTTGACAATCTGGTGAAGGTTGAACTCAGGCTTTTCGTAATCTTTGCCGAGCCGGTAGAGCAGTTCGTAACCGGCCGAGAGGCGCGTGGCGCCGGGCACATAAGCTAGCGGGCTGGCGGGATTCGCGAATGATTTGGAAGCGGCCTGGGCCCAGGCGGTGAGAGGGCTCAACATCGCCCGCTGGAATTCGTGCAATTGGTAGAGCATGGGTGCTCCGTTTCAAGGCGGTTCGCATGGGGCTTCGCAAACACGCGTGTGGCGTTGTGGCGGGCCAAATTGGTTGTGGGCGCATTGATTTTCGGCCAACAATCTGTCCGATCATATCGAACAACGCCTACTTGTGCAATGCAGCAATTCGCGTACTACCTGCACGCAAACTGTCATTAAATCATGCTACTGGCGATGCTGCTCCGCCGCTATCGGGGCTTGCCTCAGCCTCAAGTTCCGACTGTCCGGTGCCGTTATGCGGCGGCTGTCCGGTCGCCTGGGCCATCTGCTGTTCGTGTTTCATCAGGTTCAGGCCGGTGTGCACCAGCGCCACATGCGAAAACGCCTGCGGGAAATTGCCGACGAGGCGTTTCGTCGCCGGATCGTATTCTTCCGCGAGCAAGCCGACGTCGTTAGCGAGCGCGAGCAGGCGCTCGTACATGGCGATCGCTTCGTCGAGGCGGCCTTGCAGCGCGAGGTTGTCCACCATCCAGAACGAGCACGCGAGGAACGTGCCTTCGCCGGGCGGCAGGCCGTCGTCGAATTCGGTGGTGCGGTAGCGCATCACGAAGCCGTCGTGCATCAGATTTTTTTCGATTGCCGCGACCGTGCCTTTAACGCGCGGATCGTCGGGCGGCAGGAAGCCGACCATCGGCATCAGCAAGACGCTGGCGTCGAGTTGATCGCTGCCGTACGACTGCGAGAACGCGTTGAGCGTCGGATTCCACGCCTGTTCGCAAACCTGCGCGTGAATCGTGGCGCGAGTGGCGCGCCATGCGTCGAGCGGGCCCTCGAGTTGGAACATTTCCGCCGAACGGATCGCGCGGTCGAACGCGACCCACGCCATCACCTTCGAGAATGTAAAGTGCTGGCGGCCGCCGCGGGTTTCCCAGATGCCTTCGTCGGGTTCCTGCCAGATCGTGTCGAGGTGGCTCAGCAGCGCGCGCTGCACGTTCCACGCCGTGTCGTCCGCCTGCAGGCCGCCCACGCGCGCCAGATGCAGCGCGTTCATCACTTCGCCGTACACGTCGAGCTGACGCTGGCCGACCGCGTTGTTGCCGATCCGCACCGGCTTGGCGTCCTGATAGCCCGACAGCCAGTCGATCTCGAACTCCGGCAAACGCCGCTCGCCGGCAATGCCGTACATGATCTGCAACTGATCCGGCGCGCCGGCCATTACGCGGCCGAGCCAACTGCGCCACGCGCGCGCTTCGTCGAAGTAGCCGCCGCGCATCATCGCGAGCAGCGTGATGGTGGCGTCGCGCAGCCAGCAGTAACGGTAGTCCCAGTTGCGCGTGCCGCCGAGCTGTTCCGGCAGCGAGGTGGTGGGCGCGGCGACAATGCCGCCGGTCGGCTCATAGGCGAGCGCCTTCAGCGTGATCAGCGAGCGGCGGATCGGCTCGGCCCAGCGTCCTTCGACCGTGCCGCGCGCCGACCATTCGAGCCAGTGATTCTCGGTGCGCGCGAGCGACGTATGCGGATCGCGCGCGGGCGGAATGCGCAGATGCGAGGGCGCGTAGGCGAGCGAAAACGGCACGCGTTCGCCTTCGTTCACGGTGAATTCGGCGACCGTTTTCATATCCTCGCCGCGCAATTCGACAGGCGTGCGCAGCACGGCGGTGTCCGGCCCGACGATCGCCTTGATGCCGTTGTCGTGCTTCAGGCGGTCAACCCACGGCACCGAAAAGCCATAGTCGAAGCGCAGCACCAGTTCCATCTTCATGCGCACGCTGCCGCGTTTGCCGACCACGATGCGGACCATCTCCGACCAGCCGTTGCCTGGCGGCATGAAGTCGATCAGCGTGACGGCGCCCTCAGGCGTTTCGATATCGGTTTCGAGAATCAGGGTTTCGCCGCGATACCGGCGGGTGAAGGTGGGCGTAGCGTCCGTGACCGGCGCGATCAGCCAGCGGCCGTTGTCGGGCGTGCCGAGCAGGGCGGCGAAGCAGGCGCCGGAGTCGAAACGCGGCCAGCAGAGCCAGTCGACGGAACCGTCGCGGGAGACAAGCGCGGCCGTGTGGCCGTCGCCGATAAGCGCATAGTCTTCGATGAGTGCGGGCATGGAATAGCGTGTCAGAGTGACGCACGGCGAGCACCGCCGCGCGCGAGGTCGTGGTTATTACCGGACTCGCCTAATGCGCTTTGGTTCATCGGGCAATACCGCGAAACGCGGGTTGGTAAATTGTCAAATCCCTGCCTACAATCGGATTTCGAGCCGATGCCCGGAACGCTCCGGATCGTGATCGGCCTTGCCCCTGGCGCAACCAGACGCCGCTTCCGAGGATCCGAACGATGCTGAACCCGTCGAAAACCGATTGCATCACCATACTCTCGGCCGCGAGCAAAGTGGCCGACGATTCGATGTTGCCTCTCGATCATGGCCGGTTGGGCCTAAGCCGCAACGGCATGTTGACGGCCATGGCATTTCTGGTCGAACGGGCCTGCTTCCGCCGCTATCAACACGGTGACGGCCATTATGCCGTTGGCGGATTGTCGTTGCAGGGGCGTCTGCGTCTCGATCAGCTTTCGAACGGCTGACTGTCGGGAAGACCATCGGTCCGACTACCGGCCGCGTGACGAACTGACGCTGAAGCGCGCTCGCGCGCTTCCGCCCTTCACCTCTTCACCCTGAACCAACGCACGACCGGATTCAAATGCCGGTCGTGCGTTTTCGTGCGTCCACGGGTTGCGTTCGCGCTGCGGGTCCGCTGCCTGGTTCAGAAATGCGTCGACCCCATGCCGAAGATCCCGATGATGCCGATGATGATCAGATAGAGCGCGACGATGTAGTTCAGCAAGCGCGGCATGACGAGAATCAGAATGCCGGCGATCAACGAAACGAGCGGGCCCAGGCTGAGTGTGACGTTCATGAAGACTCCAAAGTGTGAGACGCGTGAGACACGATTGAAAAAGATTGAAAAAATGCCCCGTCAGGCGGGACACTATTTACTGATGCAGCTTCGCATGCAGCAGCCTGCGAGTCGACCGGATTCGCTGCATGATCCGACACAACGCTTCTATACTGCTTCGACAAGAACAACGCTCGACCCATCGCGCGGCAGACCAGAGACACCACTACAACCGATTCACCGAATAACCGATGTCCAGGAGGTCTCAATGCTTCGTCGTCACCGGGCCGCTCAGCGTGCCGTCGCGGATTCTCATCAGCCTGCCGCTGCTACCGACGCGGCTCAATCCACTTCATGGCGCGCGGGGCGGCCTGCTCCGTTGCGCTCCGTCCGTTCGATAATAAAAGGTTTCGCGCTCATGGTCTCGATTGTTGCAACGCATGCGTTTGCGCAAGATTCCGGCCCGGTACCGGCCGATGGTGTTTACGACATGCTGGTCGGTACTTACACCGGCGGCACGAGCCAGGGGCTCTACGTCTATCGCTTCGACACGAAGACGGGCGAAGCGACACGCGTCTCGGTCGCGCAGACGGTCAACCCGTCGTATCTGGTGGTGAGCCGCGACCGCCGCTTCGTCTACGCGGTCAACGAATTGCCCGGCGACAACGGCCCGGCTTCGCAGCGCGGCGGCATCAGCGCGTTCCGCTTCGATGCCGCGAGCGGGCAACTGAGCTTCCTCAACAAGGTCTCGTCGGACGGCAACGATCCGTGCTATCTGAGCCTGTCGCCGGACGGCAAGTATCTGCTGACGGCGAACTACTCAGTCGCGGCCGACCCGGGCGGCAGCTTCGCGGTGTTCCCGTTGCAGGACGACGGCCAGGTCGGCGCTTCTGTGCTGACCGTGCATCATGAAGGCGGCGGTCCGGTGAAGGGACGTCAGGACAATTCGCACGTGCACTCCACGGTGTTCTCGCCGGACGGTCACTATCTGTTCGCGCAAGATCTCGGCGCCGACAAGCTGTACTCGTACCGTTACACGCCGGACGGCAGCCGCGGCCTGTTCGGTCCGACCGACTGGCGCTATACGCAGGAGAAGGCGGGCACGGGACCGCGTCACCTGGTGTTCGGCGCCAACGGCAAGCAGGCGTATCTGACGAGCGAACTGGCGGGCACGGTCAGCACGTTCAATTACGACGACGGCAAGCTCACGCAGGTGCAGACTCTTTCGCTGACCGAGCCGGGCTTCAAGGGCGCGGTGGGCGGCTCGGCGATCCATCTTTCGCCGGATGGGCGCTTTCTCTACGCGTCCAATCGCGGCGACGCGAACGACATCGTGATTTTCTCGGTGGATCCGACGAATGGGCACCTGAAGAAGATCGGCCATCAATCGAGCCTCGGCAAGTCGCCGCGTGAGTTCGCGATCGATCCGACCGGCAACTGGCTGATCGTCGGCAATCAGAATAGCGGCACGGTGTATGTGTTCAAACGCGATCAGCAGAGCGGCTTGCTCGAGGCGAACCCGAAGCGGATCGAGATCGATTCGCCGGTGGACTTCAAGCTGGTGTCGCCGTCGTGAGCGTCGAGGCAGCGTGAGTTGATTTCCCTTGATCTCACGCGCTGGATAAAAAAACGGGCCGCTCAGTTGAGCGGCCCGTTTTGCTTTGGCTGCGTGTTTCGCTTTCGATCGCGCAGTGACCCCGAAGTTACTCCGCAGGTCCTGGCGCGAGCACTTCGCGGCTGCCGTTGATGCCCATCGCCGACACCAGCCCAGCGGTTTCCATCTGCTCGACCAGACGCGCCGCGCGGTTATAGCCGATGCGCAATTGCCGCTGCACCGACGAGATCGACGCGCGCCGCGTGCGCACCACGAAGGCGACCGCTTCGTCGTAAAGCGGATCGGCTTCCGCGTCGGGCGATTCGCCGAACAGGTCCTGGGCCGCGCCGCCGTCGGTGGCGGGACCATCGAGAATGCCTTCTTCGTATTGCGGCTCGCCGAACTGCTTCAGGTATTCGACGATGCGATGCACTTCTTCATCCGCGACGAACGCGCCGTGCACGCGCTGCGGGTAGCCGGTGCCCGGCGGCAGGAACAGCATGTCGCCCTGACCGAGCAGCGACTCCGCGCCCATCTGGTCGAGAATCGTGCGCGAGTCGATTTTGGACGACACCTGGAACGCCACGCGCGTCGGAATGTTTGCCTTGATGAGGCCGGTGATCACGTCGACCGACGGCCGCTGCGTCGCCAGAATCAGGTGGATGCCGGCGGCGCGCGCTTTCTGTGCGAGGCGCGCGATCAGCTCTTCGATCTTCTTGCCGGCCACCATCATCAGATCGGCCAACTCGTCGATCACCACCACGATCAGCGGCAGCGGCGCGAGCGGCTCGGGGGCTTCCGGCGTCAGCGAGAACGGATTGCCGAGCTTCTTGCCCTTGGCTTCGGCGTCGCGGATTTTCTGGTTGAAACCGGGCAGGTTACGCACGCCGACCGCGGACATCAGGCGGTAGCGTTTTTCCATTTCGCCGACACACCAGTTCAGCGCGTTGGCCGCCAGCTTCATATCCGTGACGACCGGCGCGAGCAGATGCGGAATGCCTTCGTAGACCGACAGCTCCAGCATCTTCGGGTCGATCATGATCAGGCGCACTTCTTCGGGCGTCGCCTTGTAGAGCAGCGAGCAGATCATCGCGTTGATCGCCACCGACTTGCCCGACCCCGTGGTGCCCGCGACCAGCATGTGCGGCGCCTTCGCCAGATCGGCCACCACCGGATGGCCGGTGATGTCCTTGCCCATCGCGAGCGTCAGTTGCGAATGCGAGTTCTGATAGACGCTTGCTTCGAGGATTTCGGACAGACGGATGGTTTGCCGTTTCGCGTTCGGCAGTTCGAGACCCATGCAGGTCTTGCCGGGAATCGTTTCGACCACGCGGATCGACGTGAGGCCGAGGCCGCGCGACAGATCCTTCATCAGACCGACGATCTGACTGCCGCGCACGCCGAGCGCCGGCTCGACTTCGAAACGCGTGATGACCGGACCGGCCGATGCGCCGACCACGGTGACCGGCACCTTGAACTCCTGCAGACGCTGTTCGATCAGCAGGCCGGTTTCGATCAGCTTTTCTTCCGAGACCGGTTCGATGTCAATGTCGGCGGGCGCGAGCAGGTCGAGGGTCGGGAGTTCGACCATCGATGCGGCGGGCGCGCGGAATTCGAAACCGTTGGCGGGGCTGTGGCCGCGTACGGGTGGGCGCTGGGTGGCGGGGGGGGTTCGGTGGGTTCGGCCGGTTCGCTGGACTCGATCGGTTCGTTTGGCTCGATGGCTTCGATGGGTTCGACGTGTCCGGCGGGCAATGCCGACTGCGAAGCTATGCCTGCTTGCGCTGACGGGTCGGCGGCTTCGACGACGATCGGGCTCGAATCGACCGGCGCGGCCTGCACCGCGAACGGGAAGCGGACCACGTTCGAAGCAGACGGAGGGACGTCGGTCGGCCGCACGGCGGCGACTACGTCCGCCGCGCTATGGGCCGCTGACGATTCGGATGTCTCCGATGCAACGGATGGGGCAGGGGAGTCCACCGGTTCCGCTGCGCGTGGTGCCACGTTGTCACTCGGGCTCTCGATGCGCGGCGACGACGGCGTGACTTGATGCGGCGGCACCGATGTTTCCGACAGTGCGTTGCTGCGCGCAGGCGATTCGCTCGCTGACAGCGCCGCGTGCGACGACGCGGCAACACTGTTGACGGTTTCCCAGGGCGCGAGCGGCTTCGGAATGACGACCTCGGCAACCGGCGCCGGCGTTGTGGATGGCGGCTGAGCGACTGGCTCGGCATCTGCCGGGTGCGTTGTTGCCGCGTTCCCAACTGGCGCTGCGGTTTCCGATGTCGCTACGTGTGCACGCGCCGAGAACTGGGCGGCCGGGTGCGCATCTTCGACGCTGGTGTTCGTCAAGGCTTCCGTGTGAGCGACGGATGGCGTTGCGTCGTTTTCTGCGTTTTCTGCGTTTTCCGCGTCGTCTAACGGAGACGCGTTGTCGGAGGTCTCGCTCTGTTGCAGGCGGGCCGCAAAGATCTGGAACGGCGTGGGCGTTGCGACAGACGCGGCCGACTGCGAATTGGGCGCAACGGCAACCGTGGGGATGAACGAAGTCACGGGCGTCGGCGGCGTTGCCGGTGCGCGCGAGGATTCAGCCGCGGATGTCGGCGCTGGCGATGTGTCGGTCATGGACGTCGTCGCTGGCGAGGATCCGGCCACAGGCGCATCCGTCGCCGATGCGGGCGCTACAACCGGCGCGAATGCCGGCGCGGCCGTCAACGGTGGCTGAATGACCGGCGGTTCAATCGGCCATTGCACGACGGGTTCGGCGTTGGCGTCAGTGTCGACGTGGGTTTTGGTGTCAGCGCGGGCGTGAGCATCTGCTTCCGCTTCGATATCAGAGTGAGCGTCCGCGCCAAGCGGCGCATCGAATGCGCTATCCGCATGCCGTGCTTCAGGCGATATCGCGGACGCAGCTTCAGCCTGCGCCGTTTCAACTGTGGGTTGCGCCGGTTGACCATGCTCAGCTTCGGCCGCAGCCGAGACCGCCGTATTCGCAGGCCCCGTGCCGAGCTTTGCATTTTCCGCGCCGCTCGTGCGCGCGAGGCTCACGCCGGCAATGTCGGTCCAGCGTGCGGTGTTTTCGGCGATGCTGCGCAGCGTTTCCTCGACGCTCGCGGGCGGTGCGACTTTTTGCGTCGTCGGCATGGGCCGCGTGTATGCGGACGCGCCGGGGCGGCGTGTGCTTGCCGTCGACATTGCGATGTCGGCACGCGGCGCAACTGGGGACGGTTGTCGCTGCACGGTAGCGCGATTGATCGGACCCGCCGGATTCGCGGAACTTTGGCCCGTCGACGGACGACCCGTCTGAACTGTGGCGTTCCTCACGGAACCCGCAGACGTGTTCGCGGGTGAACTTGTAAGAGCTGGCCCAGCAGTGCGAGGCGTGGCGCGTGTCGCAGCCGCAGTCATGGTCTGGGCAGCTCTCGCGGCGCTGGTTTGAGCGGCAGCAGAGCTTGCGGTACTTGCCAAACCTGCGGCGCTCGCCAGACCGGCAGCGCTGGCCAAACCGCCGGCATTCGCGGCGCCCGCAGCACCGGCCAAACCTGAGGCACCAGCCAATCCCGACGCGCTAGCCGAACCCGCAGCACCGGCCAATCCGGCAGCACCAGCCAACCCCGCCGTACCCGCCGCCGATCCCGCCGACCTTTGCTCGCGCAACCATCCCGCCGGCGCAACCGGCTCAGCGGGCATCCACGCAGCCTTATCCGCGCCCGACTTTTGCGCGGGCATCTGCGCTTGTCGCGGCGGTGTCGCAACACCCGTGCGCAGCACCGGCTCCGCCGGCTGCGCCGCGCGGGCCCGCGACGGCGTCGCACCAGCACGCCAGCTCGCGCCGGAATTCCGCGCCGCCGCATCCTTAGCCGCCGCAGCAGCACCCGCCGCACCCGCCGCCACATCCGCCCCACGCCCACGCGAGGGCGGCCGCCACACCGTCGGCCGCGCGTAACGCCCGTTAGTCTTGGGCGCCATCGTATTAGTCGTCGGCGACACATGCGACGACACACCCTCATCGACGCTGCGATGACGGCGCGCTTCTTCATCGCGTTTAGCCAGCCCGCGCGACAAGCCCAGCCCGAACGCGCCGTCGGCCCACACGGCGACATCGCGCCAGCGGAAATCGATCAGCCAGGGCAGGCTGATGCCGAGCAGCGCCAGCGCCGCGAGCGGCGTGCCGATATGCCCGAGCAGATGGCCGAAGCCCGCGGCCAGCGCGTGGCCGACACCGTTCACGCCGACCACGTCGAGCAGCGACGCCTCCAGCGTGCAGCTCGCCACCATCACGCAGACGAAGCCGAGCCACAGCCGGATCGTGCCCGGACCGCGCAAACCCGCGCCGCCCGGCAGCACCGACTTCACGAGACGCCACAAAAGAGGAATGAACCAGACGGCCGACCCGCCGAACCAGCCGAAAACTACCGTGTGCATGCTAGACATCAACGAATGACGGACGCGCGAGAACGCAATCCGTCGAGTTTAAACCGGCGAAGCCAGTGGCTTCGAAAGCAGACGCAAGCGAGCTTGCGTCGAAAGAAAAACGGTGCATTGCCGCGCGCC